>CALQEM020000001.1:0-45844 GCA_943329595.2 Bifidobacterium breve
GGGGCGTCGCAGGCGGCCCGCGGCGAGGGCCGCCAGCACAGCGACGAAGGCTGACACCATCCACATCACGCCGAACACGACGCCGCCCGGGGCCGCCGTCGCGACCGAGGCCGCGAAGAAGGCGCCAGTGATGCCGGTGATGAGTACCACCCCCGACGAGTCAGCCACCTGGAGTCCCGCCGAGTTCGCGCCCTGTTCTCCGGGCGCGCTGTAGTCGAGCAGCAGCGTGGCCAGCGAGCTCACGCTCATTCCCATTCCCAGTGAACCGATGAGCCACGAGGGCACCAGCACCGCGACCGGAAGCCCCGGCACCAGGCAGAGTGGCAGGGTCACCAGCGACACCACCACGAGGGTGCTTCCGATTCGCACGAGCCGGGCCGGCGTGAACGACACCGGAGCATGCCCCTGGAACCAGGCACCGCTGGCCCAGCCGATGGCGCCACACGCCAGGAAGAGCCCCGACCAGGTGGTGGAGACCCCCCGCACCGTCTGCAGCGAGAGTGGGATCCACGCCTCGGCCGAGAAAAACGCGCCCGCCATGAGCCCGCGCACCGCGATCACGGTGGGCAGTCCGCGCCTCACACGCAGGGTGCCCGCGGGCAGCAGCACCAGCAGCGCGGGCACCAGCAGCGCGAGTCCCACCGCCGCTTCGATGACACCCACCCAGGTGCCGCGCTGTGCGGCGTCTTGCACCGCGACCAGCCCGACGGCTGCCTGCGCTCCGGCGCGTACCCTGCCCGTGCGGCGCGGCTCGTCGGAGTGGGCTCCGTCGAACTGGCGCAGCCTGGGCAGCACGAGGAATAGCGGGGGCCAGATGAGGACCACCACCACGAGGAACACCCAGCGCCATGAGACCGAGTCGGCAAGCCAGCCGGCGATGACGGGGCCCACAATCGCTGGCAGTACCCACGCGGCCGAGAGAAGAGAGAAGGCCTTCGCGCGAAGGATGGTTGGGTAGGCGCGCCCGATGATCACGTATGCGACCACGATCATCCCCCCGGCGCCCAGGCCCTGCAGCGCGCGACCCGCGATCAGCACCGGGAAGGCCGTGGCGATTCCGGCAACGAGGCCGCCGAGCCCAAAGGCCGCGATTCCGAAGAGCAGAGGCAGACGCGGCCCGAGCCGGTCGCCCCACTCACCGGCGAGCACCTGGCCCATGAGCGAAGCCGCCACGAACGCGTTGATGATCCAGGCCAGCGAGGCCACCGAGTTGAGGTCGCGCGCGACGACGGGCAGTGCGGTGATCACGGCGGTTCCCTCGAACGCCACGAGGGTCACGAACGTGACGATGCCGAGAGTGATCGCACGGTGCTGATCGTCGAGCATGCGCGGTGACGCTGGCTGGCCACCGCGAGAGGTCGGCCGGTCAGCCGCGGAGGTCATCCCTCATCGCCGGCGCCACCGGGGCCCGAGGGAATGCCGTCGTAGATCTTCTTGCAGTCAGGACACACTGGAAACCTCGAAGGATCGCGCCCCGGCACCCACACCTTGCCGCAGAGCGCAGTGATGGGGGATCCGGTGACCGCGCTCTCGACGATCTTGTCCTTCTTGACGTAGTGCGCGAAGCGCTCGTGGTCGCCATCGTCGAGTCGGAGGTCGGGCCGATCCTCGAGAAGGGTGTCACCCTCGAGGGAGGGCGATTCGTGGGGCCCGAGGGGCTCAAGAGGGGTTGTCATCAAGGTCACTGCTCGAGCGTACCGGGGCAGGGCGCTCGCGGCGTCGAGGGACACCCCACCCCTTGTCGACATTCAACACCGCTGATAACTTACCTTTTTGAAATCCTGTCACCTGGAGGAACAGTGCCACCGCAGTCGTCCGCACAGGTGCCCGCAGACTCGGTGTGGCGCTGGCAAGACCACGCGTCGTGCAGCGGCCACGACGTCATGATGTTTTACCACCCCGGAGACCAGCGTGGCCGCACCCGTCGGCGGCGCGAAGTAGTGGCCAAGTCGATCTGCTTTGGGTGCCCCGTGCGTCTCGACTGCGCCGACTACGCGATCAGGGCACGCGAGCCGTACGGCGTGTGGGGCGGTCTCACCGAGGCCGAGCGTGAGGCTATTTACGCCAGCATTCCGGTTGAGCAGTATCCGCGCCTCCCGGGCGACGGAGCCTCAGCGGCCAAGCTGGCAATTGAAAGGTCGATGAACCCGCAGGCCTTCACCGCCTGACAGTCTGACCGCCTCACCCGATCAGGCAGACGCGAGTCGCGACCTCAGAGCGGCCAGCTGATCGCGCAACTCCCCCGGAACCCGATCGCCGAACAACCCGAAGTACTCCTCGATCAGGTCGGCCTCGGCCAGCCACGTCGCACCATCGACCGCGAAGAGTTCGGCGAGCTGCTCGGGACTGACCCCGATGCCGTCGACCTGCAGGTCGCCGTCGACCGGGCGCCGGCCGATGGCAGTGTCAACCGCGCCGACCTTGCCCTCAAGCCGCTCGACGATCCACGACAGCACCCGCGAGTTCTCGCCGAAGCCGGGCCACAGGAACGAGCCGTCGGCATCCTTGCGGAACCAGTTGACCTGGTAGATCCGCGGCAGCTTCTCGGGGTCGGTTGAGGCGCCCACCTTGAGCCAGTGACTCCAGTAGTCGGCCATGTTGTACCCGCAGAAGGGCAGCATCGCGAAGGGGTCGCGGCGCAGTTGACCCATGGCACCCACGGCCGCAGCGGTGGTTTCCGACGACACGGTGGCGCCGACAAACACCCCGTGCTCCCAGCTCAGCGACTCGTTTACCAGCGGCACATTGGTGGCGCGGCGTCCGCCGAAGAGGATGGCCGAGATGGGCACCCCCGCGGGGTCTTCCCAGTTGGGGGCGATCGAGGGGCACTGTGAGGCCGGCGCGGTGAAGCGCGAGTTGGGGTGTGACGACGGCTCATCAGAGGCAGGAGTCCAATCGCGACCCTTCCAGTCGATGAGGTGCGCGGGAACCTCAGGCGTGAGCCCCTCCCACCAGATGTCACCGTCGTCGGTGAGAGCGACGTTGGTGAAGATGCAGTTGGCGTCGAGGCTGCGCACCGCGTTGGCATTGGTGGTCATGCCGGTGCCGGGCGCGACTCCAAAGAACCCCGCCTCAGGGTTAATCGCGTAGAGGCGGCCGTCGTCGCCGAAGCGCATCCAGGCGATGTCGTCGCCCACGGTTTCGACCGTCCAGCCCGGCAGGCTCGGCTCGAGCATTGCGAGGTTGGTCTTGCCGCAGGCAGAGGGGAATGCCGCGGTGAGGTACTTGACGTCGCCGTCGGGCGCGGTGAGCTTGAGGATCAGCATGTGCTCGGCGAGCCAGCCCTCGTCGCGAGCCATCGCCGATGCGATGCGCAGCGCGAAGCACTTCTTGCCCAGCAGTGCGTTGCCGCCGTAGCCCGAGCCGTACGACCAGATTTCGCGACTCTCGGGGAAGTGCACGATGTACTTGGTGTCGCTGCAGGGCCACTCAACGTCGGGTCGGGCCACGCCATCGGCGTCGGACAGCGGGTAGCCGACCGAGTGCAGGGCCGGTACGAAGTCGCCGTCTTCACCGATCAGGTCGAGGGCCTCGCGGCCCATGCGCGTCATGATCCGCATGTTGACGACCACGTAGGGCGAGTCGGTGAGCTCGACGCCCAGCTGCGAGATGCGCGAGCCGAGTGGCCCCATTGAGAAGGGAACGACATAGAGGGTGCGCCCGCGCATGGAACCGGCGAACAGGTCCTTCAGCGTGGCTCGCATCTCGACCGGGTCGGCCCAGTTGTTGGTGGGCCCGGCGTCGGCTTCCTGCGCCGAGCATATGTAGGTGCGGTCTTCGACTCGCGCCACGTCACTCGGGCTTGACCGGGCCAGGAATGAGTTGGGACGAAGTTCAGGGTTGAGCCGGGTGAAGGTGCCACCCTCGACGAGCAGTTCGGTGAGGCGGTTCCACTCGTCCTGCGACCCGTCGCACCACTCGACCCGGTCGGGCTCGGCCAGCGCGGCAACCTCTTCAACCCACTCGAGCAGCTTCTTGTTGCGCGTGGGGGGGTTCTCAAGTCCGGGGACGGTCATCTCGGGAATCCTTTGTGTCAGGTGGCTCACGACGCTGTGGCACGTAGAGCAAGGATGCACCACAGGTGCCTGACTCGTCACTGTTCAGACCTGAAAGGGAGTGCGTCGGAGCCAAATGTGACCAACTCAACACAGCAAAGAGTGGTGTGAGTCACACTCAAGCCGCCGTGGCGCATCAGCGGCGCATCAACTGCTCAATCAGCTGCCAATGAGCGGAAATGCGGTTGCAATCACGTAGGCGAGCGGAATCGCCTGCACCACCGCGGGGGCCCAGCGCTCGCGCGTGAGTCCTGAGACCACGTGCGCGCATACAGCGAGCAGCACGAAGAAGAGTGCCACCAGCGGAACCCACAGAATCAGCACGCCCGGCGCCCCGAGCCACGCTACGGCGAGCATCAGCGCCACCACCACAATCACCCGGTTGGCGGTCACCAGAAGGATGCGCCGTCCGCGCGACGGGCGGGCCACGAGTCGCTCGTCGGCCCAGAAGAACACAATCATGGTCACCTCAACCACCGGCAGCACCCACCGACGTGCGCCCACCACCGCGAAGTCTGACCACGTGTGCTGTGACGCCAGCGCCAGCACCGCGACCAGGTACGCGGTGAGCGCCAGGGTGGCCAGCACCTGTCGTCCGACTCCGCGAGGGCGGCTGTCGGCTGCTTCCGTTTCGTCGCCCGGGACATCGACCGACTTGCCCGTCGCTCCTCGACGGCCAAGCCACCAGGCGATCAGCCAGCCCACGAGGCCGGCGACTCCGAACCAGACGACGGTGTAGTCGGCGACCGAGAGCGGCAGCAGGGCCGGCCTGCCGGCCAGCAGCGCACCGCCCAGTGAGGCCACCAGCGCCGACGCCACGGTGGCCGGGATCACCCAGCGCGCTCGCACCACCGGAGCGTGCTCGCTCGGCTCAGCTCGGCGCGCACCGAAGGCCAGCCTCGCCAGCGGGACGAAGCCCACGGTGGCACCGGCCAGCAGCACCAGCAGCCACAGCACCTTCGAGTCCGGGGCCACCGTGTGACCGGTGGAACCCACGGCCACCGTGGAGTCGAACCAGTCGACCATCTGCTGCGCGGCCACCGGGCTGAACACGATGCCGATGTGCTCGACTCCTGGCACCACGAAGGTTCCGCGCGCCGTGCCGTCAGCCCCGCTTCCGTACGACTGTCCGACCACGCCCTCGGGATAGCCAGCCTTCAGCGCCTCCTCGCCCGCCGCCTCGAAGATCGGTCGCTCGGCCGACCCCCACATCAGCAGCAGGTCGCGCGGTACCGCGACGTCGCCCACAGGCACGTCGTCGGCCGAAGGAAGGCTGACCGCCACAGTGGCGTCGATGCGCTGCGGGCCGGTGGCGTCGGCCACCGCGAAGCGCACCACCGCGCCAGCCCCCATCGAGTGCCCCACGAGGCCGAGGTGCTCAGGGTCGACCTCGGGCTGGAGTGCCAGCCAGTCGACCACCACCGACAGGTCGTCCTGCAGCACGTCAGCCCGCACGGTGCCGTCGGGTCCGAGTGGCAGCGGGGCGGCGTTCTCACCATGGCCACGGAAGTCGGGCATTGCCACGACGTAGCCCGCTCGCGCGAGCGACACTCCGAGCGACTCCATGATGGTCGACGACGACGCGAAGCCGTGAGCGACCACCACCCCCGGAAGTTTCCCGACAGCACCGTCGGGGGCGAGCACGGTCACTGGTACCCCCGACACCACCGTGGCCGTGCGCACGATGCCAGTGTCAGCGCGGGAGATCGCGACGGTGGCCGGAACGGTGAGCAGCAGTGCGACCACCGCGTAAGCCCAGATGGAGACGCGAGTCCGAGTCATTCCGGCAGGCTAGCGGCACCACGGCCATTGCCGCCCAGCGTACGGGTCGACGTGCTGACGGCCACCCTGTGCGAGGATGCCGTTATGGATCACGCGGTCCTCACTCGTGCGCTCGAGCGCCTTCGGGTTGGTGGCGCATACTTCGCCTACCTGCACGGCAGTCAGGTGACGGGTACTGCTGACGAGAACTCCGACATCGACCTCGCCGCCCTCTTCCATGACCCTGCGCCCTCCAGCTTCGCTCTGGACCTGCCACCAGGCGTCGACCTGATAGTGCTCAACTCCGCGCCACTGGAGGTGGCCGGTCGCATCGCTTGCCATGGCACCTTGGTGCTGGAAGCCGATGAAACGGCGCGAGTTCGCTGGGAGTCCATGACACGTACCGTGTACCTCGATGAGAAGTACCGAATCGAGCGATCACACCGAGAGTTCCTCGAGGCGGCTGCCCGTGGTTGACGAGGTGCGGCTTGCTCGGCTCTTGCGCTCGGCTTCCGACGCGGTTGCCTCACTCGAGCGCGAGCAATTCGCTGAGGACGATCGCCGGGCTGACCCTCTCTGGCTGCCGGGTGTGAAGTACCTGATGATCACCGCGGTCGAGGCGTGCATCGACGCCGCTCAGCACGTGTGTAGTGCGCAGAAGTGGGGCGCCCCCCGCGACAACGCTGACGCGATGCGACAACTCGCCCGACACGGGGCGATCGACGGCAGCATGGCGGAGGCGATGCGCCTAGCAGTCGGCTTCCGCAACGTGCTCGTACACGAGTACGTCGCCGTGGATGATCGGGTAGTTGTCGCGAGACTGCAGGACCTGTCCGACCTTACGGGCTATATCAGCGCGCTGTCGGCCTGGCTGCTCGATCGCTGAGCGTGCGCGCGCCGCGCTCAGGCGGTGCGCCAGGCCCCCGGGTGCGCCAGTGCCGGAACCCCCGGCCCCGACCAGACCGACGCAGGCACGGTCGGTCGCGAAGGTGCGTCAGCCCAGCTCATCGAACGCAGGCTCACGATGCCGGCCGAGGTTGGAGTGCTGCCGGCGAGCACGCGGTAGTCGCCGTGGGCAGGGTCGCGGAACACCCGGGTCGAGGGACCGAACACGTTGTGACTCCGCACGAACGCCTGGCTGCAGCCCGCGTTCGTGCCACCGCAGGCCCCGTCGTTGAAACCGAGGTCCAGGGCTCCCGACCCGTTGAGGAAGACGTTGCCCTCGATGACCAGGTCGTCATCAGCACGGCTGGGGTTCGCCACGCCGCTGTCGGCGGGTGGAGTCGTGGGCGAGTGCACGTCGAAGTGCGACCACCTCGACGCGTAGCCGGGCGGGTTGGCCACAACGTTGTTCTGGAAGTACACGTGCCGGTTCGGAATGTACTGTCCCCCCGACGTGGTGGTGCCCCATCCGCCCAGGGCCCGTCGGGCCGCACACGGGGCCGTCGACTCCCCGGCATCGGCCGCGTCACAGCTGCGGCTGCCCTGCACGAACTCGACCGCGTGGCTGCGCGCACCCACGCGGTACATCGTGTTGAAGGCCATCAGTACGTTGTAGCCGCCGTTCACCCCGAGCCCGGCGCCCTCGGTGTCGTGGATGAGGTTTCCTACCACCGTGATGCCATAGGCCTCATAGTGCAGGTACGGCGCGGTCATGAACTCGAAGCCCGTGCCCTGCCCGGCGGTGAAACCACCAGTTCCACAGCCGAAGATCTCATTGTCGACCACGGCGATACCCGAGCTACCGCCCTTGACATACGCGCACCAGTCCTGGGCGCCGTGGATGCGGTTGCCCACGATGTGGCCCGAGCGCACCGCTACGAAGTCGATGGCGTTGTCGTCGGCGCCGTGCACGTCGGAATCCTCGATGTAGATGTGGTCAGACTGGTTCACCTTCACGGTCTCGTGCGCGCCGCCCACACCCGATAGGTGCATGCCGCGCAGCAGCACATAGCTGCACGCCTCGCAGTGGAACGCATCACCGGCACGGATGATGTCGATACCGATCAGGTAGAGGTGGCGCACGTCGAAGGCGTTGATGTCGCCGGTGAAGCGCGCGGCGTGCGGGCCGTCGACCGACCGGATGATGATGGGCGCTGAAGCCGTTCCCCAGCGGTGCTCCCAGTAGTTGACCAGCGCCGAGGCGGGGTAGGTGCCGCGCACCACGTTGATGCGGACTCCACGGGTCAGTGTGCGACCGGCCGGGATTCGGCGCCAGGCCTCGCCCACGGTGGCGAGCGCCGACGCGCGGGTGAGCCCCGAGCGCGAGTCCGAGCCGCGCGCGGCATCGACCCACACATCGGTCCCTACAAAGGGTTTGATGACGAAGCGGCCGGTGCGAGTCGCGGGCGCAACCCGACGAAAGGCGATCTCGACCCGCGACGTCGAGCCGCGCAGCACGCTCACGGTCACTGCCCCCACTACAGGACGGTAGGCGGCCGCTCCCACACGCTCAAGGGCGAACGTGACGCGGTAGGACCCCGGAGCGGGCACGCGCACCGAGGCGGTTCGCGCCACGACTCGGAAAGAGTTCGAGCCCGCCGACGTGACCACGACTCGGGGGACGACCCCGGCGGGAAGTCCGGTGGCCACCACGCGCAGCCCCGTCACAGCAATGGCCGTCGGCTCGGACCACGACACAACCGGTCGTGCGCCAGCGGGCGGTGTCCACGGGAGCAGGCCGACAGCAGCAGCCACGAGGGCGATAACCGCCGGCCTGAGCCACGCGAGGTTCACCTTCACACCATCGGCCCCGCAAGGCCCCACCCGCAGGGCCAAACGGGTGCAGTGTGCTAGCGCGCCGGACATGGCAGCGGCGGCCACCCGAAGGTGACCGCCGCGAGGTGCCCAACGATCAGGCGAGAGCCTTGGTCTTGATCGAGTCGAACTCGGCCTGCGAGATGGCACCCGAGTTGAGCAGGTCGTGCGCCTTGGCGATCTGGTCGGCGGGGTCGGTGGTGCCGGCGAGCTGCTTCACGTAGTCCTGCTGCGCCTTCTGGTACTGCTTGGCGGCAGCCTCGCTGCGCTCACGCATGCCGTTGTGGTACACGATCACGTAGACGAGGAGCGACAGGAACGGGACGACGAAGAGCAGGATGATCCAGAGCGCCTTGACCAAGCCGCTCATGTCGTGGTTACGGAACAGGTCACTGATGACGCTGAACAGAATCATGAAATAGCACACCATGAAGAAGATCACGACGAGCGTCCACAGGAAGTCTCCGAGCTGCATTGGGTCTCCATAGCCTCAGCGCTGCTTGAGCAGCGCGGTTCTCGTGACCCGCCGACGGCAGGCCCTCGGAAACCAAGCATAGAGCCCCTACACTCCGGATTCATGAGCACACGCGACCCCAAGCCCGAATCTGACGCCCCTCTCGCAACCGCCGAGCCTGAAATCAGCGGGCGGATGGGGCCGCTGCTGCTGCTTTCGGTGGCACTCGGCGTGGGCGGGGCACTGGTGGCCTCGCTATTCCTCGTCGTCGAGTCGGCCCTGCATCAGGCCATGTGGGTCGACCTGCCTGGTCACCTCGGCCTGAGCACCCCGTCGTGGTGGTACGTCGTGGTCGCCCTCCTCGTGGGCGCCCTGATCGTCCGAGTGGCCCAGCGGCTGCCCGGCCACACCGGGAGCGGCCCACTCGAAGGATTCCACTTCGACACTGGCCCCCGCATCATCGCGTCGGTGGTGGTGGCCGCGCTCGCCACGCTCGCCTTCGGCATGGTGCTCGGCCCGGAGGCACCCCTCATCGCCTGCGGCACCGCGCTCGGCGGACTGCTACTCAGGGGGCGCGACCCCAAGGTGGTGCAACTCGGCATGGCACTCGGCGGGGTGGCGGCGATCGGGGCCATCTTCGGCAACCCCCTGGTTACCGCGTTCATGATCCTCGAGTTCGCCGCCCTCGGGCCGCTCCCTGCCGCCGCCCTGCTGCCCATTCTTGTGGCCCTCGGCTCGGGGTACATCGTGCAGATCGGGCTCGGGCCCTGGTCTGGTCTGGGCACCCACTCGCTCGCCCTTCCGGGCCTGCCCGCCTTCACCGGACTCACCGGCGTTGAGTTGCTCGGGGGCGCTGGAGTGGCGGTGGTGGCCACCGTGGTCGCCCTCGGTGCGCGTGAACTGGCCGAGCGCCTGCAGGCCGCCGGCAGGCGTCGGCCGACGCCCCTGCTCTTCGCCGCCGCCCTGTTCACGGCCCTCCTGGCCATCGGAATCAACCTCGTCACCGGCCAGTCGTACGACGCCGTGCTGTTCTCCGGCCAGGACTACCTCGGAACGCTGCTGGCTATCACGTCGGTGTCCACCCTGCTTCTCGTGCTGATCGCCAAGATGCTCGCGTACGCAGCGGCGCTGGGCGGCGGCTTCCGAGGAGGCCCGATCTTCCCGGCGGTGACGCTCGGTGTGACGGTCGGAGTGCTCGCTGCCCTCGTAGTCCCGGGGCTGAGCCTGCCGGGCATGGTGGTCGTGGGAATCGCGTCCACCACGGCGGCCATGACGAAGCTGCCATTCACGGGCGCGATGCTCGCGGTGCTGCTCGCCAGCGCTGCGGGACCCACCGTGACGCCGCTCGCGATCCTCGGTGCGGTGGTGGGGTTCATCGCCCGGATGGGGCTCGACCGCCTCGACCAGCGGCGGGCAGACGTGACCACCACCTCGGACGCCCCGGCGCTGCCCGCCTAGGTGCCCGCGCCCACCCCGACCCCACCCCCTTCCCGATCTGTGGTGCGATCGGACACCAGTTCATGCTCATTCACACCACAGTTGGTGCCCGATCGCACCAGAGAACGCCGGGGCGGACGAGGGGCCACCCCCCACGCGCTCACCCCCCACGCGCTCGCCCGCGCCCACCCGACCCCACCCCCTTCCCGATCTGTGGTGCGATCGGACACCAGTTCATGCTCATTCACACCACAGTTGGGGCCCGAACACACCAGAGAACGGCGGGGCGGACGAGGATCGCGCTGGGAACTCCGCTTGAGGCACGCTCAGTGCAGCAGCGCGAGGCCCGACACCCCGATCACCAGCAGGGTGGCCCCCACGATCTGCTGCCGGCCTAGTGACTCTCGGAACAGGAGCCACGCCGCGATCGGCGTGATCACGGCGTACTGGGCCACAAGCACGTCGGTGACCGCGATGCTGGTGCGGGCACCCAGCGGAATCAGCACGTTGACGCCCACCTCGGCCAGCCCCGACAGCAGCACCAGTGGAGCGGCCTGCCGGGTCAGCGTCAGCCGCCCGGCAAGAAGCAGGGGCAGCGCGATGACGAGTACGCCCAGCAGCCTCGGCGCCATCACGATCCAACTCACCGGCAGCGACGTGCTCAGCCGGCCCATGAGGTAGAGGTTGAGCCCCCACGCCAGCGCGGCCACGAGCGCCAGGACGACCGCCAGCACCGGGCGCTCACCCTCGATCGGGAACGGGTCGTTAGCCGCACCCGCCACCACCACTCCCACCACGGTGATGGCGAGCATCACCAGCGCAGCGGTCGCTAGTCGCTCGCCCGCGAGCATGGCGAACACCGCCCCGACGGCCCCCTCAGTGGCGAGGATGGGAGTGATTACACCCACCTTGCCGACCTTCAGCGCCACGAAGACGAGCAGGTATCCACCCACCTGACAGACCGCCATGAGCAGCAGCAGAGCGCCGTCGACTCCCGCGAGCGAGGGGGGCACCCCATCGGCCAGAGCCCACGGCAGCGTCACGACGAGACCCACCAGCATCACCCAGGCGAGCACCGGGAAGTTGCCGATCATGCGAATCGAGCGCGACGAGCTGAGCAGGCTCATCGAGATCAGAACCGAGGCCGCGAGCCCACAGATGATGGCCGCCGTCATGCGATCGAGAGGGTGACGTCACCGTCGTCGGCTCGGGCCTGGCTCACCAGGCCCCATGGAATCCGGAAGGCACGACCCGGTGCGAGGGGCCACGGGAGGCGTCGACGCGCGAGCAGTTGGCCGTCCTGCCGCGCCTCGACGTGCGGAAGGCGGTGGTACTCGCTCGCCCACGCCACCAGCCGCTCTCGAGGGGGCGCGGGGTCACCCGGGCGCATGAGCCCCGGGGCCACCCAGAGCAGCGGGTCGGCGGCGACCAGTCGAACGGCGCTGGCTCCCCGTCGGTTCCCCGCTAGGAACCGGCTTACCTGGGCGGCTACGTGCCCACCGTCAAGGGCCGCGACGTCGGCGGTGTCGACGGGATGCAGGAGGTTGCCCGCGGCGAAGACTCCGTCAGCACTGGTGCGAAGGGCGGTGTCGACCAGCGGGCCGAGGTGGCGCGGATCTATGTCGACACCCCGCAGTCGGGCGAGCTCATTGTCAGGAATCCAGTTGCCGGTGAACACGACGGTGTCACAGTGAACGATGCGTCGTGCCCCCGTGTCGAGAGCCTCGACCTCGACCCCGGTCACCCGCTTTCGTCCCAGCACCCGCAGCACGCGCGTACGAGTGGCAAGCGGGACCCGCAGCGCCAGGCGGCCTGGTATCGCGAACGCCGCATACGAGTCGACCCGGACGTGCTCGGTGGTCATGAGCGCCGTGCCGCACCCCACCTCGCGCAGGGTGAGCGCCGCCGACCAGCTCACCAGCTCGGCGCCGACGATGACCGCGCTCTCGCCCACGCGCCGTCCCTTGAGGTGCACAAGAGACTGAAGCTGGCCTGTGGTGAGCACTCCGGCTGGCCTATCGCCCGGTATCCGTCGCGCCGCCCGGGGCCGCTCACGGGCGCCAGTGGCGAGCACCACCGCGCGCGCGCTGACCAGTTCGCGGCCGAGCGGGCTGGTGACCTCGAGGGTGAGACCGTCGGCCCACCCGGTGGCCATGGCCCCCGAGCGCACGTCAGCACCAGCATCGACCGCGGCCAGGGTGAGGCGTCGGGCGTAGTCGGGACCCTGCAGCACGCGTCGCATATCGCGCAGCCCGTAGCCCGTGTGGTGGCTGTGGCGCGGAATGCCCCCGGCCTCCGACTCGCGCTCGAGCACCACCACCGAGCCCACGCCGGCCTCGCACAGCGCTCGGGCCGCGGTGAGCCCGGCCGGGCCGCCGCCGACCACCACGACGTCAGCGTGGGTCTCGCGCGGAGTCATCGCGACCCCTCGGCCAGCATCGACTCGACCTCGGCCCCGCAGTAGAAGCCCTGGCAACGGCCCAGTTGCGCGCGTGTGCGCCGCCGCAGCCCGTCGAGGTCACGCGGCGGGATCGAAGAACGCAGCGCATCACGAATCTCGCCGCGCGAGACGCGCTCGCAGAAGCAGACGATCTCGCCGTAGGCACTGTCGCCCTCGATGAGGTCGGCGCGCTGGTAGGGCCGCGGGAACGCCTCGCCGATGTTCGGCATGCTGGGCGCGGGGGGCAGGTCATCGCGTGGAACGAGAACGAGGCCCGCCTCAGACATCAGCCCACGCACGTACTCGGCGATGGCGAGCGAGGCGGTAAGGCCGGTCGACCGAATCCCCCCGACCACCACGTAGCGCTGGTCAGCGTCGGCCTCGATCACGTAGTCAGGGTGCTCGGTCGCCGCACGCAGGCCCGCGTACGAGGCTGTGACCTCTTCCACGAGCAGCGCCGGCATGAGCGCCCGACCCTTTTCGAGCAGGAACGCGAAGCCTGCCTCTGAGGTGGACGTGTCGGCGCGATCGACGAGATTTTCAGCCGTGGGCCCCAGCATGACGTTGCCGTAGATCGTGGGGCTCACCAGCACGCCCTTACCGCGGGCGCTCGGCACCGGCAGCACGATCACGTCCACCAGCGGTCGGGCCAGCTTGTCGAAGACGAGCAGTTCGCCGCGCCGGGGCACGATGGTGAAGCGGTGGTGGCCGAGCATTGCGTCGATGCCGTCGCTTCCGAGGCCGGCCGCGTTGACCACCCACCCCGCCTCGATGTCGCCGCGACTCGTCTCGACCACGCTGCGGGCCCCCGGTCGCACTCCCAGCACTCGATGGTCGAGCAGCAGTGTCACGCCACGTGCCACCGCCTCCGTGGCGTAGGCGAGGGTGGTGGTCCAGGGGCAGATGATCGCCTCGTCCGGCACCGAGAGTCCACCCCGCACCCCCGGCCCGAGCGCCGGCACCATCGCGTACACAGCGTGGGCGTCGAGAAGCTCGCACTTCGAATAGCCATTCTTCACCGCCTTGTCGAGCAGGCCCGGCAGGCTGGCCAGCTCGTCGTCGCCCCACGCCACGAGAATGGCCCCCGTGCGCTCAACCGGAATGCCCACCTCGCGCGCGTAGGCGCCGAGCAGCTCGAAGCCCCGCGCCACCAGCGTCGACTCAAGCGTGCCGGGGGTTGCATCGAAGCCCGTGTGAAGAATCGCGGTGTTGGACTTGCTCGTGGCGTCGCCCACGTCGTGACGGGCCTCGACTAGCGCCACCTCGAGGTTGAAGCTGGCGAGCTCCCTCGCGATCGCGGCGCCCACCACCCCCGCACCGATGACCACCACGTCGAAGGTTCGCCCCTCGGTCATGACACTCCCCCCGGCACGGCGCTCAACTCGGCCGCCGCCAGCCACCCCGCCATGAAACCGGCCGCGCGGTCGGCCGACCAGCGCGGCTCGAAGGTGGCCGACGGACGCCACTGTGGCAGCACGTCGGCCAGCGCGACCGTGTGGTCGAGGGCCATCTGCGCGAGCGCCGCGGCCCCCATCGGGGTCGCGTGCGGCGAGGGGAACACCTCGACCGGCACCTGCAGCAGGTCGGCCTGAGCCTGCATCAGAGTGCGAGACGACGTGAGGCCGCCATCAACCCGCAGTGATGTGAGGGGGCTGCCAAGGTCGGTAGCGAACACCGAGGCGAGGGCTGCCACCTGTGCCGTGATGCCTTCGACAACCGCCCTGACGATCGCACCCGCATCGGTTGAGAGCGTCATTCCTGTCAGGGTCGCGCGGGCCTCGGGGCGCCACCACGGCGCAGCCAGACCAGCCAGCGCGGGTACGAAGAGCACGCCGTCACTGTCGGCCGAGGCTGCGGAGTCGAGCTCGAGCGCCGACCCGATGAGTCCGAGCTCGCTGATCCATCGGATGGCCGACGCGGCTGTATACACCTGCCCGTCGAGGCAGTAGGGCGCCCCCTCGCGGGTACTCCACGCCACCGAGGCGGTGAGTCCGGCCGACGACCGCGCAGGCGCCGCACCCGCGTTGGCCAGCAGGAAGGCGCCGGTGCCGTAGGTGCACTTGGCCTCACCGAGGACGAGGCACCGCTCGGCGAGGAGGGCCGCCTGCTGGTCGACCACCAGGCCAGCAACCGGCAGGTCGGCGCCGAAGACCGAGGTGGTGCCGACCACCTCGTCACAGTTGACCAGTCGCGGCAGCGGCTCATCACCGAGCCCGAACAGTGTTGCCAACTCGGGGTCCCACTGGCGCGAGTCGAGATCGAGGAGTAGCGAGCGGCTCGCGGTGGTGACGTCGGTGACGAACTCGCCGGTGAGTCGGTGCACCAACCAGGAGTCCGTGGTGGTGACAACACCCTCGCGGGTCACATGCCGCCGCAACCAGGCCATCTTGGGCGCCGAGAAGTACGGGTCGAGCACGAGTCCGGTGCGCCTCGCGAGGAGTTCGGCAGCGTCGCCCAGCGCAGCCACCTCGGCGCAGATCGGCTCCGACCGGCGGTCCTGCCACACGATCGCCTGCGACAGCGGCTCGCCGGTAACTGGGTTCCAGGCCAGCACTGTCTCACCCTGATTGGCCAGTGCCACGACGTCGACTCGAACCCCGGCCGCTCGGGCGCGGGCCACGGCCTCGCGCCCGGCCGCGAGCACCGACTCGAGCAGTTCGGCGGGGTCCTGCTCGACACCACCTCCCTCGAGGTAGCGGGGACGCACCTCCACCTCGGCCAGCGCAACCACGTCACCGTCGTCGTTGACGACGATCGCCTTAGTTCCGGAGGTGCCTTGGTCAATCGACAGAACGGCCATGCGCACCTCCCTCGCGTCGGGTCAGCTCGCCTGCTCGTGCGCGCTGGTGCGCCCATCATGTCGCGCCTCGAGGCGGAACCACCTCATGCCCTCGCGCATGCCCATGTGGGTGAATCCTGCACGCAGAAGCACACGCTGGCTGGCCGTGTTGCCGGGGTCGGTTTCCGCCTCGACCGACAGCTTGTTCGCATGGTCGTGCGCGAGCCCGACGAGCGCGCGCACCGCTTCGGTCGCGTAGCCGCGCCCCCGCGCACTGGCCGCTAGCCCATACCCGACTTCGATCACCCCCGCGCGCGGCGGCCCCTTGAAGCCAGCCCCGCCCACCACGACTTCGGTGGCACGCTCGACCACCTGGTAGGTGCACCAGGGCGGCTGTGGCTCCTCGCCCGACTCCATCGCGAGGGCAGCAACCACCACGTCTTCCTCGGTGGGGTAGTCGTCCGCCCACGCGCGTCCCTCACGTCTGCCGTCGACGATGGCCCGTGACTCGTCGGAAGTCAGCACCCTCAGAACGAGTCGCTCGGTGACGACCGTGGCCGCAGGGAGTGCTGGTGGAGTGGGCGGCCTGCACATAGGCCCCAGTCTCCACCCACCCGTGTGCAGCGAGTAGCGGCCGGCCTGTGGGCCTCAGCGCAGGGACTCCGTCAGTCGGCCTAGGGTGGGGCCGTGCGGCCGACGTGGGCAGAGCGACTCGCACCGATCGCTTTCGTGCTCGTGTGGAGCACCGGATTCATTGGGTCGAAGTACACCGTTCCGTACGCTCCCCCGTTCAGCTTGCTCACCATCAGGCTCAGCGTGGCCTCCGTCGCGCTTGCGATCTTGTCACTCGTGTTCCAGTCAACATGGCCGCGCACACGCGAGGCGTACCAGCGGTCGACCCTCATCGGGGTGCTGCTGCACGGGGGCTACCTCGGCGCGGTGTTCGTGTCGATCGAGATGGGCCTGCCCGTAGCCGTGGCCGCACTGATCGTGTGCCTCCAGCCGGTGTGTGTCGCCGCGCTCAGCCAACCCGTGCTCGGTACCTCGCTCACCCGGCGGCAGTGGACCGGCATCGCCCTCGGCCTCGCTGGCGTACTCGTGGTGCTGGCTCCCGGACTTGCCGCAGGCGTGGGTGCCGATGGCTACGCGCCCACGGCCGTGCTCGTCGGCGCGGTGGCGCTGGTCTGCTCGACGGTGGCCACCCTGCTTCAGAAGAAGCACGGCCAGGGCATTCCCATGCTTCCCGGAACCGCCATTCAATATGCCGCAGCCGCCGCGGTGCTCTTCGTCGCGGCACTGGCCTTCGACCGGCGGCCGGTGCTGTGGACGCCCCAGTTCATTGGCGCCCTCGCGTGGATGGTGATCGCGCTCTCGATCGGCGCCGTGCTGCTGATGTTCTGGCTGCTTCGCCGGGGCACCGCCGCAGGCTTTTCGAGCCTCTACTACCTCGTGCCACCGGTGACCCTCATGATGGGATACCTGCTGTTCGGCCAGACGCTTGCGCCCGTGGCGCTCGTGGGGTTCGCGATCAGCTCGCTGGGTGTGCTGCTCGTGCGCGACACCCCATGACAGGGTGCCTCACTGCCCTCACGCCAGTTGCTGACTCCACACCAGAGCGGCCACAGCCGCAAGCGCCATGAGCAGGAAGGCGATGGCCGCGAACGCCACGGTGATCTCCACGGTCTGGAGGTCGTAGCCGACGCTGCCCCCAATTTCTCCGTACACCTCCGACAACTCGGAGGCCGACTCGGCGGTGAAGGTCTTGCCACCGGTGGCCTCGGCGATAGCCCGCATCGCCACCGGGTCGTAGGGCACGGGGATGGTCTCACCCTGCACGACGACGGTGCCGTCATCGGTGCCGAAGGCGATCGTGGTGATGGGTATGCCCTCAGACTTGGCGCGCGTTGACGCTTCGACAACCGACTCCTCCGGCGTCAGGTTGCCCGACCCGTAGGTGGGCGACCCGTCACTCATGAGCACCACCGCTGCAGGGGCGCGCTTGCCTTCGGCATCGGCGGGCACACCCCCGATGGCGTCGAGCGCTAGGTCGATGCCCGAACCCGTACCTGTTCCGGTGCCCATGCGCATGGCGTCGATCGCACCGAGCAGCGCGGCTCGGTCGGTGGTCGGCGGCATGGCGAGCCGCGCGTTGCGATCGAAGGTGACCAGCCCGACCTGGATGGTAGCCGGCAGGCTCAGCACGAAGTCGCGCGCCGACTGCTGGGCCGCCGCGAAGCGCGAGGGCGACACATCGTCGGCCGACATTGAAGCTGAGGTGTCGAGCGTGAGCATGATGGTGGCTCGCTCCTTGGGGGTGCGCATCGCTAGCGCCGGCTGCGCCAGCGTGACCGCGCCCACGGCAACCGCCGCGATGAGTGCCGCCCACGGCAGGTGCCGCTGCCAACCCGAGCGCCTCGGCAGCACCGAGGCGAGGAGGTCGACGCTGCTGAAGCGCGCGGCCACACCGGCGCGACGCCGTGACCTCACCACGTACGCCACCAGAAGTGCGATCGGCACGACGAGCAGCAGCAATCGCCAGCCAGCAAGGAAGGTCATGGAATCCGCCGTTCGGTCGCGTTGTGAATGCGGGCGCGACGGTTTCCTGTCACGAACCCGATGATGTCGGTGAGCCAGTCGCGCCCGGTAGAGACGGCGAGGTACTCGGCGCCGGAGAGCCGGATCGCCTGCTCGATCGTGTCGTTACGCTCGCGCGCGGCGGCAGCGTAGCGCTCACGTACTGCCGTGCCACGGGTCTGCACGTGCACGAGCCGGCCACTTTCGGGGTCGACCACGGCCAGCATTCCGACGTCGGGCAGTTCGAGCTCGCGCGGGTCGGTGACATGCACGCAGATGACATGGTGGCGCAGCACCAGAGAGCGAAGCGCAGTCGACCAGTCGGAGGGGTCGAGGAAGTCGGAGGCCACCACCACCTGCCCGCGCCGGGGCTGCACGCGGGGCAGCAGCGCAAGCGCGGCGGTGAGGTCGGCCCCCTCGCCCGGGGACGCGCCCTGTCGAGGGGTGTCGTAGAGGGTGGCGAGTGAGGCCAGCATCGCGGTGCGACCGGTGGAGCTCGGCCGACGGATGATCGTCGGTCCTCCGCATGCCATCACGCCGAACCGGTTGCCCGAGCGCGCGGTGAGAATTCCGAAGGCGGCGGCCGTCGCCAGCACTACATCGCGCTTCTCGCGCCCCGCGGTGCCGAAGTCGAGGCTCGCCGAGCGGTCGGCGATAACCCATGTTTCGATCTCGCGGTCGGCCTCGGTGGTGCGCACGTGCGCCGCGTGCGACCGCGCCGTGAGACTCCAGTCGATACGCCGTGCGTCGTCGCCCGGCTGGTACTCGCGCGCGCCCGCACGCTCGCTGCCAGGACCCAGCGAGCTGGTGTGATGATCTCCTGAGGCTCGGCCGTCGAGCCGACGGATGACATCGAGTTCGAGCTGGCGCAGCACAGCGGCACGACCGACGTGGTCGGACACCTGCTCGCTCACCCGGGTCGCGTCGGAACTCACCCGGCCGCCAGCACCAGCGTGTCGCTGCCTGAGGCATCGCGCGTGGGGCGCACCGCAGGGGCAGTGACGGTGGACAGGATGCGGGCTAGCACGTGGTCGACCGTGATTCCCTGCGCCAGAGCGTCGTACGACAGCATCAACCGGTGGCGCAGCACCTCGGGTGCGACGTCGTAGATGTCCTGAGGAACTAGGAAGCGCCGTCCGCGCAGCACCGACAGCGCCCGGCCGGCGGCCAGCAGGCCGAGGGTTCCGCGCGGGCTGGCTCCGAGCGCGATGAACGGCGCGAGGTCGGGCATGCCGTGTACCTGGGGCTCGCGGGTTGCCATCACGAGGCGCACCGCGTAGTCCTGCACGGCGTGGTGCACGAATACGTCGTCGGTCTCGCGCTGAAGCGCCTCAAGCTGCTCGATGCTGAGCACCTGCTCGGCCTTCGGCGGGCGCACGCTCATGCGTCCCGCGATCGCGGTCTCCTCCTGGTAGGTGGGGTGCGAGACCACGACCTGCATGAGGAAGCGGTCGCGCTGGGCCTCGGGCAGGGCGTAGACGCCCTCCGACTCGATCGGGTTCTGCGTGGCGAGGACGAGGAAGGGGGTGGGCACCTTGCGCGTCTGCCCGCCGATTGAGACCTGGCGCTCGGCCATCACCTCAAGCAGCGCCGCCTGCACCTTGGCCGGCGCGCGGTTGATCTCGTCGGCCAGCACGATGTTGGCGAAGACTGGGCCCCACTCGATGTCGAACTCCTCGCGCGACGGCCGCCAGATGCGCGTTCCGACGACATCGGCCGGCACGAGGTCGGGGGTGAACTGCAGCCGCGAGAACTGGCCGCCCACCACGGTGGCCAGGGTTGAGACAGTGAGGGTCTTGGCGAGCCCGGGCACGCCCTCGATGAGGCAGTGGCCGTTAGCGAGGAGGCACAGGAAGGCGCGCTCAACGAGCCTGTCTTGGCCGACCACCACGCGCTTGACCTGAAAGAGCGCGTCCTCGAGCAGCGCTGCGTGGTCGACCGGTCTCGGGCGCGACGGTGCCGTACCGTGCGGCTGGCCGGTGGGAGGCGCGGGCTGGCTGGCCAGATCAACCGTGTGATCCTGCGACTGCTCGGGCATCTGCTCGGTGCTCTCGTCCATCGGGTGCTCCTACGGTCTGCGGGATGAGGGTTCGTTGGCGTTGGTTCTCAGGGTAAACGTCTGCGCCCTGAACAAACGTCTCACGACAACGTAAGGAGTATGCAAGGCCTCAATGAACTACCAGCGATTGCCGAGACCCGAATGACCGGCCACCCACCCCTAGTGAGCCGGGGGAACAGCCCGCGGATAGCCCCGTGGCACACGCGTGGCCCGAGGTTGGCGCGCCTCCACCGTGCCGATGAGCGAGGATGGGCATATGAGCGAGCACGACTTCCGGGGGTCTCCCCCAGGCTGGTATCCCGACCCGTGGTTCACCGGGCAGCGCCGGTACTTCACGGGTGAGGCCTGGACCTCCGACGTGTTCGCCGACGGAGCGGCCGGGAACGCTGGGGCAGCACCCGTGTCGCCTCGGGGCAACCACGGCCCGCCGCCCGCCACCCCCGCCTCTCCCGCGCCGCCTGCACCTCAGTGGGGCATTGACCAGCCAGCCTCGGCCGTGTCGGTCGCGCCGATGCCCCCGCCCGAGGTTCGCGCCTCCGCCGCGGCAGCACGCGGGGGCGCGATGCCGCGCGTGATTGCCGCCTCGATCGCCGTGGTGGTGCTCGCACTCGCCGCACTCTGGCTCACCCACCGCGACGGTACGACATCGAGCGCCACCGCGAGCGACGCTCCTTCAGCGGCTGCCAGCCCGGCTCCTTCGGGCTCGCCCTCCGCCCCCGCCGACAGCAGCAGTGCGTCGCTCGAGAACCTGGTGGTTCGCCCGCAGGATGTCACCGACGCCTACGCGGTGGCTCCCATTCCCGGTGGCACCGAGGTCGAGGGCGAGGTCACCCTCGACCTCTGCGACTCCTTCTACCCGAGCGAGGCCCTTCGGGTTGAGCGGCTCCAGGTGGTGGCCGTCGACTCGGCCGGCGACACCCAACTGAGCACCGAGGCGGTGCGGTACGAGTCCGACGCCGCGACCGCCCAGGCCTTCGACGAGATTCGGGCCTCGGCCAAGGACTGCCCCAGCGCGCCCGTGCCCGACCCCACCACGGGCGGCACTGTGTCAACCACTCTCACCAGCGACGTCGACTCGTCATGGGCCAGCACCCCGGGAGTCGACAGGCTGGCGTATCTTGTGACCCGCACCGACGACACCGGCAACGAAACCTCGACGCTGGTCGTCTACCTCCGCCGCGGACCCCTGTTCATCGGCGTGTATTTCCCGAAGTCGTCGGGCGAGCAGATGTCGGTCGAGGGTGCCACCACGATTGCTGACATTGTGACCATCTTCGAAAAGCGCCTGGTGAGCCCACCCACCGACGCCCCCTGGACCCCCGGCCTCGAGAGCGGCGGCAGTGGTGGAGGTGGTGGCGGTGGCGGCAGTGGCGGCATTCCCGCCTGACCGCGCCCGACTTTCCCGATTGCTGCTCGAGTCATCGCTGATGTCGCAGCCAGCGATGACTCAAGCAGCACTCACGATGACTCAAGCAGCAGGTGCCGGCTGACGGAATCAGGCCAGTGACATGAAGAGCTTGACCATGTCGTCTTGGTCCATGCCCTCGTCGGGGTCGAGCAGGCACTGCTGCATCCCGCTCGCGATGATGTGAAAGCCAGCCTTGTCGAGCGCACGCGACGCGGCCGCGAGCTGGGTGACCACGTCGCGGCAGTCGCGGCCCTCCTCAAGCATGCGCACCACGCCCGCGATCTGGCCTTCGGCGCGGCGAAGGCGACGGATGGATGCGGCCGAGGCATCGTCATTGAGCTGCATGATTCAAACATACCCCTCTGGGTATCCGTTTTCTGGTGAAAAGCGCCCCCCGGAACGGACCATGATCAAGGTGAAGGTCGTGTCCGCCGGTGAGGCGCTATCTCGGTGTCGGCGTGGGCCGCCCGAACAACTTTCTCTTGGCTGGCCTGCCGCCGTCGCAGGAGCACCGATCCTTCGTCGCAACACCGCGCAAGACCTGGTCGACATGTGAGCCACAGCCGGTGAAGGTGGCCTTACCGCAGGTTCGGCAGGTTGCGGGTGAGCACATGTCAGGCCACCTCGGCGTCGGGTGAGAGAGACGCCAAGGCCGCGCGAAGCCTCGTGGTGGCCTCCTCGGCAACGGACCTCAGGTCGGGCGACGGCGACATCGCCACCATTGTCATCGGATCAATCACCTCGACTACCGTGCTCTCGCCAGCGACCCGCACCACGACGTTGCACGGCAGCAGCAGGCCGATCGACGGGTCAGCCGACATCGCGCGATGAGCGAGTGGCGGGTTGCAGGCACCGAGGATGAGGTACGGGTCGCCGTCGATGTCGAGTTTGGCCTTCATGGTGGCCTGAACGTCAATTTCAGTCAGCACACCGAAGCCCTGCTCAGACAGCGCCTGCCTCACGGCGACGACCGTCTCCTCGAAGGGCGCGCTCAGTGTGATCGCGAATCCGTAGCCCATGGCTGAACCTCCAGTAAGTAATACCCCTAGGGGTATTATTCACGGCTCGAGGCACGCCCGTCAATCCGTGCCCCTCGGCGGCCGAGAGTCACTCAGGTCAGGGCAGGTCCAGGCCGCTGGTACGGCCCTCGCGCCCATGCCACCCCTCGGCAGTACTGCAGGGGCAGCACCAGCACCGCCACGGTCAGCGCGAGCCGGAGAAAGATCACCGCACGCGAGGCCGAGGTCAGCAGAAGAAAGTCGATGTCAGCAGGATCGGCTAAGTAGGCGACTAGGAGAGCGGCGAGTCCTAACGCCCCCACCGCGACCGTCCAGAGTGGACCACCTACGCCGGTGGCACGGATGCGCGAACGCAGGGCCAGCGCGCCCAGCGCGATGAGGGCGAGAGCGGGCACGGCGAGGGGGACGAGCCTCTCAATGGCGGTCAGCGACGGTTCAAGCCGCCCGACCACCGTGGGGTCATTGGCCAGCAGCCCGCGCATCGCTGCTGCCAGCGAGTAACGACCCGGAATGCCGAGCGCCGCGACCACCACCGGCCACAGGGAAACGGCCGCGATACCCACGGCGACGATGTGCCAAGTCGCGCCGTCGGGGGGAGCCGCAGGCTCACGCTGGCGCGCCCACCTGAGCCGCAGCGCCGTGAGCGCAATCACGGCGAGTGCAATCGGAAGAGCGTCAGACTTCACGCTCGCGGCCGCGACGCACAGCAGCACGGTCACCCTGAGGTTGGTGTGGTCGGCTGGCGCCACCAGCCCCGCCGCAACGGCGGCGACCGCCAGCGCGGCCCACAGCGTGTCGACATAGCCATTGCTCACGAAGCCGCCTGAGGCAATCAGCGCCTGCATGACCAGGGCCGACCCCAGCCCGGCGGCCATCAGACGGCCGGCCCGGCCTGTGCCCACGCGGGCCACCTCGTGGCCGGCCAGACCCACGGCCGCGATGGTGAGCGCTCCGATGATCAACTGGGCCTGCCGGTAGTCGACACCACCGCCCACGACCCAGCCGAGGGCGATCGCGAACGATGAGCCCTCCGGGTAGTCCGGGTGGCTGAACGCGTACACCGGCAGGCGCAGCGAGTCGACCAGGGCTGCCCCTTCGCCCGTCAGCAGCCTCGCGTGAAGGACCCAGATCGACCGCGCGTCCCAACCGAGGCCGGCGACAGTGAAGTGGGCACAGCTGAGCACGAGGGCAACCCCGAGCGGCAGCAGCCCGGTGAGCGCCTCGACCCACCCCTCACGCGCGTCGGGAGCAGCCGACCGGCCACGACGGCGCAGTAGCACGAGAGAGCAGAAGGCTGCGGCGATCACGACCGCGCCCCACGCGAGCCACAGGGGCACGGGCACCAGCAGGGTGATCACGACGCTGAGGCTGCCAAGAATCAATGCAGCCGGGAGCACCAGCAGGGCGACGCGCACGGGGTCGTTGGTCGCCCAGCGGGCAGGCATCACTCCCGACAGCGACAGCGCCGCAACCGCCCACAGCGTGCTCATCTGCTCATTCGCCTGCCGGGTGCCACGAGGACGTCTGACGTCGGCCGCGCAGGTTGTACTTACCGACGCAGTAGACGGCCCTGACGCCGTCGCGCCAGCCGATCTTCTTGCCCTCGGCGTACGTGCGACCGCTGTACGAGACCCCGACCTCGTAGATGCGGGCACCGAGTCGCGCCACCTTCGCGGTGATCTCCGGCTCGAAGCCGAAGCGATCCTCCTCGATGGTGATCGACTGGATCAGTTCCCGACGAAACGCCTTGTAGCCCGTCTCCATGTCGGTGAGGTTCAGGTTGGTCATCATGTTCGACAGCGTGGTGAGCGCGCGATTGCCGACGAAGTGCCAGTAGTACAGCACGCGGTGGGCGTCGCCGCCGATGAATCGTGAGCCGAAGACCACATCGGCATGGCCTTCGGCGATCGGTCGGATCAGCACCGGGTAGTCGCGTGGGTTGTACTCAAGGTCGGCGTCCTGAATGACCACGACATCACCGGTCGCTGCTGCGATACCGGTGCGCAGGGCTGCCCCCTTGCCACGGTTCACATCGTGTAGCAGTAACACGTCAACAAGGCCGCGCAGCGGACCCTCGAGCAGCTCGCGCGTTCCGTCTGTCGACCTGTCGTCGACGACGATGACCTCAATGCGCTGCACCGGCGAGGCATGAACGGCGCTCAGCATGGCCGCGATGGTGCTGGCCTCGTTGAAGCACGGAATGACAATGCTGAGGAAGAGCTCGGCGCCAGGGTCGGAGCCGACACCACCCATGCCCTCGTCACTCATGCCGCCGCCCCATCACGGGTGACCACGAGACTTCCGCACCCCCAGGGGCCAGCGTCGCTCCCCTTCAGACTCAGACCGAGGGCACCAGGCTCCGGGGCAGCAAGCACACGCAGCCATGGTGTTGACAGCTCGACGAGCCGCTGGAACGCGAGCGGTCCCTCGGACGACATGACGTACACACGACTACCCGCAGGCACAGCATCGTGAAGGTCGGCCTCCACGCACCCCCAGCTAACCTCAGCGGCGGCGCCACCCTCGACTGCGGCAGGCGACACCTGGGCGAGGAAGTCACGCATTCCGTGGAGGGCCCCGAAGCACACGGTCCCCACTGCCGCGAGGACTACTACTGCTCGCAGGGCCGACATGAGCCATGACAAAGGGGACAGCGGGTTGCGGGGCTCGCTCAGTGACGACTGGCCGTGGCCTGCATCCACGCCTCCTGGCTGCACCATGGCGCACTCCTCGTGGTCGTAGAAACCTCGTGCGCGCCCTAGACGACGCCCGAGTTTTCCGGAAGGGACTCAACGCTACCCATGATGGTCGCATGCGGAGATGACTCAGCCTGCAGGTCTCGACGGCAGCCGCTACCGTGACCGCATGGCCGAGACCGAGAACCCCGAGAGCTCAGACATCTCAAAGATCGTCGATACTGGCAACGATCGGGTGCGGTCAGCGCGCATCACGATCAATGCCCCCGCGGCCGACATCTTCGACCTGATCGCGCACCCGGCCAACCACCCGCTGTTCGACGGTTCGGGCACCGTGACCTCGAGCTCCTTCGGGCCCGATCGGCTTACTCTCGGCGCAACATTCGGCATGTCGATGCGTATCGTGGTGCCCTATCGCATGACCAACACGGTGATGGAGTTCGACGAGGGCCGGCTCATCGCGTGGCGCCACATCGGCGGCCACCGCTGGCGCTACGAACTCGAGCGCGTCACCGACTCGTCGACCCTCGTGACCGAAACCTTCGACGGCACCACCTCGCGGTTTCCGCCGAGCCTGCGGCTCATGAACGCGTACGAAAACAACACCCGCTCGATTCTGAAGACGCTCGAAGAGCTCAAGCGCCTCGCCGAGAGCGCTGCTTCGAACAAGTAGGTCGGCCACACCTACATCACTTCGGACACAGCTTCACCATGTCCGATCTGGCGTGGGGGTTCGGCCCGTAAACTCGCACTATGGCAAGCCTGCGCGACTCGGTGCTCGCGGCCTCGATCGGGCGCGACCGCGTCGTCGACGCAGTCAAGGGAGCGGCTCTGCTGCTCGTGGTGATCGGCCACAACCTCGCGTGGACCTCGCTGCCCGGCGGTGAGGCGCAGACCACGCTCGATGCAGCGCCCCAATTCTTCTGGCTTACCTGGCTGCTGCAGATCATTCCGCTGTTCTTCGTGATGGCCGGAGTCGGGCTGCGCCGTCTGGCGGGCGCCGCTCCGAGCGCGTACCTCTCGCGGGTCTCGCGCCTGCTCACCCCCACCCTTCCGCTGGTGGCCGCTGCCGTCGTGATCGCCGCGATCGTCGGGGCTGTGGCGCCGGACCTCGCTCCTGTCGCGGGCGTGCTTCCGGTGCAACTGCTGTGGTTCATCGGCGTGTACCTGCTGGTGATCGCGGTGGCACCGGTCCTGCTGCGCGTCACACGCGGGTGGCAGTTTGCCCTGTGGCTGTGCGCCATCGCCAGCGTCGACCTCGGCCGCGTCACGGTAGATGAATCCTTCGGCTGGCTCAACCTGCTGCTTATCTGGGCGCTATTCGCCGGTCTCGGAGTGAACCTCGTGCGGCTGCGCTCGCTACCGCGCTGGCAGGTAATGGTGGCTCTGGCCGCGAGCATCGCCGGAGCCTGCCTGCTGGTGTGGCTCGGCCCCTACTCCCGCGCCCTCATCTCCACCGATGCCGTGCCAGGAATCTCGAACCTTGCGCCTCCCACCCTGGTGCTCGCCCTTGCCGGCATCGCCCAAACCTGCGCGCTGCTGCTGGTGTGGGACCCTCTCGCCCGTCTGCTGGCACGCGACCGGGTGTGGGTGCCGGTCGCGGTGTTCTCCTCGCGCGCGATGGAGCTCTACGTCTACCACGTGCTGCTGATGGCGCTGCTCATCAGCGGCGTACTCGCCCTGAATATCGCCCCCGCCGCGCTGTCTGCCAGCTGGTGGGCGCTGCACCTGGTGGTCCTCGCCATCGATGCCGGCACCCTGCTGCTGCTCGCCCCCACGCTGCGCCATCTCTCGTCGCGGCTGACGGCGGCGCTGGCCCGCGGTGTTCCGGCCAGTCTCGCTCGCATGCTCGCGAACGGACCCAGATCGCGAGCGCTGGTCGTCGCCGCCGCCCTTGGCATCACCGTGCTGCTCGTCAGCGAGGGTGGGGTCAACGACCTCGTGACTCCGAGAACCGTGGTGGTGCTGCCGTACGTGCCGATCGTGGCTCTAGCGCTTCTCACGGTCGGTACCGCGGTGGCCGCGCGGGCGAGTCAGAGGCTGAACTGACCTCGAAGAACCGTGGTGGCCGAGTGTTGGGGATTCCCGTCAACGGGCTCGTCAGAGATGTCGACCGCCGAGTACACCGACAGCGGAAGCCCCGAGGGAACACTGAACTCGGCATGTGACTGGCCTGACGACATGGTGCCCAGCGAAATCAGCCCCGAGTCGTCAGGGCTCATCAGCCACACCTCGTAAAACCCAGCAGAGGATCCGAGCCCCACGGCGTCGACCTCCACGTGGTACCCGACGGCGTCCTGAAGGAGCGCGGCGCGACCCCCGGTGGCCGTACTGGTCGTGCCGGGCAGCGGCGCGAGTTCTGTTGACGCCACGATCACCGCTGAACCCGACCGCGAGGGCAGCAGGCCGAGAACTCCCGCCCCGCCCACCACCAGAGCGAGAGCGGCCGCCACCGCCACCAGCGGCCACCATCTCCGGGCGTGACGCGCGGGGCGAAGCTCGACCACGCTGCCGGCAGAGTGGGGTACGTCGGTCGCGTCGGTGTCAGCAACGAAGGCCAACGCAGCGATGCGGCCCCACACATCGGGGCTCGGGCCGGGCACCTCGACGACGCCCAACCGGGCAAGGGCGACCACGTCGGTGAGCGAGGCGAGCTCACTCTGACAGCCGACGCAGGAGTTGAGGTGGGCGACGAGGTCGGCGTCGTCGACGGGCTCACCCAGCGCCATGAGGGCGAGAAGATCAGGGTCACAGTGCGGCACGGTTCACCTCCAGTCGGGTGCGCAGGCGCTCGAGCGAGCGTCTGATGTGGCTCTTCACGGTGCCCAGCGGTAAGTCGAGGTGCAGTGCTATCTGTTGGTGTGTGAGGTCGGAATAAAAGGCTAGTCGCATGATGTGGCCGGCCGGGTTGCCGAGGCTATCGAGCTCCTCGGCCAGAAGCACCCGGTCGACCACGTGGTCGTGGTGGCCGTCAACACCCTGCTCGTGCTCGTCAACCGCTAGCGCGAGGGTGTGAGGCGTTCTGCCCTCGCGCCGATAGTGGTCAGCGATACGTCGCCGGGTGATTCCGAGCAACCACCCCGGCAGTGACCCTGCGCCCGGGTCGTAGCTCGCCCGCGAGTTCCACGCCGATACGAACACCGCCTGGGTCACGTCGTCGGCGTCGGCGGGCGTGGGCACCGACTTCAGCGCCACGCCGTGCACCAGCCGAGACCAGCGGCGGTAGCACTCTTCCAGCGCCGCCTCGTCACCCACGGAGAGGCGAGCCCCGAGCTCGTCGGGACTCGCCTCCTCCATGAACCGATCTTCACACACATCAGTCGATACCAACACTCGTGGAAGCGTGGGTCAGCAGGTCAAGCCCTTGGGGCAGTTGGCAGGGTTGTACGGAGCCGGGTCGATGTCGACGGGCAGGATGACCCGGTTGATCACGTGGGCGATCTGCTTGTTGCCCTTGTTGATGTCGACCACGATTACCCGCGCATTGCGGAACTGACGGGCCGTGTCGTAGAGCGCGATCTGCCCGTGCACCATGCGGAGCGATACCTGCGAGCCGGAGAACATCGTGAGCGTGGCCCTCGCGTGCGCCGCTGCCATGGCAGCGTGCGAGTTGATGGTGCCCGCGGTGCAGTGGGAGAGCAGAACCGTCTCCACGACGTCAACCGCCGTGGTGCCGTTGCCGATGCTGGTGGCTAGAGTACCGGCGTACTGGACGACGCCGGTGAACACGTTGGCCTCGGTTCTGATGGTCTTTCCGGTGGCAGCCTCGGCGAAGTACTTGAACGCGAGGTCAGTGGGTGCGAAGCAGGTGAGGGAGTTGCGCCCGTTGGCGAGCTTCTTCACCGGAGAGTTCGGCTTCACAGTAAGCACCGTGGCGACGGCCTTCGTGAGGATGTCGAGATCTGCCCAGTTCTTGTCGAAGGCGGGGTTGGCGACGTTGAGGACCGTTGCCAGCGAACGGGTTCCCATCGACGTGCGATCGATCGGTGCGGCGGAGGCAGGCACGACCGCGGATGCCACGAGTGCCGCCGAGGCCACTCCAGCCACCGCTACAGCCATGAGACGAACACGACGCATGGAAAATCTCCTTATGTCGGAGGCCCCGACTAGGGCCACTCCCCCACTCTGTCGTTAGCACCGGCCCAGGTGGATGCACCCGAAGCAAGAAAACTCTCAGCGGCCCGGATCCTCCGCCGGACCCACGTGGTCGGCCAACCACTCGAGCAGCGGGCGCACTGTGCACCAGTCGCGGCCACCGGAGGTAGCACTCTTCTAGCGCTGCCTCATCACCTAGGAAAAGGCGAGCCCCGAGGTCGTCGGGGCTCGCCTCCTCCATGAACCGATCTTCACACACATCAGTCGATACCAACACTCGTGGAAGCGTGTGTCAGCACACCAGGCCGGGAGGGCACTTACCAGGGTTGTACGGGGCCGGGTCGATGTCGAAGGACACGATCACCCGGTTGATCGCGTGGGCGATCTGCTTGTTGCCGATGTTGATGTCGGCCACGATCACGCGTGGGTTGCGGAACTTCTGCCCGCCGTCGTAGAGCGCGATCTGCCCGTGCACCATGCGGAGCTGTACGTTCGACGTGGAGAACATCGTGAGCGTGGCCCTCGCGTGCGCCGCCGCGATGGCAGCGTGAGAGTTGATGGTGCCCGCGGTGCAGTGGGAGAGCAGGACCCTCTCCACGACGTCAACCGCCGTGTAGCCGCCGCCAAGGCCTGCGGCGAGGGTGCCGGCGTACTGGACGAGCCCGTTGAACACGTTGCCTTCCCTCCTGATGTTCTGCCCAGTGGCACCCTGGTGGAAGTGCTTAAAAGCCAGGTCAGTGGGAGCGAAGCAGGTGAGGGCGTTGCGCCCGTTGACGAGCTTCTTCACCGGCGAGTTCGGCTTCTCCGTGAGCACCGTGGCAATGGCCCTCGTGAGGATGTCGAAGTCTCCCCAGTTATTGTCGAAGGCGGGGTTGGCGACGTTGAGGACCGCTGCCAGCGAACGGGTTCCCATCGCCGTGCGATCGATCGGTGCGGCGGAGGCAGGCACCACTGCAGAGGCAACGAGTGCCGCCGAGGCCACTCCAGCCACTGCTGCGGCCGTGAAACTAACACGACGCATGGAAAATCTCCTTCCGCGGAAGGCCCCGACTGAGCCCACAATCACATTATGTCGTCAGCACCGACCCACGTGGATGCACCCGAAGCAAGAAAACTCTCAGCGGCCCGGATCCTCCGCCGGACCCACGTGGTCGGCCAACCACTCGAGCAGCGGTCGCATCGCTCGCCAGTCGCGCTTCACCGTGGTGAGAGCCTTACGACTGCTGACCCACGGCTCGACCCCGTAGTTCCGCGCCACGGTGATTCGCCGGGCACGCAGCAGGTCCAGCCGAGGGTGGTCGGCGTCGTACCCCTTGGGCTTCGTCGCGAGCAGGTTCATGTCGAATGCGAACGCGCGCGGCACCGCCGCCACCAACAGCTCGAGCTCAACTCCGAAGGGTCCGTCGACTGCCTCGCGATAGCGGCGCATCTGTTCACCGCCCGGCGAGTACCAGCCGCCCGCCACCATGAGCCCCTGCGCCGACACCTGAACGTAGTAGCCCACGGCGTCCTCGAGGGTGACCGTCGCACCCTGATGGGTCTTGATGGGGTCGCCCTTGCTGAACCGCGCATCGTTGTGGGGGCGAAAGAGCTTGGCAGCGCCGAACTCGTCGGCGAGCTCGGAGGTCAGCGCCAGCATCGGAGCCTTCACCAACGACTCGTACTCTCCCTTGTGCTCGGCCCACCACACCTTGGTGTTGTTAGCGGCAAGCCGCTCATAGAAATCAAAGGCCTGAGGGGAAAATCCAGCGAAGTCGGTCATGCCTCCAGCGTGCCAGAGCTTGCGGCGGCCCGCGGAAGCTCCACCCAGAAGGTGCACCCCTGCCCGAGCGTCGACTCCACTCCGATGCGTCCCTGGTGGGCCGCGACGATTCCTGACGCGATCGCCAGTCCGAGACCGCTGCCACCCGTGGCGCGGGCCCGCGCGGCGTCCGCGCGGTAGAAGCGGTCGAACACGTGGGCGGCGTCCTCGGCACTGAGCCCCGGCCCGTGGTCGGCCACCTCGACGCGCCAACAGTCACCCCGCTCAAGCATTCGCACCTGCACATCGCAGCCGGCTGGCGTGTGCTTGCGCGCGTTGTCGAGCAGTGCCCCCACCACCTGGGTAAGTCTGTTTGCGTCGCCCGCGACGGCGGCCTCGGTGGGTCCGTCGAGGTCGAAGGCGCGGCTGGGGTCGATGGCGCGCGCATCGGACACCAGCCCGGCGACGACCGCGACGAGATCGACCCGGTCATGCCGGAAGTCGGGTCCGCGGTCCATCTCGGCCAGCAGCAGGAGGTCGTCGACGAGGCCGCCCATACGGAGGGCCTCCTGCCGGATGCGGCGCATCGCATCGTCAACGCTCGCCGGGTCACTGAGCCCTCCGGCGGCCCGCAGCGCCGCGTAGCCAGACAGCGTGGCCAAGGGGGTGCGCAGTTCGTGCGAAGCGTCGGCCACGAACTGTCGCAGGCGCGCCTGGGCAACCTCGTTCTCCTCGACCAGCCTGTTGAAAGCCTGCCCGAGTTCCTGCGCCTCCGTGCCTTCGGGAAACGCTGGCACCCGCTGGGTCGTGTCACCGGCGCCAATGGCACGGGCCACCCCGGTGACCTCGGCGATGGGCCTGAGCCCGAGCCGCACCATCCACCAAAACACCAGAGCGATGACGCCCAGAAGCAGGGCACCGATGCCCAGCAGGTTGCGGGCCAAGGTCGCAGACGCGGCGTCGACGTCGGCGAGGGACTGCCCCACCACCGCAGACGCGCCCATCGGCCCTGGGAAAGCGACCACCCGCATGCGCTCCCCCGAGCCCCCGGTGGTCTCGACAGTGGTCGGAGCCGCGTACGAGCGGCCCGGCTTCAGCACGGGGGTGGTTCCGGGGTCGCTCTCGGGGGTGCCCACCGTCATCATCACGCCGTTAGCCTCGAGCCTCCCGACGTACAGGTCGGCCAGCGAACGTTGTCCGCGCGCATTGGGTGCGTCGGGGGGGTCGTTGGGGGTAAGCGGCGCCAGCGCAGCCGCAGACATCGCCGGCCGGCGCAACGAGTCGAAGCGTGAGTCAACCTGCTGCAGCAGGGTTGCCGACTGAACTCGGAAGAGCACGTAGCCCGCGATGAGGAGCAGCGCGATGACCGCGCCGAGCGCAAACAGCAGCCGCGAGCGGAGCGTCATCACGGCTCCCTGATGGTGTAGCCCACACCGCGCACGGTGCGGATCAGCTTGGGCTCGCCCGCGTCGACCTTCTTGCGCAGGTTGCTGACGAACGACTCGATGATGGACGAGTCTCCGTTGAAGTCGTACTGCCACACGGTGTCGAGGATCTGCGCTCGGCTTACCACCCGGCCCGCGTTGGTCATCAGGTATCGCAGCAGGTTGAACTCGGTGGGAGACAGCAGGGCCTCCTGGCCCCCACGCCACACCCGGTGCGAGTCAAGGTCAAGTTCGAGGTCGGCCACGGCCAGTCGCGACGACTCGACCCCGGCTCCCGCGCGACGCAGTGCGACCTGCACCCGCGCCACGAGTTCCTCGAGCGCGAAGGGCTTGGTGATGTAGTCATCGCCCCCGATGGTGAGGCCCTTCACGCGGTCGGCGGTGTCGTGGCGCGCTGTGACAAAGAGGATGGGCGCCCGGCAGCCCTTGTTACGCAGCCGCGTGAGCAGGTCGAACCCGTCGAAATCAGGAAGCATCACGTCGAGCACGATCACGTCGGGCGCGAACCGGTCAACCTCTTCCAGCGCCTCAAGACCCGAGGCCACGGCCCGGGTCTCGAAGTCAGCGAGGCCCAGGGCCGAGGTAATGAGGAACGAGAGGTTTTCCTCATCGTCGACTACGAGCACTCGCGGAGTTGTCGCCATGCCATCACTCTCCCACTCTCACCTGAAGGCAGGCTCGACGCTTCCTGAACGTTGGCTGGATGCATTCTCCAGCCAATCTCCAGCCGTCCTTGCAGACCGCTCCAGCCCCCGTGGGGATCGTAGTGATGTGCCCGAAGACGTCGGGCAAACCACTCATAGAGAGCGAGACCACGATGAACACCCGATTCAAGACAGTGCTCACCATCGCCGGAGTCGCCACCACTGGCGCCCTGATTCTCGGCGGTACTGCCGCGAACGCCGCCAACACCACCCCGACGCCTTCCACGAGCGCCACGGAGTGCACCGGGCCGGCGTCGTCACTGACCGGCGACCAGTGCAGCACCTTCCTCAACGACATCGCCTCGGTACGCGCCCAGCGTGACGCCGTGTTCGTTAAGTACGGGCTCACAGCACCCACCGGGGGCGACCACGAGGGACGCGAGCAGGTCGAAACCCTCAGCGCCGACCAGAAGGCCGCCTTCAAGGCCGACATGGAGCCGGTGCGCACCGCACGCGACGCTGTGTTCGCGAAGTACGGCATCACCGCCCCCGAGCACGGACCCCGTGACGGCCGGGGCGGACCCGGCGGCCAGGGCGACCCCGCGGCCAACCTCACCGATGCCCAGCGATCCGCACTTCGCACCGACATGACTGCGATCGACGCCCAGCGCGACGCCGTGTTCGCCAAGTACGGCATCACCGCTCCCACCGAGGGTGACCGTGGCGACGGTCGCGAGGGCGTCCGCGAGCAGGTCGAGGCCCTCAGCGCCGACCAGCAGGCCGCGTTCAAGGCTGACATGGAGCCCGTGCGCGAAGCACGCGATGCCGCCTTCGCCGAGTACGGGATCACAGCACCCGAGCACGGACCCCGTGACGGCCAGGGCGGACCTGGTGGACCCGGCCACGAGGGCGACCCCGCGGCCGACCTCACCGATGCCCAGCGATCCGCGCTTCGCACCGACATGACTGCCGTCGAGGCCCAGCGCGACGCCGTGTTCGCCAAGTACGGCATCACCGCTTCCACCGAGGGTGACCGTGGCGACGGTGGCCAGGGCGTGCGCGACCAGGTCGAGGCTCTCAGCGCCGACCAGCAGGCCGCGTTCAAGGCAGACATCGAGCCCGTGCGCGAAGCACGCGACGCGGCCTTCGCCGAGTACGGCATCACCGCACCCGAGCACGGCCCCCGTGGCGGCCAGGGTGGCGGCCAGGGTGGACCCGTTCACCAGGACGCCACCCCCGCGTCCTAACCCCTCACGGCAATGCCCCCGGCCTGATCAGGCCGGGGGCATTGCCGCGTGTTGAGCAACTAGGTCAGCGCACTGCCAGCCAGGACGCCCACGGTGCACCCCCGCCAGCGCGACTGTGTCCGTCGAGTGTGGGCAGAGTTTCAGAAATTCAGAAAATCAGACAATCAGAAAATCCGCCACGCTCGAACCAGAAGGTTGCCTCCACCGCACGCACTACCCAGAATCCGTACACGGGGCGTCGCCGCAAGGAGACAACCCCCGTATCGAACCACGCGAGGTTCAGTCGCCGAACAGGCGCTCATGCTCCATGTACATGCATCGGTCCATGACCACCGATAGCCCCGCGGCCTCGGCTCGCCGTGCGATGCCCTCGTCACTCAGGCCCAGTTGGAGCCACAGTGTTGTCGCACCCACTTCGATCGCCTCATCGAGCACCTCGGGCAGGTCGGACACCTTACGAAAGACGTCAACGATGTCGGGCGGCTCGGGCAGCGACCGCAGGTCGGGGAAGGTGCGGTGCCCCATGATCGAGTCGACTCGGGGGTTCACTAACCACACCGTGTAGTCGGTGCTGGTCAGCAGGTAACTCGCCACGGAGAAACTCGCACGGTCGGGATTGTCGGAGGCGCCCACAACAGCCACGGTGCGCGCCCGGCCCAGAATCGCAAGCAATGCGGAGTCAGTGGGCGCGAGCCACGGGGACTGCTCGGAGTCAGGTGACACGTCAGCTCCTTCGCTCAGCCCCGCGGCGTGATGTCGAGCGAAATGCCGCACATGCCGACGAGCTCGCCGGATGCGTTGCGCATGGGGCTTTTGGTGGTGAGGTACACGCGCTGCTCACCGGTCTCCTTGACGATGTCGTGCTCCTCGCGCCGCACTGTCACGCCGTCAGCGATGACCTTCAAATCGTTGACCCGCAGCTCGTTCGACTGCTCCAGGTCAAAGAACTGGCTGTCGTCATGTCCGCGGATCCCGTCGAGCGAGGCCCCGAAGAGGCTCTGCACCGCCCTGTTCGCGTAAACGTAGTTTCCGTCGAGATCCTTGCTATACACGAACGCGTCGAGCGAGTCCAGGATCGCCAGCGCGTCTGCGGCTGACGAGTCCGTCGGGTCAATGCTCATGGTGTTCCTCACGTAGGGCGTGCGTGGGCAATCAAACAACACCGTACGCCCACCCACCATCGATCCGCGGGCCAACACCATAGACTCGCGCACCATGAGTGCCAGTGCTGAGGTCGAGATCGTCATTCCCGCCGACCATCGAGTGCTCATCGTCGGCGGCGCAGGCTTTATCGGCCACCACCTCGCCCTAGCGCTTCACGAGCGCGGTGCTACGGCGCTCGTAATAGATGACCTCAGCGTTAACCACCTCAATGCGCACCAGGAGATGTCACGCCCCGGGGTGAATCGTCCCCTCTACACCGCAATCGCCCAGGCTCGCCTCGATCTGCTCGCCGACGAGGGCATCGAGGTGCGTCACCAGAGCGGCCGCGACGTGAACCAGCTGTCCGAGACACTGTCCGAGTTCGCGCCACACACCGTCGTGCAACTCGCGGCGATCTCCCATGCGAGCCGGTCGAACGCCGACCCCCACCGGGCGTACCAGAACGGTATGGAGACACTCGAGGCAACCCTCGAGGCGATTCGCCGCCATCCGGGAAGCCATCTCGTCTACACGTCGTCGAGCATGGTCTACGGAAACTTCGCCACTCCCGTGGTCGATGAGGAGGCGCCCTGTGACCCCCTCGGCATCTACGGCGCCCTGAAGTTCGGCGGCGAGGTGCTGATCCGGGCCCATTCGCGCGTCTCTGGACTCGAGCACACGATCGTCCGACCCTCGGCCGCCTACGGCCCCCGCTGTATCGGGCGCCGATTCATCCAGACGTCGATTGAGAATGCCATCGCAGGCATGCCGCTGCAGGTGACCGGTGATGGCCAGGAGCTCGTCGACTTCACCTACATCGACGACCTCGTGCAGGGCCTGCTGCGCGTCATCGCGGTGCCGGACGCGCGCGGCGAGATCATCAACATCACCACCGGCAAGGCGGCCTCACTCCTCGAAGCAGCCGAGATCGTGATGAGGCGCTTTGAGGGCAGCCGGCTCGAGCACCTGCCCCGCAGCGCGGCGGTACCCAAGCGGGGCACCCTCGACATCAGCAAGGCACAGGACCTGCTCGGCTACCAGCCACGATTCACCATAGAGACGGGCGTCAATGCCACCGTCGACTGGTACACCGAGCTGAGCCGCCAACGCCCCGAGTTATTCGAGATCGGCGCGCCGATCGTCAATGAGTGATCAGCGTCCGGCCACGTTATTCACCTGCACGGCCCGCCTCTCGGCGACCATGCCCATGACGTAGTCCTTGACGAACACCTGGTGCAGCGGATGGTCGAGGTAGACGCTGACCAGTTCGGGAGCCTCCAGTTCGGCGACCACCCCGTAGGCGAAGTTGCCCTCGCGCAGGCCGAGGTCCGGGCCAAACCGGAACGACAGCAGCATCGGCATCTGTGCACGAAGTGCGATCAGCGCGTCGGTGAACGACTCGACCTGCTGCTCGGTGACGCCCTCATTCCAGCGGAATATGGCGATGTGAAGGACGGTCATCTCAACTCCCTACTCAGGTCGGCCTGCGCCGATCGTCTAGTCGAACAGAATCCTGCGGGGCGCGTCCGAGATCATGAAGCGCACCTCGTTCTCGCTGAAGCCCTGCTCGAGCATTCCGACCACGAAGAGCCGTAGGGCCTCGACAGGCACGGGGTTCATTTTCTGGCCGCCGTCGGTAGCGAGATAGCAGCTCTCCACGCCCACTGCGCGGATGGTCTCGGCGATGTACTGCATCGTCTGCGGCGGATTGATCACCGGCGTCACGAACGCGTAGTGCATTTCGTTCATCGCTCCGAGGCTCGCGAGCTCCTTCATCTGCTCGACCTCAGCACCCACGAAGAGGGCGTGCGGGTGGGTGACCACCAGCCGCGTGATGCCCAGCTCGCGGGCCCGGGTGAACGCGGCGATGGCGTCGGACGGCGTGACGTGGCCCGAGCACAGCACCATGTCGTGCTCCTTGACCAGTCGCAGCACGTCGTCGACCTCAGGCAGCAGCGCGCCGTCGGCAGAGGTGAGCACGATGCCCACGCTGTCGACCGGCGACTTCTCACGAAGGATCGGCACGTTCTCGGCGTGGGCCAGGAAGTGGGTGGCGCACAGCGTGGGGAACCACACCACACGGCCGCCCTGTCGTGCAGACTCGAGCACCGCGTACGGGTTGAGCCCGCCCACCGAGTAGTTCAGCGTGACCCCACCGAACACCTGCATCCCGGTGTGCGTCGCCGCGAGCTCTGCGCGCGCAGCCGTGTCGGTCGAATGGCTCTTGAGGACAATCGCTTCCATTCCGGCCTCGTGGGCCTGCCGGGCCGCCTCAATGGCGTCGACCGACCGCGGGAAGATGTCGGGCGCCGAGTGGATGTGCATATCGATCGCGCCGCGCAGCAGGCTGCGCGAGAGGTCGTCGTGCGCCGACACGCTCAACGAATGGCCTGCGGGTTCACCGGCGAGCCGACTGAGCCTGTGATCGTGAGCGGGGGCGCAACGAGGAGGAAGTCATAGGTGCCCTCGGTCGCGCAATCCTCGGCTAGGGCCTCCATGTCCCACATCTCGCCCAGGATGATGCCCGCGTTCACCAGCATGATGCAGTGCAGCGGCTGGAAGACGTCGGAGGTCTCGTTGGGCAGCACCTCGGTGCCCCACGTGTCGGTGGCCACCGCGGCCACATTGCGCGAGCAGAAGTAGTCGGCGCACGTGATGCCCATGCCAGGAGCCGGGCCCCCGGCGTAGTCGCCCCATGAGCCCTGCGCCCGACGGTCGGCCATCTGACCGGTGCGCAGCAGCACGAAGTCGCCCTCGCCCACCTCGACGCCCTGTCGCTCGGCGCAGCCCTCGAGGTCGTCAGCCGTGATGGCGTAGCTGGTGGGCAGCCAGGGCAGTCCCTTGTCTCGCGCGATGTCGAGCAGCACTCCACGACCCACGGCCTTGTCGCGCACGTTGGTCATGCTGTTGACCTGCGCCCCGCGGCTGGTGACCCTCTCGGGGCCATGGCCGTTGTACATCTGGCCGTCGAAGAAGATGTGCGCGAGGGAGTCCCACTGGGTTGAGCTCTGCAGCACTAGGAACACGGCGTCGTCGGTGTAACGCATGGCGGGAATGAAGTCCTGCACGCCCGGCTCGAAGTCACCGCCGTCCCAGATCATGAAGTGGTAGGGGTTCACTCGACCGTGCGCGCCGACCATCGGGCCATTGACGTCGAGCGGAAGCGCGAGCGAGAACACCGTGCCGCGGCGGGCCAGAGTGGTGGCATGGGCACGCATCTCGTCGGTGACGAAGTTCAGCGAACCGAGTTGGTCGTCGGCACCCCAGCGTCCCCAGTTGCGGTACTTGAGTGCCATCTCGCGCACCATCTCGATGTCGGGCTCTCGTGTCATAGCCGTCTCCCTCTCCGTCGTCATCTGTCGTCATCCGTTCTCATACGTCGGCGCCCCGATGCCGATCGGTCAGACCACGATAGGTCGCCGCGTTGCGCAGGAAGCCCTCGCGTTCCTCCGGAGTCGTCTCGCGCCGCACCTTTCCGGGCACTCCGGCCACGAGTGAGTTCGGAGGAATGTCGGACCCCTCGAGCACCACCGAGCCCGCCGCCACCAGAGACCCTGCCCCGACCCGCGCACCGTTGAGCACCACGGCGCCCATTCCGATCAGGCACCCGTCACCGATGGTGCACCCATGCAGCACGACACGGTGGCCGACGGAGACGTCATCGCCAACCACCACCGGAAGGTCGGGATCGGCGTGCAGCACGCTGCCGTCCTGCACGTTGGAGCCCACACCGATCGTGATCGAGTCTTCGTCTCCGCGCAGCACCGAGGCGTACCAAACGCTGCTCTGCGCCCCCACCGTCACCGAGCCGACGCAGAGCGCGCCCGGAGCAACCCATGCCGACGGGTCGATGACGGGCACCTGGTCGCCCAGGGCGATCAGACGCCCGTCATCGGCCGGACTAGAAATCGGTGTCCTCCGAGCCCTTGAGCCCCAGCACCGCCCGTGCCTCGGCGGGGGTCGCGGGCACCCGGTCGAACATCGCCGCCAAGGCGACCGCCTTCTCGACGAGGTCGACGTTCGACTCGGCCATCGCAGTGCGGCGCACACGCAGGTTGTCCTCGAGGCCGACGCGCACGTTGCCGCCCATCATCAGCCCGAGAGCGACGAGGTGGAACTCGCCGGGATAGCCCACGCCCGCGGCCGACCACGTGAAGTTACCCGCGCCAAAGAGGCGCTCGGCGGTGCGCAGCATGTGGATCAACTGGTCGGGCTCGACCATGTTGGCACCGAGCACGCCCAGCACGAACTGCAGGTTGAACGGAGTGGAGAGTACGCCCTCCTTGATCAGCTGACGGAGGTTGAACAGGTGTCCGACGTCGTAGATCTCGATCTCGGGCCTGGTGCCCGCCTCGTCCATCAGCCCCTTGAGGTAGGTAACGTCGGCGAAGGTGTTCTTGAAGATGTAGTCGCGCGTGCCCTCGAGGTAGTCGACCTCCCACTCCTGGAACGGCAGGTCACGCTGGAGAATCGGGTAGAGGCCAAAGTTGAAGCTGCCCGCATTCAGGGTCGCCATCTCGGGCCTGAACCGCGGCACGATCGAGCCGCGCTCGATGATGGTCATACCCCGCCCGCCACCGGTAGTGGGCTGCAGCACGGCGTCGGTCTGCTGCTTGAGCCGCGACAGCACGTCGGCGAAGAGGTCGAGGTCGGCAACCGGTCGGCCCGTGGCCTCCTCGCGCACGTGGATGTGCAGCACCGACGCACCGGCCTCGGCCGCGCGCAGCCCGTCTTCGACGATCTGGTCGGCGGTGATCGGAATGGCGGGGCTCTGTGCCGGTACCGTCATGCCGCCCGTGAGCGCGCAGGTGATGATGACCTTGTCATCCATGGGACTACCTCTTTCCCTACTGGTGGGGGTTTCCTTGCTGATGGGGGGCTTGTCCTACTGAGCGAGAATCTGGTGCAGGACGTCGAGTGCGTCGGGCCCCGGCGAGCGCGCACCGGCCTCGCAGGCGTGCACGAGATCGACGATGCCCTGATTGAGGGGGGCTGGCAGCCCGAGGCGCGTGGCCTCGAGCACGACCCCGCCGTTGATCACGTCGACCTCGGTGGCGGCTCCACGCTCGAGGTCCTGCAGCATCGAGGCCTTGGTAGGGCCGAGCCGGGCCATCAGCTCAGCCAGTGCTTCCTCGGCGCCAGGCACGTCGGAGTCGTCGCGCACCACCAGTCGGTCGGCGTTCACGCCCGCCACGTTGTCGAGCGTCACGCCCAGGGTGCTGGCCACGCGGTGACCCTCAGTCCAGAGCGCGAAGGCGAGCTCGTGCCCGTGGGGCTCCCTCATCACATCGGCGTAGACCATGCCGCTCACGGCACCGAGTCCGGAGAACGTGCTGTTGAGCAGGAGCTTGGCCCACACCTGGCCGTACACATCGGTCGACATCTTGACATCACCCGCATGCTCGAGCACCCGCGCCAGCCGCTCGAGCCGGGCGGTGACCGTGCCGTCGGACTCGCCCACGAAGAACGGGGCAACGGTCGTCTGGCGCACGTGCCCAGGGCCGAGATTGGTGGCGCCCCACTCGACGATTCCGACCATGAAGCGCTCAGCGCCGACGACCTCGAGAACCCGCTGCTGCACGAGCCCGTTTCCGAACGAGACGTAGTGCTCGACGAGGCCGCGCTCGAGCAGCGGGCTGAGTGCCACCTCGATGTAGGGGGCCTTCAAGAACACCAGGGCGAAGTCGAAGGGGCCGACGAGCGCGTCGGCGCTCGACACGGCGTTCAGCGCGACCAGCGACTCGGTGCCCAGCTCGTCGAACAGAAGCCCGGGATCGGTCATCAGTCGGGCGTGCTCGACATGCGCGTCGAGGACTGTGACGTCGCATCCGGCCCGGGTGAGGCGCGCAGCAGTAACGCCCCCGATCGCGCCAGCACCCACGATGAGAACCCTGTCGGTCACGTGCGTGCCCCCGTGCTGGATGAGGCAGGGCAGCAGGCAACCGACGCCACGGAGCCTCCCGAAACTAGGTGTCGCGCCACGGTGAGTTACCCGCGCAGCACGCCGATGAGTTGGCTGGAGCCTTTCACAGGCACCCCCCATTGGCAATTGGCGGGTGACGGTCTACGGTCGGTCCCTATGAAGACGATCGTGCGGCAAATCTACGTCATGAGCAGTGGCACCCTCACGGTCGAGGGAAGCACGCTGGTGCCCGGCACCAGCTTCGGTCAGCCCAAGACGATTCCCGTGCAGTACTTCCTGCTCGAGACGAGCAAGGGCTACATCATGGTCGATACCGGTAACGATCCCGGCGTCATCACCGACGCAGTCGGTGCCTGGGGCGCCGACCTCGCGGGGGCCTCGAATCCGGTGATGAACGCCGAGCACCACCCTCACGCGCAGCTCGCCCTGTGCGGCGTCGATCCCGATGACGTGCGCATGATCATCTATACGCACCTGCACCACGACCACGCCGGAGGCGGCCGCTTTTTCCCCGAGGCGCTCCACGTGGTGCAGAAGGCCGAGCACCGCTGGGCCTTCGGTCCCGACCGGTACTTTGGCGCTCCCTACAACCAGAACGACTTCCGGCACGACTCGCTGAACTGGCAACTGGCTGAGGGCGACTGGGTCATTCAGCCCGGCATCCACCTGGTCACCACGCCCGGCCACACCCCGGGCCACCAGTCGATCGTGCTGTGGGACACCCCCGATAGTGGCACCGTGATCCTCGCCGGCGACGCCATCAACTGCCGCGAAAACATCGAGCGCGACATTCCGCCGGGGCTCACCACCGACACCGCGTCGGCCGTGAGTTCACTGCACCGCCTCACGGCGCTCGCAGCCGCCTCCGACGCCAGCATGCTGGTGAGCCACGAGGCCGGCTTCTTCGAGCTCCTGCCCAAGGCCCCGAACGCGCTCAAGCTCCTCGAGCCTGAGGTGCGCCGGTACTACGAGGCCGGAATCCGCCACCTCTACCACGACGCGGCAAACCCCGACAACCTTCTCTAGGAGTCCGCCGCCGCGGCGTCGGGCGACGAACGGCGTCCGGGCACGGGGCCAAGTTCGGCGCGCAACTTCGTCAGCGCCGCGTAGGCCCGGTTGCGGTACCGCACGATGTCGGCCAGCAGCGAGGCGTCCATTCCGGTGAACCCGCCCCCGGATTTCAGACCGAGGTCGCCGTCGGCCACGCGGTCAAGCAGTAGCGACGGAGGCGCAAAGCGATCTCCGTACGCCTCGTGGAAGCTCTCGTACGCTCCGACGTACACGTCGAGCCCCGCCATGTCGGCCATGGCGAAGGGGCCAAAGAACGGCAGCCTGAAGCCGAAGGAGTCGCTGACAACCTGGTCGATCTCGCCGGGCGTGGCACTGCCCTCCTCGACCATGCGCACCGCCTCGTGGAAGAGCGCGTACTGCAGCCGGTTTGCAACGAACCCCGCCTGGTCCGACACCCGCGACGGCGACTTGCCCACGGCCGCGATCAGGGCTTCGGCCGCCTCGATCACGTCGGGCCGGGTCATACTCGAGGGGATGATCTCGACGCCGGGCACAAAGGGCGCGGGGTTCATCCAATGCACTCCCAAGAAGCGCTCGGGGCCGGTCACCAGCTCGGAAAGCCGCTCGATCGGCATTGCCGAGGTGTTGGAGGTGATGATCGCGTCGGGCCTTGCCGCAGCGCTGATACGGCCCAGTGCAGCCGCCTTCACATCTATTCGCTCGGGCACCGCCTCAACGATGTAGTCGGCGTTGCTGACGGCTTCCTCGATGCTCTCGGCGGCACGCAGGCCACGGGCGATGGTGTCGGCGCTGCCGGGCTCGAAGAGTCCCTGCTGCTCAAAGGTGCGCGCCTCGTCGACGAGTCGTGCCAACGATGCCGCCGCGGCCTCTGACGACACGTCGGCGATCACCACGGGGTACCCGGCCAGCACGCACACCTGGGCGATCCCCCCTCCCATGTAGCCGCTGCCAACCACGGCGATGGTTTCGATGGGGCGGCGACCTCCGGGCATCGAAACTTCCTCTCCGACGGTCACGTCTAGCGCCCCGTCCACTGGGCAGCGCGCTTCTCGACGAAGGCTAGGGCGCCTTCGCGCGCGTCGTCTGAACTTTCGACAGCATCGACGTGCGGGCGCTGCAGGGTCCACATCTCAGAGCCTGGCCAGTCGGCCGACTCGACCACGATCTGCTTGCTGACGGCCACAGCCATCGGTCCGTTCACCACGATGTCGCCCGCCAGCTCGAGTGCAGCAGCAAGCGCGGTGCCGGGAGCGGCCAGCCTGTTCACCAGGCCGAAGTGGTGCGCTCGCGCCGCGGTGATGGGCTTGCCGGTGAGCACCATCTCCATGGCCACGTTGCGCGGCAGCCGGGCCGGCAGGCGCAGGAGTCCCCCGCCCGCGGCCAGCAGCCCGCGGCTCACCTCCGGGAGGCCGAATCGGGCGTCGTCGGCCGCCACCACGAGGTCGCAGGCCAACACCAGTTCGAACCCGCCGGCGAGGGCGAATCCCTCGACCGCAGCAATGAGCGGCTTGGCCGGCTGCGCCTCGATAAAGCCGCCGAAGCCCCCCTGCTCGATGTGTGGGTTCTCACCCTGGCCGAAGGCCTTGAGGTCCATGCCTGCGCTGAACCCCGCGCCCGCGCCAGTGATGACGGCCACCGTGAGGTCGTCGCGCGCGTCGAGCTCGCGCATCGCTGCCCCCAGCGCCTCGGACGTGGCCCGGTTGATGGCGTTGCGCACCTCGGGCCGGTTGATCGTGATGATGCGGATGGGTCCGCGATCGTCGACGAGCACGACTTCGGTCATGGCAGATCCCTTCGATAACACCAGAGTGGATCACTCCCCAAGGAATGGGGTAGGTGAGCTACGAACGCTCTCCTCAGCATGGGGCCAGCGTGACCCTACGCCTCGTCGGTGAGGACTCGAATCTCAGCCTCGGCCCAGGGCGCGAGCTCGCGCTTGAGCAGCTTTCCATTGGGGGTGCGGGGGAAGGGCTCGTCGCGCATCAGCACCCTCTTGGGCCGCTTGTACGACGACAACTGCTCCTCGCACACACGCAGCACATCGTCGGCGGAGCCACCGGAACTCGACAGCAGCACGACGACGGGCACCTCGCCCCAGCGTTCGTCCGGTACGCCGACCACGGCCACGTCGCGAATGCCGAGTTGGGCGATGATGACGTCTTCAATCTCGCGGGGGTAGATGTTCATGCCCCCGGACATGATCATGTCCTTCTTGCGGCCGGTGACGGTGAGGAAGCCCTCGGCGTCGAGACGGCCGGTGTCGCCGGTGTGAAACCACCCGTCGCGGAACGCTTCCTCGGTCGCCTCCGCCTTCCCGTGGTAGCAGAGCATTCCGGCAGGAGACCTGGTGAGAATTTCGCCCTCGCCTAGGTCGGTGATGACTCCCTCGGCCGTCTCGACGGCGAGCGAGGTGATGGAGGTCGCGCGTCCGGCCTTGCCCGCGTGCTCGACGGCCTCCTCAGGCCGCAGCAGCGCGGCGATGAGGGGGAACTCCGACATGCCGTAGCCCTGCACCACGTCGCACTTCGGCAGTTCGGCGTTGAGTTCATTGGTGAGCGCCGCAGGAACCGGCTCAGCCCCGGTGAGCACCCAGCGCAGGTCGCTGCCTCTCAGCCTCTCGAGGAGGTGCGGCGAGGCCGCGAGTTCGCGCAGCAGTACCGGCACGAGCAGTGTGTGGCTGATGCGGTGCTCAACGATCTGGTCGATGATCATCTCCATCGACACCTGCCCCGTGGGCAGCAGCACGTTGGTGCCGCCGGTCCACATCAGCGCGAGGGTGACGTCGTGGAACCCGGCCGCCCACGACAGCGAGGGAACGACGAGGTAGCGGTCGGCCGGACCGACCGAAAGGTCGTGCACCTGCGACATCGTGTTCCAGGTGATGCCCTGGTGCGAGTGCGTAGCGCCCTTGGACCGTCCGGTGGTGCCCGACGTGTAGTACGTCATGGCAGGGTCCTCGACACCGATCTGGACGCCCGTGGGACGCGCCGCGCCGGACTCGATGACCGACTCGTTGGTGCGCACGTTGGCGCCCGCAGGCACCTCGACCGTGCCGACGGTGATGATCGTGCGCGGAAGCCGCGGCAGTTCGGCCAGCGGGAGCTCGCCGCGCTCGTCGACGATGAGCACGTCGAC
>CALQEM020000002.1:0-40373 GCA_943329595.2 Bifidobacterium breve
GACCGCGCTGGCACCCAGGTGTGACTCACTCTCAACCGAACTTGTGTCAGAAAGAGACACGAGGGGTCTGAATGTGACACAAGTTCGGGAGTGGGACGGCGTGGGGCCACCCGCTCGGCCTCGCGACCTCGCGACCCCATGACCGCGTGCCGGCGTTGATACCGTCGGACCCATGTCACCTCCACAGTCCCTTGGTCATTCGGCAGGCCAGTCAGGCGAGGTGGGCGAGGTCTGGCTCGGGCCGGTGGCCGACACTGACACCGACCACCCGCTTGTGGCGCGCACCGAGGTCTTTCGGGGTCACAAGTGGACCGTGCGCACCGACCGCGTCAGCATCGGGGGCACCGAGGTTGACCGCGACTACGTGGTGCACACCGGGGCGGTCGGTGTCATCGCGCTCGACGATGCCGACCGGGTGCTGCTCATCCGCCAGTACCGGCACCCGGTGGGCAGGTCGCTCTTCGAGCCACCCGCCGGATTGCTCGACGTCGAGGGTGAGGATCCCCTCGTCACCGCCCAACGCGAGTTGGTTGAGGAGGCCGGATACCGGGCTGCATCCTGGAACGTGCTCGTCGACTACCTCACCAGCCCGGGAGGATCGTCCGAGACGTTCCGTGCTTACCTGGCCCGTGACCTGAGCCCGGTGGTGGGGGGACGGGAACACACGGGTGAGGCCGAGGAGCGAGACCTCCCGGCGGTGTGGGTCGATCTCGACAGGGCTCGCGACCTCGTGCTGTCGGGTGCGGTCCAGAATCCGGCCTCGGTGGCGGGCATCCTGGCGGCCTGGGTCTCGCGAGCGGATGGTTGGTCGTCGCTGCGTCCGGCCGACGCGCCGTGGCCCGTGCGCGAGCGTGTGCGCGCCCTCGGGGGCACACCAACCTCGTAGAGTGAGAAAATTCGGAGTGCATGCCGGCAACGACGAAGGGTGGATCGCGTGAAGGTCGCAGTCCCGAGCGAGATCAAGAATCATGAGTACCGGGTGGCCATCACACCAGCCGGGGTCCACGAGTTCGTGCGCTTCGGGCATGAGGTTGTCGTGCAGCGCGGCGCAGGTGCCGGGTCGTCGATCTCCGACGCGGAGTACGTCGCGGCAGGTGCCACGGTCGTGGCAACCGCCGCCGACGCGTGGGGGGCGGGCGACCTGATTCTCAAGGTCAAGGAGCCCATTGCGGCCGAGTACCCGCTGATGCGCGACGGGCAGGTGCTGTTCACCTACCTTCACCTCGCCGCCGACCGCACTCTCACCGACGAACTCGTGCGGCGCAGGGTTACTGCCATCGCCTACGAGACCGTCGAACTTGCCGATCGATCGCTCCCCCTGCTTGCCCCCATGTCGGAGGTCGCAGGGCGGCTTGCCCCGCAGGTGGGCGCACACGCCCTCATGCGTGCCCAGGGTGGGCGCGGGGTGCTCATGGGCGGCGTCCCAGGGGTGCAGGCCGCCAAGGTGGTGGTGCTCGGCGCGGGTGTGTCGGGCATGAATGCCGCGGCCATCTCGATGGGCATGCAGGCTGAGGTGGTGCTGCTCGACCTCAACATCGCCCGGCTACGCGTTGCCGACGCCATTTACCAGGGTGCGATGCAGACCCTCGCGTCGAACTCGTACCAGATCGAGCGCGCGGTGGTCGACGCCGACATGGTGATTGGCGCGGTGCTAGTGCCAGGGGCGAAGGCGCCCACCCTCATCAGCAACGAGCTCGTGTCAAGGATGAAGCCGGGCTCGGTCCTCGTCGACATCGCCATCGATCAGGGCGGATGCTTCGAGGACTCGCGGCCCACCACCCACGCGGATCCGATCTACACGGTGCACAACTCGGTGTTCTACTGCGTTGCCAACATGCCCGGCGCAGTTCCCCACACCTCCACCTACGCGTTGACGAACGTGACGCTTCCGTACGCGCTGGCGCTGGCGAACAAGGGCTGGCGCGCGGCGCTGGCCGACGACCCAGCCCTGGCGCTTGGCCTCAACGTTCACGACGGCGCGGTTGTGTACGCGGCGGTTGCCGAGGAGTTTGGGCTCGGCCACACCGAGCTCGCCACGGTTCTGGCCTGACCGTGCCCGACGATCAGCGGCGGCGCACATCCCTCGACCGCGCGCTGACCACGTACCTCAACCACCTCACAGTCGAGCGTGGGCTCGCCGCCAACTCGCTCTCGGCCTACGCGCGCGACCTGCACCGCTACGCCGACTATCTGGCCGCCAGGGGGCGCACCGATGCCTCCGAGGTGGCGGCTGGCGACGTGAGCGAGTTCGTGGTTGCGCTTCGCAGTGGCGGCCCGGCTGGCCCTCCACTGTCGGCGAGTTCGGCGGCGCGGTCGGTGGTGGCGGTGCGCGGCTTCCACAGGTTCCTGCTGCGTGAGTCACTGGTGAACGTTGACGTATCGGCGCGCGTCAGGCCTCCGGCGGCCGCTGCCCGTCTTCCGAAGGCCATCACGGTGGCCGAGGTCGAGCGACTGCTGGAGGCGGCCTCGCTGCCCGATACGGCAGGAGCGCTGCGAGACCGTGCCCTCGTGGAGGTGCTGTACGGAACTGGCGCGCGCATCTCGGAGGCCGTGGGACTCAGCATCGACGACCTCGACCTCCGAGGGGCTGCGGTGCTCCTGAAGGGTAAGGGCGGCAAACAGCGGATGGTGCCGGTGGGGTCGAAGGCGCGCGAGGCTGTGGAGGCCTACCTCGTGCGAGGGCGTCCCTCCCTTGCGGCGAATGGCAGCGGGTCGAACCTGCTGTTCCTGAACTCCCGAGGCAGCCCACTGTCGCGGCAGAGTGCCTGGGCGGCGCTTCAGGCGGTCGCTGCCCGCTCGGGTGTCGTGGCGGAAGTGTCTCCCCACACCCTGCGCCACTCGTTCGCCACTCATCTGCTCGAGGGCGGGGCCGACGTGCGCGTGGTGCAGGAGCTCCTCGGCCACGCGTCGGTCACCACCACTCAGATCTACACGCGAGTGACCGTCGACCATCTGCGTGAGGTGTATGTGACGTCTCATCCGAGGGCGCTGTAACTTAGGTCGCGTCGGCGTGGTCTGTTGCTGCCACGGAAGGGCCTCGCGTAGGTTGGTGGGGTGCAGACGCCTGAGGAACTGACCGCTGTTCCATCGGTCGATGCCGCGGACTCGACCGAGATCCAGACGGCGCCCGAGCCTCTCGACGGCTCTGAGACCGAGGCCATGGACATTCCGGTCATCGAGGCCATGGATATTCCGGTCGCCGAGAGGCTCGACATTCCGGTCGCCGAGACTCAGGCCACCTCCGGCCCCGAGACGTTAGACCTCACGAACCGGCCGGCTATCGAGTTTCCGGTGCCGTTGCCCCGTGAGCGGCACGGACCCGCTCGGGTGCTTGCCCTCGTGAACCAGAAGGGTGGGGTGGGCAAGACCACGACCACCATCAATCTGGGCGCGGCACTGGCGGGCTACGGGCGCCGGGTGCTGCTCATCGACTTCGACCCGCAGGGAGCCCTCTCAGCGGGTGTCGGGGTTAACGCCTACGAACTCGAGCACACCGTGTACGACGTGATGCTGGGCACTGAGGTTGGCATCCGCGAGGTGCGGCTTCCCACCGGTGTGCCGGGACTCGAGGTGGTTCCCGCCGGAATCGATCTGTCGGCCGCCGAGATGGCGCTGGTGAACGAGGTCGCCCGCGAGCAGATCCTGGCCGCAGCGCTCGCACCGGTGCTCGACGAGTACGACTATGTGCTCATCGACTGCCAGCCTTCGCTGGGCTTGCTCACCATGAATGCACTGGCCGCATCTGACGGGGTCATCATCCCGCTTGAGTGTGAGTTCTTCGCGCTGCGCGGCATGAAGATCCTGGTCGACACGATCACCAAGGTGCGGTCCCGCATCAACCCGAGGCTCACCGTCGACGGAATTCTCGCCACCATGTACGACGCGCGTACCGTGCACAGGCGCGAGGTGCTGCAGCGAGTGGTCGAGGCCTTTGGCGACACGGTCTTCCGCACGGTCATCACCCAGACCATCAAGTTCCCCGAGACCACCGTGGCCGGAACTCCCATCACCGACTACGCACCCACCTCCTCGGGCGCCGAGGCCTATCGCTCGCTCGCGCGTGAGCTCGTCTCGCGCGAGGAGCGTTCGTCGCCGGCCGCCCCGACCCAGTGAGCGGTGAGTCCGGGGGCACCGCTGTCGTCGCGGAGGCCCGGCCCGTCGACGACACCCGTTTCAGGGTGCGCCTCGACGAGTTCGAGGGTCCGTTCGACCTCCTGCTGAGCCTGATCTCGAGGCACAAGCTGGAGGTGACCGAACTCGCGATCCACCAGGTCACCGACGACTTTGTCGCGCATATCCGGGCCCAGGGCAGTGAGTGGGACCTCGACGAGACCACCGAGTTTCTCGTGATCGCCGCAACACTGCTCGACCTCAAGACCGCGCGCCTGCTGCCCAGCGGTGAGGTGGAGGACGAGGAAGACATCGCGCTCTTCGAGGCTCGCGACCTGCTTTTCGCCCGGCTGCTGCAGTATCGGGCCTATAAGGAGGTCGCGGCCATCTTCGCGTCGCGGATGGCCAACGAGGCCCGTCGTCACCCTCGCGCGGTGGGGCTCGAGCCCCAATTCGCTGCGCTGCTGCCAGAGGTGCTCCTCGGAATTGGGCCCGAGCAGTTCGCGCTGCTGGCGGGTGAGGCGATGGCCCCCCGTGAGCAGCCTCAGATGTCGGTGGCCCACCTGCATTCGCCACGGGTGTCAGTGCGCGAGCAGGCTGCTGTCATCGTGGCCAGGCTGCGTCGCAGCGGGTCGGCCACCTTCCGCTCGCTCATCGCCGACGCCGACTCAACCCTGGTGGTGGTCGGTCGGTTCCTGGCGCTGCTTGAGCTCTTCCGTGAGGGTGTCATCGCCTTCGAGCAGGCGGTGGCGCTCGGTGAGCTGCAGGTGCGCTGGACGGGTGGCGAACGCGACGACGTCGAGGTCGACGACGAGTTCGACGGCGGCGTGGCTGAGCCCGCTGAGCCCGCTGAGCCTGCTGAGCCCGCTGAGCCCGCCGATGTGGTGAATGCCGCCCTGGCAGTGGACACTGGGGGAGTGAACACCGCCGCAGTCGGCGCAGAGCCACCCACAGACGACGTGATGATCCAGGAGGAAGCACAGTGACCGAGTTGGCCACCGAGAACCTCGAGCAGGTTGACGACGGGGTCGACGAGCAGGTTGAGCCGGTTGACCAGGTCGAGTTGCGGCCCGCCCTCGAGGCAATCTTGCTCGTCGCCGATGAGCCCGTGCCGGTCATGACATTGGCGCAGGTGCTCAATGCACCCGTTCCCAACGTCGAGGAGGCGCTGCGGGCGCTCGCCGACGACTACACCGCCGGGGGTCGAGGATTTGATCTCCGTGAGGTCGCCGGCGGCTGGCGCTATTACACGCGCGAGAACTGCCACCCGGTGATCGAACGGTTCGTCCTCGACGGGCAGCAGGCCCGGCTCACCCAGGCCTCCCTGGAGACCCTCGCGGTGATCGCCTACCGCCAGCCTGTGTCCCGGGCGCGTGTCTCCGCGGTTCGAGGGGTCAACGTCGACGGTGTCGTGCGCACGCTGGTGTCGCGTGGCCTGATCGCTGAGGCCGGGTCGGAGTACGAGTCCGGCGCCATCCTCTACCGCACCACCAGCTACTTTCTCGAGCGGCTCGGGCTCACCAGCCTCGACGAGCTACCGCCGCTCGCCGACCATCTTCCCGATATCTCCATGCTCGACGAGCTCACGGAGGGGTCGGTCGACTCGCCGGCAGCCTTATGACCCACAACGACGACGTTGATGCCATCAGGCTCCAGAAGGTACTCGCTGCTGTGGGGCTCGGCAGTCGCCGTGCCTGCGAGCAGCTCATCGACCAGGGGCGGGTCTCCGTCGACGGCAAGGTCGTGCGTGAGCAGGGCGTCCGGGTGAACCCGCGCACTGCCGTGATCAGCGTTGATGGCGAGCGCATTTCCACGGCACCCGACCTCGTGGTGCTGGCGTTCAATAAGCCGCTCGCTGTGCTGAGCACGATGGTCGACGACCAAGACCGGCCATGCCTCGGCGACTACGTGGCCGACCGGACCGAGCGGCTGTTTCACGTCGGACGCCTCGACGCCGACACTGAGGGCCTGATTCTGCTCACCAACGACGGCGAGCTCGCCCAGCGCCTCGCCCACCCGCGCTATCAGGTGGCCAAGACGTATGTGGCCCGGGTTCCGGGTCCCGTGGCTCGAGGAGTTGGCGCCCGGCTACGCGAGGGGATTGAGCTGGAGGATGGTCCCGCCAAGGTCGACTCGTTCAAGGTGCTGCAGTCGTCAGCCCGCGAGGCAATGGTCGAGATCGTTCTGCATGAGGGCCGAAACCGCATCGTGCGGCGCATGCTCGAGGAGGTCGGCCACCCCGTGCTGTCTCTCGCTCGAGTCACCGTGGGGCCCATCAGGCTTGGGGCGCTTAAGTCGGGCCGATGGCGAGTTCTCGGGACCACCGAGACAGGGTCGCTGCACACCTCGGTGGGCCTGTAGGCCTTCGCTACGTGGTTTGCGTCAATGCTTTACTGGCCACGGCTCCCCAGCCGGAGACGTTGTGAGCTTGCACGTAAACGATGTAGTGGCGGTTGAGAATGCGACCTCCGACGGAGGTCGTGCGGGTGTTTGCTGACACGTTTGACCACGATGTGTAGGTCTGGGTGAACGTGTCGTACCAGCGCACCCTGTAGCCGGTGACTGCACCAGACCCGGTGTACTGCGGCTGGTCCCAGGTGACCTGTGCCGTGTGAGACGCAGGAAACGCGACCACCACGGTTCGTGGCTGGGTGGGAGTGCCCGCGATCGTGCTGACCACCACTGACGCTACAGACGCGCGCACAGTGGTGCCCTGCGTAGTGCGGGCGCGCACCGTGAACGAGTACTTCTTGCTGTTCACCAAATTCAGCACCGTGCACGAACGCGCCGGTGCCGTGGAGCCGCTCCTCTTTGTGGAGCAGGTTCGAGTAGGACGGCCCGGTGATGTGGCGGTGACTGTGTAGCTGGTGATTTGAGCACCTCCAGTGGAAGCGGGTGCCTGCCACGACACGACGGCGGAGGCGTTGCGCGGACTCGCGGTGACGGTGCGAGGAGCGGTCGGCGTCGTGCGGGCAACCGAGGCAGTGTTGGCGCTGGTCCGCGACGACGAAGGAGAAATTCCGTTCGCTGCGGTCACCCCGACCCGGAGGAAGCGACCGGCCTGCGAGTCGGGAATGGTGTAAGTCGACGAGGAGGCTCCGCTGATAGTCGCCCAGCCGCTGGTGCCGTTCGCGGAGGACTGCCACGAGTACGAAAGCGTGGGGCGGCCGGTAACACCCGTCGGCATAGCGGTGAGCGTCCCTCGCACGACTGCTGTACCCGTTACCGACACCGAGCTGATCGTCGGTGCTGAGGCAGCCGAATCTCCGGCGATTGCCCATGAACTGGGTGCAGCGATCAGCACGTCACGAGCTGATTGCCCGGATGCGCTGTACAACAGGCCCGAGGCGCCGAGCGAGATTCCGGAATTGTGAGTTTGCCCGCTCCAGCCACTCAGGGTCGCGTTGTAGTTAGCCACGGTGAGTCCGGAGCCATCCAACATGTTGGACATGCCGTCCCACGACCAGTCCTGAACGACTGAGCCGATGTTCCAGTTTCCGAGGCTGCGATTGAACGCCGAAGCGCCAGAGAACGCCTCGTACATTCCAGTGACCTTGCTCGTGTCCCAGTTGCCGATCGGCTGGTTGAACGAGGATGCGCCCTTGAACATCCTGCCCATGTTGGTGACCTTGCTGGTGTTCCAGTTACCGATGGGCTGATTGAAGGCGGTGGCTTCGGAGAACATTCTGTACATGCGAGTGACGTTGCTGGTGTTCCAGTTGCCGATGGGTTGATTGAAGGCGGTGGCTCCGCGGAACATTTCGAACATGTCGGTTGCAGCACTCGTGTCCCAGTTGGCGAGTGGCTGGTTGAAGGCCGTCGCTTCGTAGAACATGCCTCCCATGTCAGTGACCTTGCTGGTGTTCCAACTGCCGATGGGTTGGTTGAAGGCCTTGTTTCCATAGAACATGTCGTACATGTTGGTGACGTTGCTGGTGTCCCAGTTGCCGATCGGCTGGTTGAAAGTCATCCCAAGGTTGTCGTTGTCCATAAACGTGTACTGCATGTCTGTGACATTGTGGGTGTTCCACGAACTGATGTCTTGGTTGAAGGCAATCGCGTCATCGAAGGTGTCGTAAAGGCTGGTAACAGTTGTCGGCAGACAGTTCGGAACCTTGGTGAGATGGGTGGCGCCGACAAATGCGGAGTCCAACTTCTCGAGGCCGAGGTTGCCCCACTCTCGCACCTCGGTGATGGCATCGGCGCCCCGCGTTCGGTTGTCCTTGTATCCGAACGTTCCCAGCTTGTCACCCGAGATGGAGATCCAAAAAATTTGGGGGAGCGGCCCATAAGTATGCGAGTAGAGACCGGAAGCGTTAATGCCACTGTCGATAGTTCCGTCACCCCAGTTGATGGTGATGTTGGTGACCGTTCCGAACAGTGCGAGTTCAACCGTCTCGTTCGCTGCCGGGACCACCTCCAGCACCATTGCGCCAGACCCGCAGGTGGTTGCGGATGCGGGTGGTACCGATGCTGCTAAGCCCACCGCGGCAAGGGCGGTCGCGGCTACTGTTGCCGTTAGGCGGCGAAGGAGGGCGCGGGTCATTGGGGGAACTCCTGTGGTTTGGGGTCGGCGCTCGGAGCCGGTTCTATGCCTAGAATATAATCCGCTGAGTTCCATTCACCTAGCGATGCAGAGGCTGGCCTGTTCGAAATTTCTCGATTCCAGGCACCAGTGCAGCGCCGCGCCCCGCTGTTGCCATGGTGGACTTCGGTACTCTTGCGGCGTGACTCTTCGAGCGATCCGTGGCGCAACGTGCCTTCAGGCTGATGACCCCGCCGAAATGGCGGAGGCGGTGGCCGAACTTTTCGGCCAGATGATGGCACGCAATGAGGTTCGCGATGCCGATCTGATCTCCATTTTCTTGACCTGCACTCCCGATCTAGTGTCGGGATTTCCGGCCGCCGCAGTACGCACTCTCGGATATCACGATGTACCACTGATGTGTGCACAGGAAATGAACGTGTCCGGGGCGCTTGCGAGGGTGGTGCGTGTGATGGCGCATGTCGACAGTGAGCTTGCCCGCGCGGAGGTACACCACGTCTACCTGCGCGGCGCCGAGGCGCTGCGCTCTGACCTCATCGAACCGAAACAGGGAGAGTCGGCGCCGTGATGCCCACCTCCGTGCTGGTGGTGGGCACGGGACTGCTCGGAACGTCGGTGGCGCTCAGCCTGCGAGACAGTGACTTCGACGTCGAGGTGTGGCTTCACGACGAGAACCCGGATGCCTCGGCCCGCGCGGCGGACATGGGAGCCGGGACGGTGGGGCTGCCCGAGAGCGACCCTGACCTCGTCCTCGTCGCGGTGCCTCCCCTCGTCACCGGGTCGGTCGTGGCGCAGTGGCAGCGCCGGTACGCGACGTCGACCTTCACCGATGTGGCCAGCGTCAAGGCCGGGCCGCTCGAGGACCTGCTCGCCGCTGGGGGCGACCCGACCCGGTACGTGGGTGGCCATCCCATGGCGGGCCGCGAGGTCTCGGGCCCGGCCGGCGCACGCGTCGACCTGTTCGTCGACCGGGTGTGGGCGATCACTCCGCTCGACGGCACCGACCTCGACCGGGTTGCCCTCGTGCGTGGCGTGGCCGAGAACGCGGGCGCGGTGCCGGTGATGCTCGACCCCACCACCCATGATCGCGCGGTGGCGCTCACGAGTCACGCACCTCAGGTGGTGTCGTCGCTGCTGGCGGCCCGACTCGCCCACGCTGACCCTTCCGAGGTGATGGTGTCGGGCCAGGGCCTGCGTGACGTCACGCGTATCGCGGCTTCCGACCCTGAGCTCTGGACCGAAATCATTGCCGCGAACGCCGATCAGGTGCTCGACGTGCTCGACGAACTTCACGACGACCTGCAGACGATGCGTGATGCTTTGCGCCACCTGGGAGGGGCAGACGGCGGCACCGCGGGAGACCTCGCCGACATCACCTACCTGCTGCATCAGGGAAATGTGGGTAGGGCTCGAGTTCCTGACAAGCACGGCGACCGGCTGGCCCCCGAGTACTCGGTGGTGGCCGTTCAGATCGACGACCGTCCGGGCGAACTGGGCCGCCTCTTCGCGGCGGCCGGCGAGGCCGAGGTGAACATCGAAGACGTTCGCATCGACCACGCGCTGGGCCGGCTGGTCGCGGTTGTCGAGTTGCTGGTGCGCCCGGAGGTGGCTCAGGGGCTCTCCGACAGCCTGGCGGCGGCCGGTTATCGCCTCCGAGGCTGATTCCGGCAGTCAAATCCAGCTGTTCCTACGGGACTTTCCGACCGGAGAAGGTCTCCCGTGAGCGGTTGGTCTGCCGGTGGCCATTGCCTCACTAGGCTTGCGGTGTGTCTGGAACCCCTGTGCTGCCCGTGATCGCGGTCGACGGGCCCGCCGGTTCGGGCAAGTCGAGCACGTCGCGGGCCGTGGCAGCGCGCCTCGGGCTGCGCTACCTCGACACCGGGGCGATGTACCGCGCGATGGCGTGGGGCATGCTGCGCCGAGACGCTGAGGTGAATGATGCCGCCGCCGTCGCGGCGCTGGCGGAACAGCCGCTCGTGGTGATCACCACCTCGCCCGAGGGTCAGAGCGTGAAGTGCGATGGCGTCGACGTCACCGATGACATCCGGTCGCATCGGGTCACGGCTGCGGTGTCGGCCGTCAGTGCCGTTCCTGAGGTGCGCGCTCGACTCGTTGACCTGCAGCGGCAGGTGGTGGCCGACGCTCTCGAGGCTGGCGTCGGCATTGTCGTCGAGGGTCGCGACATCGGCACCGTGGTACTTCCCAATGCCACGCTCAAGGTGTTCCTCACCGCCGACGAGGCCGAGCGTGCCTACCGCAGGGCACTCGAGGAGGCCGTGCGCGCCGGAGCAGCCAATCCTGAGGCCGAGGCCGACGAGGCCTTGGCCGCCGTGCGCGAACGACTCACGCTGCGCGACTCGATCGATAGTGGGCGTGCTGCATCGCCCCTGCGTCCGGCGGACGACGCCGTGGTGGTCGAGGCAACGACATTGACACTTGACCAGGTCGTCGACCTAGTCATCACGCTGGCCGAGGAGAGATTGACCCATGGATGAGCGAGACGACTACGCCGCGGAGCCCGGCGACGGCGGCCGCTTCGACGGTGATGTTGAAGAGGTGGGGGAGTGGGACGAAGCCTCAGTTGCCGACGAGCTGCAGCGCCTCGGATTCGACGATGACGAAGACCTCGAGTTCGATGAAGCCCTGCCGGTTGTAGCCATCGTGGGTCGGCCCAATGTGGGCAAGTCCACGTTGGTCAACCGCATCCTCGGACGTCGTGAGGCGGTGGTCGAGGACGTTCCAGGTGTCACGCGCGACCGAGTGGCCTATGAGGCTGAGTGGGCCGGACGCCGCTTCACACTGCTCGACACCGGTGGCTACGAGCGCGACGCCATCGGCATGGCAGCCTCCATCGCGCGCCAGGCCGAAATTGCGGTGTCGATGGCCGATGTGGTGGTGATGGTCGTCGACGCCCGCGTGGGCGCGCTCGACGAGGACGAGGCCGTCGTGAAAGTGCTGCGCCGCAGCGGCAAGCCTGTGCTGCTCGCCGCCAATAAGGTCGACGATGCACGCACCGAAGCCGACGCTGCAGCGCTCTGGAACCTTGGGCTCGGCGAGCCGATTCCGGTGTCGGCGCTGCATGGTCGCGGGTCGGGCGACATGCTCGAGATCATCATCGGGATGCTGCCCGAGAAGGTCGATGGGCCGTCGCGGCCCCGCGGGCCGCGCCGCATCGCGCTGGTGGGCAGGCCCAACGTGGGCAAGTCGTCGCTGCTGAACCAGTTAGCCGGCGAACAGCGCGTGGTGGTTGACGATATGGCCGGCACCACGGTCGACCCGGTCGACGAGCTCATCGAGGCCGACGGCCGCGTGTGGATGTTCGTCGACACCGCCGGCATTCGTAAACGATTCGATGAGGCCAGCGGGCACGAGTACTACGCGGTGCTGCGCACCAAGGCGGCCCTCGACAAGGCCGAGGTGGCAGTGGTGCTACTCGACGTGTCGCACCCCATCACCGAGCAGGACCAGCGGCTTCTCACGATGGTCGAGGAAAGCGGACGCGCCCTGGTGATCGTGTTCAACAAGTGGGACCTCATGGACGACGAGCGTCGCACCAACCTTGAGCGCGAGGTCGAGCGCGACCTGCTGTCTGTGGCATGGGCTCCCACGCTGAACATGTCGGCTCTCACCGGCCGACACCTGCAGCGGCTCATTCCCGCGATCGATGAGGCCATCGCGGGGTGGGAGACGCGTGTGCCTACCGGTCGGCTCAACCAGTTCCTCGGCGAGCTCGTCGCGGGGCATCCCCACCCGGTTCGCTCGGGCAAGCAGCCTCGCATTCTGTTCGCGACGCAGGCCAGCATTCGGCCGCCCACATTCGTGCTGTTTACGTCGGGCTTCCTCGAGGCGGGCTATCGCCGCTACATCGAGCGACGCCTTCGCGAGGAGTTCGGCTTCATTGGCTCGCCCATCAACGTCAACTTGCGCGTGCGTCAGAAGCGCAAGCGCTAGGGGGCGATGACCCTGAGGCGCTCGCCGGTCACCCGCTCCACCGACCCGGCCAGCGCGTCGAGGAAGTCGGGCCGGCTGGCCCGCTCGAACTCGTGAGCGCCGAAAAACTTCATGGCGTCGGAAAAGTCGAGGGTGAGCACCCCGTCGTCGAGCGAGGCCAAACGTCCGTCGAAGAGTGCGAGCCATGCGGTGCGGTTGTGGGCCTCGAGATCGTAGAGGACGTCATTCCACTGGGCCTTCAGCGCGGGGATGTCGGTTGCCACGGTTCCACTGTAGGCGGGTGTCACACTGGTGGCATGTCCGCGTCGCGATGGTCCATCAGGTCGGAGGGCTCGATTCGGTCGATTGGTGGCCCTAGGTGAAAGCGTCGATGCGAGTGCGCTCCACCACGGGCATGAACACGGTCGTGCCGGCACTACTCGTGGTGCTCGCTGCCGTGGTGCTCTGGCGCAGTGCTCGCGATGCCACCCTGGTCGTGGCGGCCGTGGCGCTGACCCCGGTGCTTCTGGTGCTGGCGTGGCGTCTCGCTCGCTCGGGCACCGCGGAAGTCACCGCCGACCGGCTGGTGCTGCGTGGGCCGCTGCGGTCGTGGACGCTGCCCCGGGCCGAGGTGTCAGAGCTGTCCGTCGACGGTCTCAACCATCGCGCCTCGCTCGGTCAGTCCGACGCGCTGCTCGTGTCGCTGCGCGACGGTTCGGAGCGTCGCATGGGCGACTTCGCCCAGAGTTCGTACGCGCGCGGGCGCGACCACTCGCTCGAATGGCTGGTGGGCAGGGTGAACGCCGCCCTATGACGGGGCGATCACCTACCGTTTCGTCACTGCGACTCTGAACGAGGGGGAATGTCAGTGGGCGTGGAGGTGAGCGCGTCGCTCCAGCGAGACTTCAATGGAAGCGCGGCGGATGCTTCGATAGCTTCGCCCTAGGCGGGGACGGTCGTTCGAGTGGCCGTCCGCAGTGGGATAGGGTCGGGGAGTTCGCCTTTGGGTGGACGGCGGGCTGTAGCGCAGCTTGGTAGCGCACTTGACTGGGGGTCAAGGGGTCGCAGGTTCAAATCCTGTCAGCCCGACGCAGGAAACTGCAGGTCAGAGCCGGTTTCGTACTCGGCTAGGAAGCCGGCTCTTACTGTTTCCAAGGGGCTTGTGTCAACTGGTGTGCCAACTAGTCCAGCCGCCCGTCCCGGAGGCGGTTGCGCTGCCGGGAGAGAAGGCTCCGGTATGAGGCGGCGCCGAGGCGGTGGCCTTGTCGTCTGAGCCGTGTCTGCGCCCCCCGCGACAGAGGCCAAACAACACCGTGACAGTACGGTTGTCAGACTCCGTCGAACCCGTCATGCTCAATTCCGTCGGACGAGCCGCGCCCCACGTCAGTGGAGGCACTACGTACGTAGATGGAGCCCGATTATGGACACGACGGAACTGACCCCGCAGGAACGACGTTTTGAGTCCGAGCGCATTCATGCCTCGCCCACGGTGCTGCTGCTCGCGGCGATCGGGCTGGCCGGCTATGGGGTCGGTAAGTTGCTGGGTTCGTCCATTCCCGGCGCGGCCCACTCCTCGTTGGGTTCAACGCTGGCGTTCGTCGGCATTGCTGTGGTGGTGCTTGCGTTGGTGTTGCACGTGGATCACCTCAGTTACCGGATCGGGCGCAGCGCGGTTGTCCTGATGATCCTTGGCGCGATCGCTAATGGTGTCGGGGGTCTGCTGGGGGCGTTGAACGCCAGCAGAACCAGTGTGATGTGGGCCTATGGCCCTGCCTTTGTGATCGGGGGTGTGGGTCTGGCCATGGTCGCGGTACACAAGGAAGGCCAGATGAAGGCCACCTTGGCCGAGTACGCGGCCGGCGCCCCGTGGCAGGTTCGAGTGACGGTGCACGCCTCATTCCTCTCCCTGATCTCCGGCGCCGCCGGGTTAGTCCTCTTCGGCATCGGACTCATCGGGAGTGCCAGCGATTCCGGTCGGACCTCGTCTGTTCTGGTTTGTGTGGGTGGGGTGCTGGTGGCGATCGGGGTGATCAGTCACGTCGAGCATCTCGTTCCCCGGATCGGCCTGGCGGCGGTGATCGCCGCGATTCTCGCGCCACTCGTGTGGGCGGCCAACGTCATCCCCACGGTCGTCGATCCCACCGACGTCGGGTCATACGCGAGGTTCGGGTACTGGTGCGTTGGAATTGCCGGCCTGCTCGCGGCCCTCGCGTGCGCGCTCGCCTTCCACAAGAAGATCAGCACCGACCGCTGATCCGCCACCGACGACAGGGGCCCGTCCGAGGAACTGTCGGACGCGGGTTTCCAGACCCCTGACGACGTCTGGAACCTCACGGTCCAGAGCGAGATCGGTTGGTACGTCATCCTCAGCCAGGACTGCGACATCACTCGGGACCCGGCCGTGGAACCATGCGTGGTCGTGTGCCCGGTCACGATGGTGGACGAGGCTCGCTACCTTGAGCTGCTCAACGGGGGGTACTCGCCTCGTGACTTCCCGCTCAGCGACACCAAGCTGCGCTCGGCTGCAGGCAGGAGGAAGTCGGATCGGTTCTTCCCCGTCGCCAACCAGCGTTTCGTGACGTCAGTGCTCGAGGAGGCACTCCTCGTTCCAGATGTCAAAGCCCTTCGACCCCTCACCGGTCGCCAGCAGCAGCGTCTGCGCGCGTGGGCTGGCAAGCGGTACGCGCGCCCCCCGCATCCAGATGCTGCCGAGGAGCACGTGCTCGGGAAGGCGGCGTCGGTGGTTGCCAAGTACAGCCGGGAGGCGGGAGTCGCAGGCCAGCAGACCATCCAGCACAAGCTCGTCGCAGCCACGGACACCTGGCTACTGCGGTGCACGGAACTGAGCGTGACCTTGTGTGCCATGGTGACGCTCGACAGGGCCAAGTCGGCAGGAATGCTGGTCAAGGCGACGGGGGGCCTAGATGAGGATGCCGTGGCTGCGGGATGTCGGAAGCTAGCCAGTGAGATCGCAGCCGCGATCACGCGTGACTCCGGCTTCCGCATCAGTGTCGAGGCACGTACTTGGGAGTCCATGAGCGCGGGAGAGTTCACTGACCATGCCATCTGGGTGTGGGAGAAACAACCGGACCCGCTCGCCGAGGCGCCAGTTTTCCCCCACGGGTAGCCCCAGGTCGGCGTGTGGGTCGGCAGCAAACCCCACCCCTCAGTGGAAGCCGGGCAGGTCGCTGAGTTAACCACAGCGGGGGATCTTTTGGTCGTTACTACAGCATGATTCCGCAGGGATTGCGACACAATGGGAGGCACGCATGGTGGACGATCGAGAGGGTGTGCGAGAGCGCGGTCGATCCGATGCCGACGGTAAGTCCTACGTGGAGGTGTGATGGCACTCAACGAGTTCGAGGCTGTTGAGACATCAACCCTTCAGCAGCAGCCACGCCGGGTGCATGTGATGGGTGCCGGGCCGGTGGGCTTAATGGTGGCCGCGCTGCTTCAGCCGAGTGAGGGGCTCTCGGTGCTGCTGTACGAACAGCGTGCCGAGTACACCCGAACTCGGATGGTTCGTCTCGAGCCGTCACTGGCAGCCGAGACCGTCGAAAGCTATCGCGCAGGGCACAGTGATCCAGATGACCTTCAGGCAATGTTTGACTCGGAAGCGCTGGCGCAGATCATCGCGTTCCGTCAGACAATCGCGCCCGACCTCAAGGCCCTGCTGAGTGAGTGGACCCTCGGGTTCTGCCCACTGAACGAGATTGAGAATTCGTTGACCCACCTCATTGAGACGCGCCCGGGAAGCCGTGTGCAGCGACTCGCCGGCGCGGTGTCGCTGGAAGACGTGCAAGCGTTCTTGCAGCCAGGTGACATCGTCATCGATTGCACGGGGCGTAGGTCGCTGCTCAGAGACTCATTGGTTCCGCACAATGACGAGTCCGAGAGCGGCGAGAACACCGTCAACCTCCAATTTGAACGTGCCCTCGTGGTCACTTTTCTCTACGACGAGAACTACTCGTGCAACGAGCAGTGCAAGTACTTCAAGAACGCCGAAAACCCCCGATATAAGTTCATTCCCTCGGTGAACCGCACGTTCTCCGACGGCGGTCTTAGTTGGGTGACCGGCATCATCCAAATCACCGCCGATGAGGCATCGGCCATGCCATCGAGTTTTGGCGGAGAATGGCTACGGGAGAACTTCCCGGAGATCGCTGCCTCGATGGATCACTTCATCTCCTGCATGGAATCGGACACTCACGGTCAGATCGTCGGAGACCTCGACATCATCTCGATTCCGCTGAATCTCTACCGGGCGCGCAACGCGACCAGCAGACTCTTGCGTGAGCAAGGCGCCAGCGACCATCCCTTCTCGACAGCGCCTGTCTTCCTCGCGGGCGACTCCGCCATCGGATCGCCGTACTTCCAGTCGATCTCGCTGGGCTTCGAGTGTGCGATGTACCTTGCCGAACTCTTCTCGCAGCCAGCGCTCGAGATGGGCGAGATCTTGGATCTCTATGAGCGCTTCGTCTTCAAGCAGTGGACGTGCGTTTACATGCGCAGCAAGATGATCAAGCACGACAAGGACATCTTCGAGACGCTCGACGACAAGTTGGGGTTGTTGGAGCTCATCCATCTCTACTGACGCCCGCCGGGCCGCGCCATGGCCGCGAGTCCTGTGGCAGCGTCTCTCCGCTGCTGGCAGAGCATTCGACCGTCACGCTCGCTCCGTGCGCGTAAGATGCGGAGCGCGCTGGGCTCCGTGCCGCTAACGACCGTAGGAAAGATGGAGGTGCTCGGTGACGCTCATCGTCATCGTTGGATACCTGCTCGGTGGTCTCGGCGGATTCCTCGCCTCTCTCCACGTGAGTTTCACCACGTCGTGGCGGCGCCTGATCCGCGCCCAACTCCTTTTCGTCAGCGCCTCCCTCTCGCTGCTCGCAGGCTGGCGACTCTCTGCCATCGGCGACCTCATCTGGCCAGTGGTCGTGACCGTCATCGCGGTCTCCCTCGTAGTCATCGGGTACCTGATCACCCCGAGGTCAGCTGACAGACCTGGAAGGGCGGTGCTGCGCGGGTGGTCGGCGATACCGAACCCAGCCTTCTGGGTGGTTCCTGTCGCGGCGGCTATCGCCGGGCCCGCTGGTGCTGTTATCGCGGTATTCATCGACCGCGCGATGATCTTCGTCTTCGGGTTTTTCGTGTGGACGCTGCGTCACAACGCTCCGATTAAGCAGAAGATCCGCACGTCGTGGATCGATCAGGCTCCCCTGATCGCACTCGTGATCGGACTCGTGCTGAACTACGTCACCGACCCTCCGGCATGGACCAAAGTGGCCCTTGAGGGGGCGGCGCCTCTCTTGGCAGCCGTGGGCGCAGCGATGTTCATCGGGTCAGTACTGCACCCGACTCAGAGGATTCCGTGGCGTCCGGGCGTGCGCGTCTGGGCCCTGCTGGTCGCGGTTCGAATCTGTTTGATCGTGCCCCTCGTGTTTGCTGCCCCGAGTTCAGCGATTGCGGTAGTGCTGGTGCTGTGCGCTTTCAGCATTCCGACGTTCTACCCACCACAGTTATCGATTCTCTACGGATACGCCGACAACGCCGTTGCGGCGGCCTCACGTCTGGGGTGGTTTCTGGCCCCCATCGGAGTGGTCGCGGCCACAGTGATCATGAGGAGGTAGGGCAGCGACCTCGCGCCGATCGTCCCACGATCGCCACTGCCGTGACAGAGTGTGGCCACTGGCCGGGCGACCGGGTGGCTCACCGAGAGAGTTGGCGCCGTGACTGAATTAGCGAAGAAGAGCCTGTTTTACGACTTCCTGGCCCGCTATGGCGGCACCGACTTCGACTCGTACATGGCCCGTTCGGTGCAGGATGAGGACTACCTCAACTGGAACGGTCACACGCTGCCCTATGTGTTTGAGGACGCCGAGAAGGAGTACCGGGCGGTGCGCGAGGGCTGCGCCCTCTTCGACGCCACCCCCGCTAACAAGTACCGCATCACCGGCGCCGACGCCGGCGCGCTGCTCGACTACATGACCACGCGCGCGATGAGTCGCCTTGCGCCGATGCGCGCCACCTATGCGCTGTGGTGCAACCCCGACGGCATGCTCAACGATGACGCGATGCTGTTGAAGCTCGCCGACGACGACTTCCTCCTTATGGCTGCCGAGGTCGATCACCTCGACTACATCGCGGGCCTGTCGGAGCGATTTGCCGACGCAAGGGTGGTCGACGAGTCGCAGTGGTGGGCCGGGCTCGCGGTTCAGGGCGCGAAGTCGTGTGCTGTACTGGCGGCCTTCGGGTTCAGCGGGGTTGAGCACCTGCGCCCCTACGACATCAAGTACTTCGACCTCGCCGGTGGCCGGGTGCTGGTCGCGCGGGTGGGCTTCACCGGCGACCTTGGCTATGAGATCTGGTTCGAGCGTTCACTTGCACCAGCGATCGAGGCAGCGTTCCTGGCAGCGGAGGCCGCGCTCGGCCTGCAAATCTCAGGCTACGGACTCACCACCATTCAGCTGTGTCGCATGGAGAGCGGCATGATCGTGCCGGGCTGGGACACCGCCCAGACCTTCGAGGATCCCGAGTTCGAGCGGAGCCCCTTCGAGCTCGCGATGGCCTGGAACGTCGACCTCGACCGCGACGACTTCGTGGGCCGTGACGCGCTTCTGCGCGAGCAGGCCGAGGGCTCGCGCTTCGTCATGAGGGGCTTCGAGATTGACTCGCAGTGCGACCTGCTCGACGGCACCGAACTCTTCGTGTCCAGCGACGGAGGAGACGGCGGCGTCGTGCAGGTGGGAACCCTTCCGTCGGTGTCGTGGTCGCACGATGCTGGCCGGTGGATCGGGCTGTCGTCGTTGCGTACCCAGCACGCCGCTGCCTCCGACTGCTTCGTGCTGATCGACGACGTGCGCCATGCCTGTCGCATTGTCGACCTGCCGTTTGTGAAGTCCGATCGACGACGGGAGACGCCCGCGCCGCTGTGACCGTTGGCACGGGCGCATGGGGGCGCATGGGGGCGCATGGGGGCGCATACTGAGTAGACAGTGAGTGGAAGCACGGCCTACAGACGCGGGGAACTCAGTGAGAGTGCGACGAGTGGTGTGGGTGTGTCTCCTCTCGGGCGCTCTGGTCGTGCCCCTTGGTCCTGTGGAGGCCGCCTCTCAAGCGTCCGAACGCATCGTGGCGTCGGCGGCGCGTGTGAGTGCGCTGCGGCTGCTGAGCCAGCTTCCGGTGCGGGTTGAGTCTGGCGCCGGATATGTCAGGGCCAAGTTCGGCAGCGGCTGGACCGACGTGAACCACAACGGTTGCAGCACTCGGTCGGAAGTGCTGATCCGCGAGAGCAAGGTTCATCCACGGCAGGGCGCGGGCTGCCGGCTCACTCTGGGCACGTGGCTGTCGATCTACGACGGCGCGCGCTTCGCGGTGTCTGGCTCGCTCGATATCGACCACATGGTGCCGCTCGCTGAGGCGTGGGCGTCGGGGGCGCGCGGATGGACTGCGAGCACTCGTTCGGCGTTTGCCAACGACCTCGGCTACCTCTACTCGCTGAATGCCGTGAGCGCGAACTCAAACCGGTCGAAGGGTGATCGCGAGCCTGGCTCGTGGATGCCCTCGAACCGGGCCTACCGCTGCACGTACCTCGCTTCGTGGGTGGCGGTGAAGTGGCGCTGGCGGCTGAGCGTCGACGCAGGCGAGAAGCGCAAGCTGGTCACTGCTCTGACCGCATGTGGTAGCAGGGCGATGATCGCCACACCGTCTCGCGCCACGGTGCACCTCGGCTCGGGTGGCAGCTCCGGCGGAGGCTCAGATGCCACTCCGCCGCCGTCGTCGGGCAATGACCCGCGTTACGCAACCTGCACAGCCGCGAAGGCCGCTGGGTACGGTCCCTACTATCGGGGTCGCGACTCCGAGTACGCGTGGTACACCGACCGCGACTCCGACGGCATCGCCTGCGAGTAGAGGTGGCGCGGCCCCGGCTTGCCAGACAGCGCGGCTAGGAGGTCGTCGCGGGGGCAGGCTTGGCCGGCAGTTTCATGCGGGACCACACCACGGGTCCGAGCTCGCGCGCGTAGGTGGCGGTGAAATGGTGACTGTCGCGGAACTTGATGGTGCCGTCGGGCGTCATCACGGCGCACACATCCTTGGTGCAGATGCGGTCGTTGACGTCGACGTACGTGATCGCGGGAATCGTCTTTTCGCCGGCGGCGAGGTCGGCATCGAGGCCGGCAGACACGGCGGGGTCGAGGTCGCACGAGGTGGGGTCGGTGGTGTGCTGTGACAGGCAGCTCGGCACGTTCCAGGTGGCCCAGGGTGAGTCGCGCAGCACCACTACGCGCGCCGGTGTGACGGGCAGGCGCCCCAGGAACGTCGCCACACCCGCAGCCCAGACCGCCGAGACCTCCTCGGGAGGAACAGGAGCGCCAGCAGCGTCGAGTAGGTTCTTGCGATGGTTCGCGGAGCGTCCGATCACGAGCGCGTTGATGGGTCCGATCTCTCCCAGACGCTTGACCACGGCGTCGCGCCACTGGTCGCACTCGGTATAGGCGCGCTTGAGACGTCCGTTGAACACGCTCACGTCGGCGACAGGGCACGACCCCTTGGCGTAGAGGTAGAGCTTCCAGCCGCGCTTCGTGGCCTGCTCGTTCAGGCCGGGGAACCAGGTGGTGGCGTGCGAGTCACCGATGAGGACCATCGTGCGTGTGCCGTTGGGGTCGCCGAACAGGCAGGGCGCGGGCTGTTCGGTGCCCGGGATGCCCACCTGGCAATCGCCTACCTCAGGTGTGTCGGCGACGGCCTGAGCGGGCGTCATCGACACGCCGGCCACGCGCACGGCGGGGGTTGCCGGCTCGGTGTCGGCGGAGCGCAGAGCCAGGGCTGCGCCCGCGGGAATCAGGGTGAGTGCTAAGCCCACCAGCAGGCTGGCGCGCACGTTACGGCGAAGCCGCTCGCTGTGGCGCACGGGATCCTCGACGAGCGTGTGGGTCAGCCACGCGAGCAGCAGCGACAGGGCCACCGCGCCGAGAATGAGTGCGGCCGGCGCCGGCGCACCGAACTCGGCGTCACCCCCCTCGAGAAAGTCGACGGGGTTGCGGTCTGCCCACCATGCCCGAGTGAAGACGAGAACCGGCCAGTGCCACAAATACCACGAGTACGACAGGAGGCCGATCGACACCATTCCTCTCGTGCCGAGCAGGCGGCCCGGGCCGGAGGTGCCGATGCGTCCTCCGGCCGCGATGACCAGCAAGGTCCCCGCCACCGGCACGATCGCAGCGGTGCCCGGGTACGGGATCTCGGGGGTGAGGAGGAGGCAGGCGCCGACGAGGAGGGCCAAACCCAGCCAGCCTCCTACCGCGGCTATCGGTCGTGAAAGCCGGGGGAGATGGGAGGCGACGAGCGCGAGGCCACCGCCCGCCGCGAGCTCCCAGGCGCGGGTGGGCAGGCTGAAGAAGGCCCACGTGGGGCTGCTTGTCGTGAGTGCGAGTGACAGCGCAAACGAACTCAACCCAATGGTCGCCAGCCCTGCGCCGAGCCATCGTCGGGTGTGGCTCACATGCCAGCCGCGTCGGCGTGCGATCGCGGCAAGCACGATGATGAGCAGGGGCCAGACCACGTAGAACTGCTCTTCGACCGACAGTGACCAGTAGTGCAGCACCGGGCTGGTCTCAACCTGAGCGTCCATGTAGTTGGTGGCCTGGGCCGCGAAGGCGATGTTGGAGACGTACAGTGCGGCCGCGATGACGTTCGTCGAGATGCCCGGCACAGCCAGTGGTGAGAGCAGCAAGGCCGAGGCGGCCAGCACACACAGCAGCACAATGGCCGACAGCGGCAGCAGGCGACGAATACGGCGGGCGTAGAAGTTCGACAGCGACACCGTCCCGCTGCGGGCGAGTTCGCCGGCCAGCAGACCGGTGATGAGAAACCCCGAAATGACGAAGAAGACGTCGACACCGATGAAGCCGCCGGGGAGCAGCGACGGGAACGCGTGGAATACAACCACGGTAACGATGGCGATGGCCCGGAGTCCGTCGATGTCGGGGCGGTACGAGCTCGCGCGTGGGCGCACCTCGTCGGCTTGGGCCGACGGCTCCGCGGCAACAGCGGCCTCGTTGGTCATGTCCGACACTGCCTCAGTGTACGGAACGTCTGGACCGGTCCCTGTCATCGCATGGCCGTGCCTTGGCTCGCACTATCGGTCGTCGAGGGCCAGCACTTCGAGCGCGGCACGCGCACCCGAGCGCAGGGCTCCTTCCATGAGGGAGGCCCACTGCCCGGCGGTGTGCTCGCCCGCAAAGTGCAGGCGGCCCACCGGTCGGGCGAGCAACTCGTGGTCGTCGGGTCCGCGACCGAGCTTGTCGGCCGAGTAGGCCATGCGCGACCAGGGGTCATCGGCCCACGTGGTGAGCAGGTGGGTGCGTGCGTTGAGGGAGAGCTCCGGTCGTAGCTGACCCAGCAGAGAGAGCCAGTGGCGGCTTCCCTCGGCGACGCCGAGGGCATCGAGTGCGGGGGTTGAGCCGCTGAAGCAGTGGGCCACCGGCTGGCACAGGCCCGAGGCGTCGGTAGCGATCCACGTCCAGAAGAGGTCGGGCACCGACAGCACGGCGGACGCCGCAGCGGGCTCGTCGAGCAACACATGCAACTTGGCCGCGTGGCCCACTCCGACCCGTGACCACGCGTTCGCCTTCCAGCCGGGGGCTGCGGGCGTGAGAGGGAGTTCGCTCAGAATCGTGAGCGGAAGCGCGAGGATAACGCGATCGAAGCTCTCGGGCCCTGAGTCGAGTGAGAGCGTGACCGAGTCCTCGCCGCAGCTGACCGAGCGCACCGGCGTTTCGAGGTGCACTCGTACGCCCAGATGCTGGGCCATGGCAGTGGCGATGCCCTGATTGCCCCCTGACACCCGATGGGTGGGCAGCATCGCCAACGTGGACGCGGCCTCAAGCAGAGCGTTGGCCGACAGTTCATCGACGGGGAAAGCGCAGCTGATGGCGACGCGCGCCAGGAAGGCCCGTGCGGCGGCTGGGTCAATGGCACCTGAGGCTGCGGCAACCTCGGCCACAGTGGCGCTTCGGGCGGAAGGGTCGGTGCGCACGGCCTCTGCGAGGGCGTTGGCGACCGCTGCCATGGCGGACCCATCGGTGGGCTGACCGCCCCGCGGCTCGCGTTCGTAGTAACTCATGGTGGTGTCGGCGAGGCTGAGGCCGAGCCGGTCGACCCATCCGACGAGGCAGGTGTAGCCGTCGAGCACGAACTCTGCGCCGCGCTCGACCACGGTGCGCGGGTCGCCCGCAACCAGTTCCTGCGACCACACTCGGCCGCCCACCCGGTCGCGGGCTTCGAATACCTGCACGTCGACCCCGGCGTCTGCCAGTGTCATTGCCGACGCGAGTCCGGAAAATCCCGCGCCCACCACTGCGACCTTCATCCTGACATTGTGGGGCAATCGCGAGTCGATGCGACACAGTAGGAGGCTGGAGATCCGATTGAGGTGGGGAGGCGCGACGGTGCTGGGTGAAGTGGGCAACGACAGGGGTGCACCCATCGTGTTCATCGCGCAGTGGCTGTCGACGTTTGAGCTCGTGGCCCCCGTGTGGCATGAGTTGAGGCGAGCGGGGGTGCCGGTCGCGGTGGTGGTCGCGCCTGAGCGTCGCGTCGAAGGCCCGTCGGCCCCCCTCCACGATGGCTCTGAGTTCGACCAGCGCTCCGCCGACGGGCTTTGGCGAAAGCTGACCGAGCGGGGTTTCGAGCCACTTCCTCAGGTCGCGCCGAGCGTCGAGGCACAGCGCATCAGGTCGCTTCGGCCCAGCGCCGTATTTCTTGCCACTCCCTACGACTTCCACCGCCATCCCGGCCTTGCGCCGGACGTGCTGGGGGTGCCGGTGCACTACATCTCGTACGGGCTCACCATCAGTCCCGACGTGGGCGGTGGCGAGTCAGCGAGCTCGTTCTACGACCACTGTCAGCGAATCTACGCCGATACTCCCTACGAGAGAGACACGGTGCTGGGCGCCGGCCTGGCACGTGAGGCCGTACTTCTCACCGGTCATCCTGGCCTCGACGTGTGGGACGTGCCCCACGAGGTGTCTCCCACACCCCTCGTGCTCTGGTGCCCCTGGTGGGGGCACTCGTGGCCCACTGGCGGTCCCGGTTATTCGACCTTCCTCGCGGGGAGGCACGACTTCCTCGAGCAGGTCAGGCGCCGGCCGCAGGTGAGTTTCGTGTTCCGCCCGCACTCCCTCCTCTGGCAGGCGCTGCGCCGCGACCGCCTGTGGTCCGCCGATGACGAGGCCAACTTCTTCGCCGAGCTCGAGTCATTACCGAATATCACGTTCTCTGACGCAGAGGCCGACAAGGAAGGCCACGTCGCGCAGCTTGCCGAAGCATGGGCGATGGTCACCGATGGCATCACGTTCATTGAGGAGTTCGCCTACACCGGCAAGCCGCTCCTGATCACCAGGGCGCCTGGAAATCCGGGCTGGAACCCGGTGGGCGAGGCGATCGAGCAGATCGTCGAGAAGTCAGACCTCATGGTGGGGCTGTCGGCATTCCTCGACGCGGTTGAGCGCGGACCTAATGCCGAGCGAGCGATCGCTGTGCGCGAGCAGATGCAACAGGTGCTGAACCGCCCGCCCGGTGGTGCCGCGCCGCTAGTGGCGGCCGATCTCGTTCGCACCCGTGAGGCTGAACTCAGCCGTCGCACCGCTCCTGCCCGTACTGGTGGCTCGTGGTTGACGCTCTCCGCACGGATGCGCTCGGCCGTTGCGGAACTGAACGAGGCTGAGGCGGGTGGGGTCGGGCTGAGCTATCAGCGCCAACTGCTCGAGACCGGCGGCGTCAACCTCGACGGCGAGGCCACGGCGCTCACCTCGTTCACCGTGCCACGTGTGCACGGTGGGCAATTCGTCCTGGCCTCAGGGCGTTCAGACGGGCTCGCGCTGGTCACAGCGGGCATGAGCACGGGCTGGCAGATCGATCGGGTCGTTCTTGCAGACTCGGTCTTTGCACTCGCCGGGAGTGCCAAGACCGAGTCCGAGGGTTCGGTCGCTGCGGTACTCGGCCATCGGGTGGCGCTGCTACTCGATCAGGCTCGGGTTGCCCTCGCCGAGGGCCCGCCCACGCCGAGGGTGGTGCGGGTCGGAACCACGAGCATGGTTCATGACCTCTGGAACAACCTGCCGGCCCTCGTGCTCTGGGAGGATCTGCTGGCAGGGTTGCTGGCCTCAGGTGACGTGCGGTTGGAGATCGATCCGGAGGGCGTGGCCCAATTCGAGGCGCTTGGTTCGCTTGGCGACCTCCTTCCGGCGCTGGGTGAGTTCGCCCGGAGTGGCCGCGAGGTGGCGCCGAGGGGCACGGTTCCGTGTGGAGGAGTCCGCGTGTCCTCCGAGGCGCGGAGCCGCGTGGCGGCCTCGCTCAACTCCGTCAACACGCCTGCTCGCGAGGGTCCGCGGCTGTGGATCGGAATTCAGCCCGACGGTGGCGGCCCGACAAACGCGGTGGCTCTGGCGGTGGCACTCGCGACCCAGTGGCGCAGTCGCACGGGTGGCGATGTCGTCATCGATGCGTTCACGCCAGACTCGGTCGAGACCGGTCAGTCGTGGCGCGAGGCGCAGGTTCTGGCGGCTCACCACTTCCGCGCGGAGGTCGTACGCCGTGCTGTTGACCGGTCGCAGGCAACCGGGGCAGTGCTGTCGACCTCAGGACTGGGCCTCCACGAGGCCCTGGCGTGGGCAGGTACGGCTGACTACTACGTCTGCACCGCAGGACCTCTGCTACAGAAGGTGGCCTGGGTCTGGAACCTCCCGGGGACCGTGCTTGTCCCGCCGGGTCCCCACCGCGGTTCAGTGGCCAACTGGTATTCAGAACAGGTGGAAGGGGGGCGACAGGCAGCGCTCTTCCCCGAATGGCTGTGCGAGTCGACCACTGACGGCTCGTGGCGCGTTCGCGACGTTCGAACCGCGGCCGCGCACGTCGTGGGGGTAGCGATGAGCAGTGTGCGGAACTGACTGAGACCTGCGTCGTTGTGGGGTGCCGGTGAAGATGATCGCGCCGACCTTCGGGACCGGATTCTCACCCACCTGGGCTGTCGTGACTGGGATCGGCTGAAAGTATGAGGCACTCCCGTCGTTCGGCTCCGGTTAGGAAGCGGGACTAAAGTCCCGTCCGATTGCCCCGAAGGACTGAGGGAGAGGCCGACACGCGGCCCACACATCAAAGGGGACAGTCATGAATCGTCGGCTTCGTGCTCGAGAGCAGGAGGGGTTCACCCTCATCGAACTTCTGGTCGTCATGGTGATCATCGGCATTCTCGCCTCGATCGCCATTCCGACGTTCCTGAATCAGAGGCAGAACGGGTATCGCGCCAGTATGAAGTCTGACCTCAAAAATGCTGCCACCTTCGTGGAGTCGGCCGCGGTGAACACCTCGGGCAACTACACGAGTATCTCCGGGTTCACGGTGGGTGTCGGGCTACCGACCGCGCTCGGCTCGGTGCAAAGCGCCAACGTCACACTCACGACCAATGCAGTGTCGGCGACCGACTTCTGCCTCAGGGCCACCCATGCGTCCCTCCCGACCACGGAGATCTGGTACCTGTCGAAGAGCAGCGGCGGCAACCCCACCTCGACCAAGCCTGTGGGCTGCGCCTGAGATCTCGTCAGCGCCTGCGTGTGCCCCCGACCCCCGCGGGTCGGGGGCACACGCGCGTCAGTCGACAGGGCCGCTGTCGACGGCTGACGACCGGCGCCGGGGGGATTTCGGAGCACACTGCCTTCGGAGCGCCACCGTACTGCTGCACGATCACATCACCCCGTGGGTCGTGACTACCGCTCCCGGCCCTCGCTCGCGCGGCCTGACGCACTGTCGAGTTCCGATTGCTGCCTGACTCATCGCCCACGTGCTCGCCAGCGATGACTCCGTCAGCGAATCGTCGATCGGGCCGCCTCCCTGCAGTGGTCAGCGCCGGGTGAGCCGAACGCGGGTCGGGGGCACTCGCGTCAGTCGACAGGGCCGCTGTCGACGGCTGACGACCGGCGCCGGGGGGATTCCAGAGCACACTGCCCTCGGAGCGGGTCCGGGCACTGGCAGGATCAAGACATGACTCCCACTCCACTGCCCGTTGGCGAGCAGGTCAGGCACCGTTTCCCCGGACTGTCCGACGGCTGGGCGCGCTTCGACGGCCCTGCCGGCACGCTGCCGGTCGACACCTGCGTGCTCTCGATCGCCGACTACATGACCTCGCCAGCCCCCGCGAATCTGGGAGGCGTGTTTGGCGCCAGTGTGGCCAGCGACGCGGTGGTGCAGCGGGCGCGCGAGGCTACGGCGGCTCTGGTGGGCGCCGAGGCCGATGAGATCGTCTTCGGCCCCAGCACCACCAATCTGATGTTTGCCTTCACCCGTGCCCAGTCTCGCCACTGGGTTTCGGGCGACCGAATCGTGTGCACTGAACTCGACCACGACTCCAACATCAGTCCCTGGCTCCTCGCCGCGCGCGATGTGGGTGCCACGGTCGAGATGCTTCGAGTTGACCCTGTCGACGGCACACTCGACGTCGAGCCGCTCCGACAGTTGTGCAGCGATGGGCGCACCCGGTGGGTCGCGATCTCGGGAGCATCCAACCTGACCGGACACGCGCCCGACCTAGCGCGGGCCGTCGCGATTGCCCACGAGTACGGGGCCCGCATCCTGGTCGACGGCGTTGCACGGGTTCCCCATCTGGCCACCGACGCGGCGGCGCTTGATGTCGACGTGCTCAGCACCTCCCCGTACAAGTGGTACGGCCCCCACGCCGGTGTGCTGGCGGTGCGCAACGGACTTCTTGGTTCGGTCGAGCCGTATCGCGTTCGTCCGGCCGACTACGTGGGGCCTGCACGATGGGAGACGGGCACCCCGCAGATCGAGGTGCTGGCCGGAGTTGCGGCGGCCGCCGAGTTCATGACCGGGTCGCCCATCGACGACGTGTCGGCGGAGGAAACGAGGCTGCTGGCGCTACTCCAGGAGGGACTCCACGACGCTCCACGAGTCACGGTGCACGGTCCCGCTGTGAGCGCTGATCGGGCACCCACAGTGATCTTCACGGTCGCAGGCATGGCGCCACTCGACGTTGCCGAGGCCCTTGCCCGGCAGGGGATCGCGGTGTGGAGTGGCGATAACTACGCCTGCGATCTGGTCGACGCGCTCGGCCTCCGAGCCGGGGGAGGGGTCGTACGCGCGGGAGTCGCCCGCTACACGACCGCGGATGATGTCACCCGCTTGCTGCTCGCGGTTGGCTCGCTTGCCTGACGTGGGGCGCGTCGTGCCCGAAACGTCCCCCATCGCGGGTTAGCGTGGGACCATGTTCGTCGTCAAGCGCCTGCTGTGGGTTGTCGGCGGAGTTGTCGTGCTTATCCTCGCCACCGGCATGCTGATGGCGAGCCTCTACCTTCTGAACACCTTCGGTGCCACCGGCTCGGTCGCCAGCGACTCGACTCGGCTGTCTGGCGACGGCGCGGCGCTGATCGTCGACGGAGTCCGCATCAGCGGCGGGTCGCCGCTGCAGCGCGAGCTGGGCACCCTCACTCTCGGAGCGCGCAGCGACGACGGCCGCCCCCTCTTCATCGGAATAGCCCCCGAGGATCCGCTCTTCGGCTACCTCGACGGCACTCCGTACGACATCGTCACCTCCATCGACTCAGTCACGTCCACCGTCAGGCCGGTGCCCGGTGCCGGTAGCCCGAGCCCGCCCGGCAGCCAGTCGTTCTGGTCACAGCGCGCATCAGGGGTGACGCCCCACATCGACTGGCCGTCGGCCACGGTCTCGAAGGGGTCCCGACTCGTGGTGATGAATGAGGATGGGTCAGCGGGGGTCGCGGCCACCCTCGTGCTCGGCTTCGTTAGTTCCCGGATCTATCCGGCTTCCACGGCAGGCGCGCTGGTGGGAGTGCTGCTGTTCATTCCTGCCCTGTGGATGCTCTACCGGGGCTTCCGTCGCCGCCGCGCTTCGCTTCCGGCCTCGCCCCCGGCCACGCCGCTGTTGATGGCCCCCCACGCTCCGGTGGCCTGAGGTGGGCGTCCAGGCCACGGAGGTCACCACCGATCGGGTCCTCACGGTGCCAAACGCGCTGTCGTTCGCGAGGCTTCTCGGAGTTCCCCTGTTCCTGTGGCTGATCCTGGGACCTGAGGCCGATGGCTGGGCCATCGTGCTCCTCGTGGTGTCAGGTGTCACCGACTGGCTCGACGGCACGATCGCGCGGGCCACCGGCCAGATTTCGCGGCTCGGGCAGCTCCTCGACCCTCTCGCCGACCGGCTTTACATCATCGCCACACTGGTCGGGCTTCTGCTCAGGGGCATCATCCCGTGGTGGCTGGTGGCGCTGCTGCTACTGCGCGACCTCGTACTACTCGCCACCGTGCCCGCGCTGCGCGCCCGCGGGCTCACCGCCCTTCCCGTGCACTTCCTCGGCAAGGCGGCCACGTTCAATCTCCTCTACGCGTTTCCCCTCCTCCTCCTCGGAGACGGCAACTCGCCCGCCGCCTTCGCCGCGACGGTGGTGGGCTGGGCATTCGTGATCTGGGGCACCGCCCTGTACTGGTGGGCCGGAATCCTCTATCTCGAACAGGTCTGTCGGCTCGTCAGAGACGTAGAGCCGCGCCGGGCCTCCTCTCGGTAGTAGGGTCGCCGCAGTGCTGGTGCGTCGCAGCATTGCACTTCTGAGAACCGAAGGAGAAGCGATGATCCCCGATGACCTGACCTACACCGCCGAGCACGAGTGGGTGCGCGAGCTCGACTCCGGGATCGTGCGCTTCGGCATCACCGACCACGCTCAGGAGGCCCTCGGTGACATCGTCTTCGTCACCCTTCCCCGCGTAGGCACCTCGGTGCGCGCGGGCGAGCCGTGCGGCGAGGTCGAGTCGACCAAGAGCGTGAGCGACATCTATGCGCCCGTCACCGGTGAGGTGGTGCGGTGCAACGAGTCGGTCGAGACGGCCCCGGAGACCCTGAACAGCGACCCGTACGGACAGGGGTGGCTTGTGGAGGTGCTCGTCGAGGGCGAGGTTCCGAGCCTGCTCTCGTCCGACGAGTACGAGACCCTCCTCGCTGCCCGGTAGGCGGCGAGGGCTGGCAGACGGGTGATTCATGGCGAGGGTGTGTCCGCGACACGGGCCCGCGAGCGTTGACCCTGTGGGCGGCGGTTCCTACGATGGGAAAGGCTCGACATGAGGTCGAACCTGAGGGAGGGGCGATGTCGTCGCTCAACTGTGCGTTCTGCGCCGAGCCCCTCGACCCTGACGACCGCTTCTGCCCTCACTGTGGGACTGCTCTTGAATCGGGCCAATCGACGGGGATGATCCCGTTGGTCGATGAGAGCGGCCCCATTTCCGTGGTTGCGGGCGAGCCTCTTGTGGGTCGCGACGGTGTTGCCGCCGACGACCTGCTGGCGGGGGAGTGCGCGCTCATCGTGCGACGCGGGCCCGACCAGGGCACCCGCTTCCTCCTCGCTGGCGATCAGATGGCGGCGGGACGCGCGGCGGAGGCCGAGATCTTCCTCGACGACGTCACCGTGTCGCGCCGTCACGCCGACCTGAGGCGAAACTCCGGGGGATGGATGATTGAGGACGCCGGAAGCCTCAACGGCACGTACGTCAACCGTGTGCTGGTGTCGAAAGCGGTGCTACTGGCCGACGGCGACGAGGTGCAGATCGGCAAGTACCGATTCATCTTCCTGGTCTCGGGGGCTGAGTGAACACCCAGCCGCAGCGGGTCGAGGTAGTGCCAGAGCATGACCTGCAGTCCAGACCGCGCCAGGGTGAACTACTCGGCATTGGTGACGTGATCGCGGCCTTGGCCGACGACTTCCCCGAGGTCACCATCTCGAAGGTGCGCTTTCTCGAGACCGAGGGACTCATCGCACCCGAGCGCACGTCGTCGGGGTACCGCAAGTTCAGGGCCGTCGACGTTGATCGACTCAGGTACGTGCTCACCATGCAGCGCGACCACTACCTCCCTCTGCGCGTCATCCGTGACCATCTCGATGCCATCGACCGCGGACTCGAGCCGCCGGTGCCGGTGGGCTCGCTGGGGCCACGCGTGCCCGACGACGTGACTGGTGGCCGAGTGCCCTTCGATGGTCAGAATGTGCAGTCGAGGCCGCGCCTGCGGCTGTCGCGCGCGGAAATGTTGGCCGAGACCGGACTCGACGAGGCCACGCTCGAGCAACTCGAGGCGGCCGGACTGGTGGCCGCCCATGGCCGCCACTTCGACGCTGACGCGGTGGTGGTCGCCTCAACGGTTGCCCAGATGCTGTCGTTCGGGCTTGAGGTGAGGCACCTGCGGCCCTTCCGCCTCGCGGCTGAGCGGCAGGCCGCGCTGGTGCATCAGGTGGTGTCGCCGATGGCCCGAAGCAGAAACGCCGAGACCCGTGAACGTGCCGAGGGCGCGATGGCCGAGCTAGCCGCCCTGTCGCTCCGGCTTCACCTCACGCTGTTGCGGCAGGGTCTTGGCCTCGATCAGCCCTCCGGCTGACCGTTCCGCCTGTCGCTTGAGCGCGTCCGGGGATAGCCTTGGGGCATGCTGAAGCTCGATGTTGTCGGAGTGCGGGTTGAGACTCCCTCCAACCAGCCGATCGTCCTCCTGCGCGAGGTCGAGGGAGACCGATTCCTGCCCATCTGGATCGGCGCCGTCGAGGCCACCGCGATTGCCTTCGCCCAGCAGGGCGTCGTGCCGGCTCGGCCACTCACGCACGATCTCATGCGCGATGTCGTGTCGGCCCTCGACCACACTCTTGAGGCCGTTCGAATCACCGAACTCACCAATGGTGTGTTCTACGCCGTGCTGGTGTTCGACGGTGGCGCAGAGGTAAGTGCGAGGCCCTCTGACGCGATAGCACTGGCCCTGCGCACGGGCACCCCGATATTCGGTGCTGAGGCGGTGCTCGACGAAGCTGGAATTCCGATCCCTGAGGAGGAGGAGGACGAGGTGGAGAAGTTCCGCGAGTTCCTCGACCAGATTTCCCCGGACGACTTCAGCTAATCTGCGGCGGGGTCGAGTGAGACTCGTCGGCGTGTCGTCGGCGCGGCTGGTTGTGTTTGCGCCGGGGTACCCCTACCGTCAGGGTCAGGTCGTTGTCGGTGCCCCATGCCTGTTCCTTTCCCCCAGGCCACCGCGATGCCGAGGAGGATGTCGATGAGCACGGTCGACAGCGGAGCAGGAGTCACTGCTCGACGTACCACGTCGCGACAGGAGTCCCTCTTTGGCGACGTCACTGAACTGCACGAGGACCTCGGCTATCGGGGTCCCGTCGCCTGCGCGGCCGCGGGCATCACGTATCGCCAACTCGACTACTGGGCCCGTACCGGCCTCGTGGAGCCAAGCGTCCGCGCTGCAGTGGGGTCAGGCTCGCAGCGCCTCTACGGCTTCCGCGACATCCTGGTGCTCAAGGTGGTCAAGCGACTGCTCGACACCGGTGTCTCGCTGCAGAACATCCGGGCGGCCGTTGCCCACCTTCGCGACCGCGGCATCGACGACATGGCCAACCTCACCCTGATGAGCGACGGCGCCTCAGTGTTCGAGTGCACCTCTGAGGATGAGGTCATCGACCTCGTGCGGGGTGGCCAGGGAGTGTTTGGAATCGCTGTGGGTCGTGTGTGGCAGGAGGTCGAGGGAAGTCTCGCCTCGCTTCCGTCCGAGGCTGTCGACGCCGCTCCGGCAGACGTCAGCACCGCGGTGGGCGTCGATGACGTCTCCGACGAGCTGGCGATGCGTCGAGCGGCCCGCCGGATCGGCTGACTCGAGCCCTCTCGTCAGATCGTCAGTTTGTCGGTGGTTCAGGTCATGCCCCGACTTGACCTATGAGCCCATGACCTCCACACGGCGACTGCGCTCGCGGTCACTCCCACGCAGCCCACCAGCAGCGCCGCCTCGACCGACACCACGGTCATGATGCCGGCCCAGAGCAGCAGCCCGATCGGTGCGACGGCCGTCTTGACGAAGGAAACGGTGGCGATCGCGTCGGCGTCGGCGACGGCACAGTTCACAGCGGCGTCGAGCTCGAGCGACTTCACCGCGTAGCGGGCGCCGCCGAAGCCCACCCCGATCACGAACCACACCACCAGTTCGACCTGCTGTGACATGAGGGCCGAGCTGACCGCGAAGAGCGCCATGCAGCCGCCGCACAGAATCGCGGCGGCTGCGGCGGCGGGCAGTGACGGTAGTCGTCGTTGCAGCGATGCCACGAGCGGTAGGGAGAGCACCTCGCCGATCGCGGTGCCGGCCATGAGCAGTCCGGCCCCGGTCACCAGCGGAACCTGCCGCAGGGCGGCGGTGATGGGCACGATGAGGCTGAGGTAGGGAAGTACGAAGATCGCCATGGCGCACGACAGGGCCACCACGGCGCGCAGGGGCCCGGGGGTGCGAACATTGGAGGCGAGGTTTCTCCACGACCCGCCTCCCCGACGGGTCGCGACGGAGGCGCGGCCGCGTGGGCTGACCGTGGCCAGCACGATGACCAGGGGCACCACGAGAGCGCCTCGCACCAGGATTCCGAGTCCGGGCGGGACGTGCAGGAGAAGTTGCCCGCCGATCAGGGCCCCCGCGGCCCAGCTGAGACCCACGACCACTGCGACGCGGGAGTAGGCGCCCGCCATCGTGTTGCCTGCCAGATAGGCGCGACCCACCAGGGGTGACAGCACGGTGGAGAGCCCGGTGGTCATTCCCATCAGGGGAACGGTCACCAGCAGGGTGGGGTAGGGGGGCAGCCCGGCCAGGATGGCCAGTGCGGCCACTGCCCAGATGACCCCGGTGGCAGCCATGCCGAGGGCGTAGAGCCGCTGCGGCCCCCATCGCGCGGCCAGCGCCGGAACGTGTGGCACAGTGAGCGTTGACGCCACCAGCAGTTCGATGATGATGACGGCCGTCAGTAGGGCGCCGTGGCTGGGGTCGGTCGTGGTGGCAATGGAGGCCGCCTCGAGGGCGCCGACGGCGGAGCCGACCGTGGTGACGGCGGTGGCACCGAGATAGAGCAGGCTGGATGTGGCCCTGCCCGACGGGTCAGTCGACGTCACCACGCGGCGCTTCACGTTCGGTTCACCAGCCCCGTCGTCGGATGACTCGCCGTAGGCACTCGGTAGGGGCTACTGACGATGTCGCGGGTATAGGCTATCGCTGCTGAAGACCCCGGTCGGGAGAGTTCCGTCGCAGCCAGCGTCGGGCGCCGAAGGAGCAAGTTCCTCACAACCTCTCAGGCCCCAGAACCGATCGGGTGAGGCAAATCTGGAAAGTGGTGCCTCAGGCACCCGCCGACGGTGCAAGCCGTCGTGGTTTCGACCGCGACGGTGAAACTCTCAGGCCGCGCTCAGCGCGAGGGACAGATGAGGGCGCTGGGCCTGCCGGCCCATCGCCCCGACGTCCGAACGAGGGCCCCCCATGACTATCACTACCGCGCGCGACGCGCTCACAGGCGACGATCGAGCAGGCGCCGCCGCGCCCTTCGTTGAGCGGCACATCGGCCCTGACGGCCCCGATGTGGCCACGATGCTGGAGGCCATCGGCCACGACTCCCTCGAGTCGCTCGTGGCGGCGGTGGTTCCCGAACTCATCCGGTGGCACCAGGGTCTCTCCCTGCCTCCAGCGGCGAGTGAGTGGGAGGCGACGAGTGAACTGCGTGCGATTGCAGCCCGCAACAATCGAGCGGTCTCGATGATCGGCCTGGGGTACCACATGACCCGAACCCCGGCCGTGCTCGTGCGGAACATCCTCGAGAGTCCCTCCTGGTACACGGCGTACACGCCCTATCAGCCGGAGATCTCACAGGGGAGGCTCGAGGCGCTGCTGAACTTCCAGACCATGGTGTGCGACCTCACCGGACTCCCGATTTCAGGAGCCAGCCTGCTCGACGAGCCCACCGCTGCGGCGGAGGCCATGACCCTGCTGCGCCGCTCCTCGGCCTCGGCTAGTGATGTGTTTGTGGTCGATGCCGACACGCTTCCGCAGACCCTGGCGGTGCTCGCGACGCGCGCTGAGCCCCTCGGAATCACCCTGCGGATCGTCGACTTCGACGAGGGTGCGCAGGCGTTGCCTGTCGATGATTTTTTCGGGGTGCTCCTGAGCCAGCCGGGTGCGTCGGGCACGTTGCGCGATGATGGCCCCCTGGTCGAGGCCGTGCATTCGCGTGGAGCCCTCGTGGCGGTGGCCACCGACCTGTTGGCGCTCACCCTGCTGCGTCCCCCCGGCGAACTAGGAGCCGACGTGGCGATCGGGTCGGCGCAACGGTTCGGGGTGCCGATGGGGTTCGGCGGCCCGCACGCGGGCTTTATGGCAGTGCGCAGCGGCCTCGAGCGGAGCATGCCCGGGCGCATGGTGGGCGTCAGCATCGACGCCACCGGAGGGCCGGCGATGAGGCTCGCCCTGCAGACTCGTGAGCAGCACATCCGGCGAGAGAAGGCCACGAGCAACATCTGCACTGCTCAGGTGCTGCTGGCAGTCGTGGCGTCGATGTACGCGGCCTACCACGGACCACGGGGCCTCACCGCCATCGCGCGTGGTGTCAATCGACGGGCGCGACAGATCGCCCAGGGCGTCGAGTTCATGGGCTGCCCGGTGCGAAGTCAGTATTTCTTTGACACTGTCTCGTTCGAGGTTCCGGGCCGTGCTCGCGACGTGGTTGCTGCCGCGCTGGCGCGTGGCATCAACCTGTGGCACCAGGGGTCCGACGTCGTGACGCTCACGTGCGATGAGGTGACCTCCGACGCTCACGTTATTGCGGTTCTTGAAGCGGTGGCCGAGGTGCTGTCGGTCGACGTCACCGTGGCGGAGGAACTCAGCGAGTCAATCCCACCCGAACTCGCTCGCACGAGCGACTTCCTCACGCACCCGGTGTTCAACACGCACCACAGCGAGACCGAGATGATGCGCTACCTGCGGCGTCTCTCCGACAAGGACGTCGCACTTGACCGCTCGATGATTCCGCTCGGGTCGTGCACCATGAAGCTCAACGCCGCAGCCGAGATGGCGCCCATCATCTGGCCTGAGTTCGCCGACATCCATCCCTTCGCCCCGCTCGACCAGGTCGCGGGACACCTCCAGGTGATCCGCGACCTCGAGGCGTGGCTGGTCGAGATCACGGGGTACGACGCGATCAGCCTCCAGCCCAACGCCGGCAGCCAGGGCGAATTTGCCGGGCTGCTTGCGATTCGTGCGTACCATCGCGCGAACGGTGAGAGTGGTCGCGATGTCTGCCTCATTCCGAGCAGCGCCCACGGCACCAACGCTGCCAGCGCAGTGATGGTGGGCATGCGCGTGGTCGTGGTGTCGTGCGCCGAGAATGGCGATGTCGACCTCGACGACCTGCGCGAGAAGATCGAGGCTCACCGCGATCGGCTCGCGGCGCTGATGATCACCTACCCCTCAACGCACGGCGTGTTCGAGCAGGGTGTCTCCGACATCTGCGCCATGGTGCACGATGCTGGGGGACAGGTCTACGTCGACGGTGCCAACCTCAACGCACTCGTGGGGCTGGCCAAGCCCGGACGATTCGGCGCCGACGTGTCACACCTCAACCTGCACAAGACCTTCTGCATCCCGCACGGGGGCGGCGGGCCCGGGGTGGGTCCCGTGGGAGTGCGGGCGCACCTCGCTCCCTACCTGCCCTCGCACCCGTTGCGACCCGAGGCTGGCCCGCTGGGGCGCGGCCATGCCGACGGCGGTGTGGGGCCGGTCAGCGGGGCCCCCTGGGGTAGCGCCGGAATTCTGCCCATCCCGTGGGCCTACATCCGCATGATGGGTGGCGACGGGCTCACCCGTGCCACCTCGGTGGCGATCCTGTCGGCCAACTACATCGCGGTGCGGCTTCGCGACCACTTCCCGGTGCTGTACTCGGGCGAGGGGGGACTCGTGGCGCACGAGTGCATCCTTGACCTGCGCGGAATTTCCAAAGAGTCGGGAGTTACCGTCGACGACGTCGCCAAGCGGCTGATCGACTATGGCTTCCATGCCCCCACGATGTCGTTCCCGGTCACTGGAACCCTCATGGTTGAGCCCACCGAGAGCGAGTCACTCGAGGAGATCGACCGGTTCTGCGCGGCGATGATCGCCATCAGGGGCGAGATCGACCGGGTGATCGCGGGGGAGTGGCCGGTTGAGTTGTCGCCGCTGCGGCAGGCTCCTCACACCGCGGCTTGCGTGGTCGACGAGTGGGCAATGCCCTACTCGCGCGAGTTGGCGGTGTATCCGGTCGCCTCGGTGCGCGAGGACAAGTACTGGCCGCCTGTGCGCCGAATCGACTCGACACACGGCGACCGCAACCTGGTGTGCAACTGCCCGCCGCCAGAGGCCTTCGAGGAGCGCTGACGAGGCTGGCGCCGGGCTCAGGGGTAGTGTCGCGCCATGAACAGTGACACCGCCTCGCAGGCCACTGACCCCGCGTCGCTCACCGCAGCGATGAGGGCCACGGCGCCCATGCTCGAGACCTTGGGAGTTGAGGTGCTCGAGTTGGGTGAGCGCGTGCGCATTCGGATGCCGAACGAGGAGCGAATCCGCAATCACGTCGGCGGGCCGCATGCGGGAGCCATCTTCACCCTCGGCGAGACCACGGCCGCCACGCTGATGATGGTGCGCCTTGGTCACCTCCTCGATCGCGCGGTGCCACTCGCGGTGTCGGGGGAGATCCGCTGGAGCAAGCTGGCCCAATGCGCGGTGATCGCCGAGGCAACGATGTCGGTTGACCCCGCCGAACTCGAGCGCGAGTTCCTCTCCGGCGGGCGGCCCGAGTGGAGTACGGACATCACCTTCACTCGCGAGGACGACGGCGCACCCTGCGCCGCGATGAGCGTGGTACTCACCCTGGTGCGACCCCGCGCCGACCCACCCCGCTAATCCATGCGAAAGCGTCGCACCGGCGGCCCGGGGTGTGACGCTTTCGCATGGATGAGCGAGTCGGTGTGGACGACTGGCGGCTCAGGTGCGGCCCTCGACCTCCTGGGCCTCGAACAGGGCGTCCTGGGCGGGGGAGTGGTCGACTCCCTCGGTACCTCCGTCCATCCACGTGGCGTGCAGAACCTCGTAGCCGGCGGCGCGCATCGCGGTGACGACCGCGATGTCGTCGTCGACCACGACGTCGATCGGCGCGGACCGCTCAAGCATCCGCACCAGTTCGAGCTTGGTGAGGCGGGCCGGACGCCGGTCTGCATCGCCGCGCAGGTGCAGGGGAGTGGACGCAAGCCCCTGAGCCTCAAGCCACGCCACCGTGTCGGCGCGGCACCGCTCAGGTCGACCACTCACGTACGCGACCCGGCGACCTGCGGCCAGTTGCTCGTGCACCACCTCGATGCCCCGGGCTAGCGGAGGGTCGAGCGGAGCCGCGGCAAAGAAGGCGTCCCAGTTCTTGGGCGAACGTTCGACGTGGACGAGCCGGTGCCGCACGTCGGCGAGTACGCCGTCGATGTCGATGACGGCCCAGCCGGGGAAATCGGGGGAGTAGGTCATTCCCCGGAATGCCCGTCGAGGAACTCGGTGATCAGTCCCTCGACGAGGTCGGGCTGCTCGTGCACGATCCAGTGGGTGGCGTCGGGCACACGCTCGATTTTCAGATCGGACACGTACTCGTCGAGCCCGACCGTGAGGCCCGGCAATAGGGCAGTGTCGCCCATGCCCCAGATGACCAGGGTGGGCACCGACACCTCGAGAAGGGCCGGAGGAAGGGTGATCGACTCGAGGCCCGGCAGCGGACGCACGGGAGTGGCTCGGTAGTAGTTGAGCCCTCCGGTGAGGCCCTGGTCCCACAGCTCCCGGTAGCGCTGGCGGGCGGCGGCGTCGAGCCACGAGTCCGAGGGGCCCATGCCCTCCAAGACGCGCCATAAACGCCGGTAGTCGTCCTCGGCGAACCTCACCTCAGCGTCGTCGGCCGCGAGCGCATTCATGTACTCGCTGGCTGCGCGCTGGCCGGGGTCGTGCTGCACGTCGCGCAGGAAGGTGGCGGGGTGGGGGGAGTTGATGATGATCAGTCGTTCCATCAGCTGAGGCGCGCGGGCGCCGAGGGCCCAGCCCGCGGCGCCGCCCCAGTCGTGTGCCACGAGGGCCGCCAGCGGTCGAGCAGGGCTCACCATCATGGCGAGTGCTCCGATGTCTTTGGCTACCTCACTCACGCGGTAGGCCTCGACGCCCTCGGGGTTACTGCTGGGGCCAAAGCCGCGGAGATACGGGGCCAGACAGCGGTAGCCCTGAACGGCGAGCCGCTCGAGCATGCCGTCCCACGCGAACGCACCCTCGGGAAAGCCGTGCAGGAAAATCAGCACCGGTCCGTCGATGGGCCCGGACTCACGGACCCTCAGGGTGACGCCCGTGGGCAGCTCGATATCGGACTCGGTGATCTGAACCGCGCTCATGCGCCTACGGTATCCCCCCGCCAACGAGTGCGCCCCGTGTCACACGGTCGTGGCCGTGTGACACGGGGCGCTTGAGCCAGAGCAGAGGGGGTCTGCCGAGCAGCCTGCCGAAATCAGTGAAATGACATAATGCTGATTATCGGCGAATATTCCGATGAGGCGTCTCCGAGGTGAGCTAGCATTAACTCCCGTGGTCCCCCGATATTTCATCATGCTGACCGGTGCGTCGTGTGCGGGTAAGTCCACCCTCGTCAGCGCTTACGAAGATCGACTGGCGGTGATTCACTCCGACGACATGATGGGCCAGATGTTTGATCTGATTCGCGAACCCGAGCTTGGGGGCAGCATCGATCAGACGGCATTGTGGTCGGCGCGGGTGGATGCCAAAGTTGACCGTGACGGAATCATGGGCCTACTGACGCGCGACGCCGCGCGGGGGTTGCCGCGCGACAGGGCGATCTTGGCTGCGGGCTACATCTACATGTTCCGC
>CALQEM020000003.1:0-35870 GCA_943329595.2 Bifidobacterium breve
CCCCGGGCCGTTAGCTCAATTGGCAGAGCAGCGGACTTTTAATCCGCGGGTTGTGGGTTCGATCCCCACACGGCCCACCCGGCTCGCGTTGTTCTGTGGTGCAATCCGACACGTACTCAGGTGCGATCCGACACTGATCGATGTCGAATCGCAGGTTCGAATCCTGCCGGGGGCACTCGACTTCTTCAATGATATGAGGGGATTTCAGCGATTTCCCGGATCTCGTGCCACATTTCGTGCCACTTGGGGCTTTCGGAGGCTTCCACGAGTGTTACTCACCTAGTGCCCTGCCGGGCGCTGGGCGGTCCCAGTCGGGCCCTCTTCCGACCAGTTCAGGCGCGTCGAGAGCGCGCCGGGGCCGGCGCGGCCTCGACTCAGTGGGCACCGATGCCGCGCTGGGCGACGGTCCGGTCGACGCCATGCCGGCGTTGCGAACCGAGCTGGCTGGCGAAGGTGCGCGTTGCTCCCGCCGGCGGGCCGCGCCGACGACAAGGTGACGGAGTTCGTGACGGAGTTCTTGACGGAGTCGAGGGCCGCCCCGTCACTCTCGTGACGGAGTCGATGACGGCGTGGGCAGGCTCAGGACGGATCCCGTGACTGATCTGCTGCCGCGGCCGGTGGTGACGGACTGCGACGTCGACCAGCGGGCAGTCGTGCAGCTGGGCCGGGCCGCTCGGGACGAAACGCGCCCAGAGACCATGGTCGACCGCGGCCGGGAGTCGATGAAGCCGAGCACGAAGCCGCACTCGTCCATGGACGACCCGAGCGATACCAGGGCATTCTGATTCGCATGGAACCCCGGTGGGTGACCCTTCGTCACACAGTCATGTGGGCCCGCACCGCACTCCTGGCAGCGTTGGTGGCTGGCCTCACTGCTTGCACTGGCGGGGGGAGCGTTGGCGCTCCGTCGACTCCTACGTTCGGTGCGACGGTCATGGAGTCGCCATCGACGGACGCAGTTGTCAGCACCCTGATGGGCTATCCGCAGCAGTCTGTGAAGTGCCCGACGGAGCCCACGACCGAGCCGGACCAGTCACCGGTCGTCGTAACGGGGAAAGCGATTGCGTACCTGATCTGTCCGCTCCAGGCAGGCGTGTGGGGACCACCGTTCTCGCCATTTCGACTGACGAAGACTGCCGCAGGTGGTGGCGAGCCGTTCACCGGGCTGGACGCCGCACTGCGCCTGCCCGACGAGTCAGCCGCAGAAGTCGACGATTCCGGCGTCGATCAAGTGTGTCCGGCCTCCTTGCAGGCACCGAGGACCATCTTCGTAGAGACCTTGGACGGGCTTTGGCAGGCACACGTCCCCTCTGGCTCCTGCGGTGCCTACCTGCCCCAAGTTGTCGACGCGCTCAGCAAGATCGTGATTCCCCTGTGAGCCGCTGCATCTGAAGGCAGACGCAGATAGGTGCCTCGCTCGCCGTCACCAGTCGCGTTCGGGTCGGATCCACGGTCGCGCCGGCGGTAGGGGCCGGGGCATCGGGCTCTGTATCCAGATACCAGTGTGTGCCGTGATTGGGGTCTTGCTCGTGACGGAGTCGACGGCCGACGTCGTGAGCATGCTGCTCGGGCTCGGCTGGCTGGTGTTGTCCGCCGGAGGTGCCCACGGCTCAGCGGAGGACCGAAGTTCGTGTGCTGTCGGTTCGGGAGGTCTCGTGCCGGCTGGTCCGGACGGGAGAGAGCCTGCAGCGGATGCGGAACCGGGCCAAGGCGGCGCTCCGCTCCTTGGAGCCAGAGGAGTCATCGCCGCGATCCTGATCGTTTGGCGGTGCCATTGAGTGGGCGCGGGCCGCGCGACCGCGAACCCAGCGCCGCTCTCTGCCCGTCATCCCATGAACAGAGCAAGCTGCGACGGCGCGGCCGTGCCGGCGCCTCGGCTCGTTGGCGGCCCGGGCTCATTCCGCGCACGCCCGCAGCATCACCAGCTCCTAATCGTCACTGTCACGACGAGCGTCGCTTTGCCATCAAACAACCCTCAGAGTGACTACTCGTCAGGGACCGGTACGAATCGGTAATCCTTTGCCCCGCACGAGATCTCGTCTGGCGGGGGCAACGGCCTGGCAATGCACATGTCTGAGTCCAAGTCAGGCCTTCCTGAACGCCCGAGCGAAGCCTTGCGTCGGCACCGTCATCGGCTTCTGACCGAACTGCACCGTCGGTCCGTTGGCCAGTGTCGGGAGGCCGCTGCTGGTTCGTCCGCCGCCGCTCCCCACGCGCAACAGCGCCCCGCCCGCGATATGACGGGGGCGGGGCGCTGTTCGCCTATACGTCAGCCGGTCTCAAGGGAAACTCCCCAGCTGTTCAAGATGAGGCTGATCGGAACGAAACTGAAGTGCTGCGAGCAGATGAAGTCAGAAGCGACAGCGTCGGGGTTCACCGAACCGCACGCCGACCCGGTGAAGTCCACGTAGTTGGGATCGTTCCCTAGCACGATGCCTCGGGCCTGGACCCCACCAGTCACCAACTTGGTGACCGGACCGCCACTATCCCCCTGCCCAGCTATCGCGCCGCTCGACGCCGCGGCCTGGATCACTGGGACGATGTAGCCATTAATGTAGACGTGATCGTTGTCGTCATACACGGTGCCGCAACGTGTCCCTAGGCTCGCGCCACCCGAGCAGACTGGGTCGCCGGGCCAGTTCGACGCCCAGCTCTTGACCGTCTTCGTGGAGCTGGTGTTGTAGGCGCCGTAGTAAACCACCGGGGTGGTGGCAGGCGACGACGACGGGTCGACCAAAAGCGAGTCCAGAGCGGGCACTTCCGAAACCGACGTACCGCCGCTAGCGATCGTCTGTCCAGCGCCGTCCTTGACGGCGCCGTTGGCAGTGGCGTCGCAGTGGTTGGCGGTCAGAAGGCGACCATAAGGGCCGTCCAGCACTGCGAAGCCCGACGTGCAGTTCCATGTCCCGTATGACGTTTAGTGCACGGTACGAATCCCACCCTTCCAGGGCGGCGCGTCATTGACGCGCGACGCGAAAGGGCGCGGCTCGCTCTTGGCGGCGTCGACGGTGATCCCACCGATGCCTGCAATGGAACGCAGGCGGGCGATGTCATCCTCGGTGAACTCCTTGAGACCCGACACCACGTTGAGCCCGCTGCCGCGGAAGTCAACCGAGATGGAGTACAGCTTCAGTTCCGTCACCAAGGAGCTCGCCTCGATGCGCGACCTGGCAGCCTCGGCCTCAGCACGGGAGTACTGGCCGCTCTGCACGAGTTTCACCGCCACACCCTGAGGGGTGCTGGCCACGAACTCCTCGACATTCTTCGGCGGCTGCCCACTCCAGTAGACAGTGATCGCGTTGTTCACGTAGTCGGTCTGCAGGCCGGCCAACCCCTGATCCGCGCCAAGAGCGTAGATTTTGTCGGCGACGGTGCCGATGTTCTCATTCTCGGCCTGTTCGTCGCTGACTTCGACGGGAGCAACGGGCAATGCCCTTGGCGACGAGGTGCTCGAATTGGTGGTGGGTGCGGTGGGTGCGGTGGGTGCGGTGGGTGCGGTGGGTGCGGTGGATGCGCCGTACGCGACGCCTGGGACGAGCAGCATGATGGCGGACGCCGTAAGCACGGCGGACCGAGAGATTCGATTCACAAAACTTCCCCCGTTCACTTTGGGCGGCTGAGCCAACCCATGCGTGATGATCTGGACCTGTCGTCAAGATCACTTTGAGGCAAGCCTTAATCTCGTGATCGCCATGCCAAGTCGAAGATTTCGTTGGGAGATATTGGCCATTCCTTCTGTGACTCTATTGTTGATTGTGGCCTGCGGTTCTGCGAACCCTGCTAGCACTGGAAGTGCGCTCGTACCTTCTAACAGAGTCGAAGCCAACGTGTACTCGGGCCGTGAGAACCCGACATGGACAATTGGAGCTGGGACGCTGGACGCATTGACCCGATCCATCGAAGCCTTGAGCGTTTATTCCGGGTCAGAGCCATCAGCCACTGACGCTGCCGGGCTAGGGTTCCGAAACGTGCAAGTGTCGGACCTGCAGACTTCCCGTGGATTTGCGAAGCTGGCCATTGTTGGGCCGGCCAAGGTAACGCTAGAAATGAAAGATTCAACAACGATCGTGCTAGCGGATCCAACATCTTCTGCCCTTCGGTCGATGCTTACCGAGGTGGGTCAACACGTCACGTCCGAAGTGCTCGAGTCCATTCGACAAATGGCTGTGAAAGGCTCGACTCCATGAATAGTGAGAATGTTTCTCGGCGTGCTCTTCTTTCTGGGAGTTTCGCCTTTGTCGCTGCGTTGGTAACTTGGGGTGGATTCGTGCCGGCCGCAAGCGCAGCCGCCGCTCCCACAAACGGATTGCCGCTTGATCTCGACTCGTGGCTGTTGAAGACGCCAAATTCTAGATCGCGGCTCGCCGTTTCGAGTGGAGGCGGAGCCCGCCTGTCAAGTTGGCGGACGCCTGACACTCCCAACTGAAGGCACCGCCGCTGGCGCGAGTCAAGTGCGCGCGAGCGTCTGGCCTAGCGGCAGGGGCATGCCTGCTGGTCAGGGCGGGCTCATCGCCCTTTCACTTGCCTGGCCACCTGTCACGGTCCGAGGCACCCGAGCGGGACACCGTAGACGTTGTTCGTGCGCCTGGTGGAGCACCGGCCTGGCAATGCACATGTCTGCGAGCGGAGGGGAAGTCGGCTGCCACGAGCCGCCGGTTAGCCGAGGGGCTCAATCAGGTTCGCCGAGGGACTTAATTCGAGTGGTTGACTCCGGTCCCGCCGTCTGTCACCGTGGGAAAGGGGTGATCTCATGAGCGCCATCGATGTCAGTCGACAGGTGTCAACCCGGCGGCTGCTGTTCGCCGCCGCTGTCGTCTGTGCTGTTGCGGCGCTAGTCCTTTACGCCACCGCGCTGAGCCGTGCAGTCGGCGTTGTACTTGTCGGCCTTGTGCTCGTCCTCGTCATTTCCGCCTTGATCTACCCCACAATGGGAAGCACTGGACGACGTGTGATCGCGGCTTTGTTGCTTGCCTTGGTTGGAACACTCGCGGTTCTCGGCCTTGCAACACTCATCTACGCCAAGCTGTTGACGAGCGACACTTCGGTCTAATCCGTCGTGAGGTTAGAAGCGGGACGTTGCCTCACCTCGACCGCCACGCCGGGGGATCCTCCTGACGTCGCGGAGAACTACGCGATGTTGGTCGGCAAGTTCTTCGAACAGGAGCCTGAGAGCTGGGGCGGCGCATACGTGGATGGCGATGTCCTCGTCGTTAAGGCCGTTCGCCGAACGGTTGACGAGGCGACCGCCCTCCTGGCGGCGGCAGGCGTGGTGCATGGGGTTCGGGTGGTGACGGCGACGCGCTCGATTGCCGATTTGGACGCCTCGACGGATCGCGTCGCGTCGATGGCCTCCGCCAACGTAGTATCAGTTGGTCCACAGTATGCAACCTCCAGTGTCGTGGTCGGCGTCTTGAAAGATGACGTAGCGGAGCGCCAGCCCAGTTCTTCACCAACGCCCGCGTGATCGAACTCCAAGACCCCGTGTGATCCGAGGCTCGGTGGCCGGCGAGGCTGTGGGATCCACAAGATTGAGATCGATGGCGCCATGGGTCGAGACGCCTGATGAAGGGGCGACCGGACTACCTGCGCCGTTCCGGACAACTCGACTGCCGCTTGGATTGGAGTGATTAACGGTTGCAAGCAACCCGTAGGCGCCGTCGAGCATCGCGAAGCCCGATGAGTACAGCCCGTCCGTCGTCGGGTCCACGGGAGACCTGAGCAGCATCCCACCTGTGTAGGGTCACGAGTCGTTCTACTTGGTCCCTGTTGTTTCGACAATCGGAGAACTCTTGCCGATGAAGAACAGTCCATCCGAGAGCCCGATAAGGCGCCCCAACTCATCGATTCTTGCGGACGACGGCGGGTCTCCGAGAACTCCGACGTCTACTCCAGAGCCGTCGTATCGGATCGAGGTGTAAGAGAAGCCCAGCTCCTTGACGCGGTTACGGTCTGCAAGTAGCACGTCCACGGCTTGCTCCGCGACCGCCCGGGGGAAGCGCGCGTCCGGGTGGAGTGCAACGCTGATTCCAAGGGGCTCAGACCCGGCATACTCCGCGACGACGTCAGGCACGCCGCCGGCCCACCAGACGTCCACGCGTCCGATTGATTCATCGACGCGCAGCCCGGCGAACCGTGCCGGGTCTGCCACCTGCCGATTGTGATCGGCAACCAACCCGACCCTGATCGGCACTTCTTGCTTGTCCCACTCCGCGGTCGGGATCACCTGACTCACGTGTCCAGCGAATGAAGGGGAGTTTGGATCCGGCCTATCGCTGATCTCCGCAGACTCGAAAGGCGCGGCGGGCGCGCTAATCTGTGGCGCCTAACTGACTTGACCATTAGTTCCAACTCCGCGAGCCGTGGCAGGGCAAGCGCCGCGGTAGACACCAGCAACAGCGTCACAATGTAAGCAGTTCGCTTCATGTGAGCCCCCGTCTCCGCATTCAGTTCAGCACTGTGCATCTCAAGATGTCGCGTCGCCCCGGTTCGTCGTCAGTCGCACCGAGTGAGCCCCTTTCAGGGGCTCGCGTCGATCGAGCTTCACGCGGCTCATGCCGACTGTCTGCCCTTCCTGTGAACGTGCATTACGGTGCGACTCGCTGCTTCGAGGACCACCGAGTGGTGCCACTCTGGTTGCCAGTGGCAGCCGTTCACGCCGATGCGGGTTGAATCGCCAAGGTACGGCCGCCCACCTGACCTGCAGGTACGCACAATGCTGGCCGCGTCAGGACTCGGCTCGGAGACTCTTTTAATCAGCGGGTTGTGGGTTCGATCCCCACACGGCCCACCCGGCTTGCGTCGACATGGCGTGCCTTCCAATCGCGTGGCGCGGGATGCGCTGGGACACCACCCGGACAGGACCCGCGTTGTTCTGTGGTGCAATCCGACACGAACTCAGGTGCGATCCGACACTGATCGATGTCGAATCGCACCAGAGAAAGTCGGGAGGGGGCGCGGGGCGCGGGGCGACGCCGGAATCACCCACACTCATGGACGCCGCGACCCTCGCCGCGTAGCATTCGTACGGACCCAAACGAATGGAGACTCCGTGAGCGAGCTTCGTGGCTACGCGCCCCCGTACACCCCCAGTGGACGCAGCGGCGTCATTCCGCCGCCGCCCTGGCACTACAGCGGCGACCTGCTCACGGTCGAGTACCGCACTGCTCCCGCGAATGTGCGCGCGCTACTGCCCGATGACCTCGAGCTCGCTCCCGACGACCCCGGCGCCGTGGCCATGATCTGGGCCGACTGGCAGTCATGCTCCGACTCGTTCGACGAGCTGCTCGACCCGGCGCGCAGCCAGTACAAGGAGGCCTTCGTGGTGGTGCGCTGCCAGTACGAGGGCGTCACCTACTCGCGCTGCGTGCTCATCTGGGTCACCAGCGATTTTGCCATCGCCCGCGGAGTGCACCAGGGCTATCCTAAGAAGCTCGGCTCAATTCACCAGACCCGTCCGATGCCGCACGGCAAGGCGGCGCCGCGCGTCGACGTCGGCGGCCGCTTCGGTGCCACTCTCGCCGCCTACGACCACCGGCTTGCTCAGGCGCGCATCACCATCACCGGACCCAGCGACACCAACGGGTTCGTCAACGCGCTACCGATGGTGCACCACCGACAGGTGCGCGCACTTGAGCGCAACGGCGGGTGGGCGCTCGACGAGGTCGTCACCATGAGCGGCTACGACGGAGATGTCGGACAGGCGTGGAAGGCCGAGGCTGAGCTCGACCTCTTCGACTCGCCGTGGGACGAGCTCGGCAGCGTGCTGCCGGTCAACGAGATCATCAGCGGCTACTACCGGCAGGTCGGCACCTCGTGGAACGGCGGAACGACTCTCGCGCATCGCTGACCGGTCGGCGGCTGGTTTGATGGTGCGATGCACTCTCGACACACCGACGCATTAGGTGACGCCGCCGCACACATGGGGGTCGAGGTGTCCGACGGCATCGCCACCATCGAGCTGCGGCGGCCCGACAAGCACAACGCGATCAACGTCGACATGTGGTGGGCCTTCGCGCGCCTGATGCCGTCGTTGGCAATCGATGACGACGTCGACGTGGTGCTACTACGAGGAACTCCCGGTGGGCCGTTCAGCGCCGGTGCCGATATCTCGGAGTTCCAGACCCTGCGGGCCGACGTGGCGGGAGCCCGCCTCCACGGCGAGGCGATTGCCAGTGGCGAGCGGGCCCTGTTCGAGTGCCCCAAGCCGACGGTGGCCGCCATCGAGGGGTTTGCCATCGGTGGTGGGGCGCAGCTGGCCATTGCGTGCGACCTTCGCGTGTGCGGCGAAAACTCACGCTTTGGCATCACCCCCGCCAAGCTGGGCATCGTTTACGGCCTGCAGTCGACCGCCCGCCTCGTGGAGGTTGTCGGACCGGCGTGGGCGCGCTGGATCCTGCTGACCGGCGAGCTCATCGACGCACCCCGTGCGCAGGCGATCGGCATGGTGCACGAGGTGGTCGCGCCGGGCGAGGTGCTCGCGCGGGCTGAGGCCATCGCAGCGCTGCTGGCGTCGCGGGCGCGGGTGTCACTAGCTGGGGGCAAGGCGCTGATCGACCGCGTGGTAGCCGGCCAACTCGACGAAGACGAGGCCGTGCACTCGATCTACGAGGAGTCGCTGGCGAGCCCCGAGTACGCCGAGGGTGTGGCCGCCTTCCTCGCGAAGCGACCGGCCGACTTCCGATCCGCGCGACGCCTCTCCTAGCGGAGCGTCACTCGTACGGGCATGCGCTTCACGCCGTTGACGAAGTTGCTGCGCAGCCGCTCGACCGGACCGTTGAACTCGGCGGTGTCGATGCGCGCCACGAGCTCCTCCATCGTTACCCGGTACTCCATCTTGGCGAGGAAAGAGCCCAGGCAGAAGTGAGGCCCGCCCTTGCCGAAGGTGAGGAGATCGACACTCTCGCGCCCGAGGTCGAGGATGTCGGCGTGCGGAATGGCGGCCTCGTCGCGGTTGCCCGACGCGTACCAGAGGGCGATCTTGTCGCCCTCTCGCACGTCGGTGTCACCGATACGCGCATCGCGAGTCGCCGTGCGGCGCATGTGATACACCGGTGGCCCCCAGCGCAGAAGCTCATCGAGCGCGGGGCCCGACAGCAGCTCGGGTCGCTCCTGCAGCTGGGCGAGCGCCGAGGGGTTGGTGATCAGGGTGTGCATGCCCAGCGTGATGGCCTGGCGGGTGGTCTCCTGCCCCGCGAGTGACAGCAGCAGGAAGTAGCTGTCGAGGTCGCGCTGGGGCAGTGGCTCGCCGTCGATCTCGGCCTCGACCATCAGGCTGATGAGGTCGCCGGTTGACTGGGCGCGACGCTCGGCCTGCAGGGCGCGGCCGTACTCGAATACCTCGAGCGCCGCAGGTGACCGGAAGGGCAGCAGTCGATACTGCTCACTTTCCTCCGATCCATGCAGCGCATCGGCGAATTCGGGGTCGGTGTTACCTACCAGCCGGTCGCCCCAGCTGGTGAGCTTGGCGTGGTCGGTATCGGGCACTGACAGCATGCGCGAGAGCACGCGCACCGGAATCTCGCTCGACACCTGCTCGACGAACTCGAACTCAGTGCGTGCTAGCGCGTTGTCCATCGTGCGCGCGACCACGCCACGAAGGAAGCTCTCGTAGCCGTTGATGACTCGCGGGGTGAACTGTCCGGCGAGGATCTTCCGCATCGCGGTGTGCGCCGGAGGATCGGTGTCGATCATCGAGGTGCGGTGCTCAAGCTGGTCATCGTCGAGCTCCTCGAGCGACACCCCCCTGTTCGAGGTGAACGTCTCCCAATCGCGGCTCACGGCGACGATGTCGGCGTGCCGGGTGACGGTCCAGAATCCTTGGTTGGGCTCAGGCTCGGCGGTCCACGCCACCGGGTCAGACTCGCGCAGCGCGGCGAAGAATTCCCACGGCGGGCCATCGACAAAGGTGTCGGGATCAGCGAGTGCGGCGGCGGCTTCCGCGAGCGTGCGAGTCATGGGTGCTCCTTCAAGAGGTCGTGCGTTCGATCAGAGGTGGCGCTGGGGGGGCGTGCCCATCACAGGTGGTAGGCGTACTCGCTGAACTCCCAGTCGGTGACGTGCGCGTTGAACCTCTCGACCTCGTTGCGCTTGTAGGTGAGAAACGACGTCACGAAGAACTCGCCGAGCACCTCGATGAGGTCAGTGTCGGCCTCCAGTGCATCGAGCGCGGCGGTGAGCGAACCAGGCAGCATCGGTGCTGACTCAGGGTCGTATCCATACCCCTCGAGTGGGGCCTGCGGCTCAAGGTTGTCGCGCAGGCCGAGGTACACGGCAGCGGTCACGGCAGCCATCGCTAGGTAGGGATTAGCGGTGGCGTCGCCAAGACGAACCTCCATGCGGGCCGCCTCGCCACGCTCGGGCGGAATTCGCACCATGGCGCTGCGGTTGTCGAGCCCCCAGTCGATCAACCACGGGGCCAACGTGTCGGGGCCGAACCGCTTGTACGAGTTGATGGTGGGGTTCAGAATCGCGGCGAGTGCTGGCGCGTGTGCGAGCACCCCGGCGATAGCGGCCCGCCCAGCGGCCGAGAGGCCGTCGGGGCCCTCAGGGCTGCCGAACACGTTGGCGCCATCGGCGTCGACGAGTGAGAGGTGCAGGTGAAAGCCGCTACCGCCCTCGCCATTGAACGGCTTCGCCATGAAGGTCGCCATCAAACCCTCGTGACGCGCGATCTCCTGAACGGCTGACTTCATTCGAAAAGCCCGATCCGACGCGTCGACGAGCTCGGAGTGGGTGAGGTTGATCTCGAACTGCCCCGGCGAGAACTCGTGGTTGGCGGCCGTCACGCGTAGGCCGGCATCGCGGAGATAGCGCAGCATGGTGAGCAGGATGCCGCGCGGGTCGCCCTTGCGCCCGACCACGTACACGTTGCCCTTCTCATCGGAGTACCGTGCCCAGCCGCCGCGCTCATCGGGCTCACACAGGTAGAACTCAAGCTCGGGGCCAATCACAGCAGACAGGCCCAACGTTGCGAGCCGCTCGGATACGCGCCGCGCCACACCTCGGGGCGCCTCAAGCGCCGGCTCGAATTCGCCACCAGCCCCAACCACGGTCGTGTCGGCAAGGCACCACGCAATGCCGGGCTCCCACGGAAGGTCGGTGAGCGTGCTGAGGTCAGGAAAAGCGAGGATGTCGGGCAACCCGCTCTCGAGACCGCCCTGCACGGGAACGACGTCTCCCTGCGGGGTGGTGTGGTAGATCGCGCGGCAGAAGGCGATGCCGTGGTGCATCACCGAGTCGAGCTCGTCGATCAGCACGTCACGTCCGCGGTCTACGCCGATCATGTCGGAGTACGACACTCGAATCACGTCAATCCCACGGCTTCGCAGGTCGGCTACCACGGCCGCCACCTCGTGCTGCTGCTTCATTCCAGAGCTCCTCACGCGTAATCCGGCAGGTCGTTTGGGTCCAAACAGTCGTGTCTGGAAAGATAGTCTCTTCCACTCCCGGAGGGAAGCGCTTTCGAGGTGACATTGCCTCGTGGCCTCAGACCCCCTACCGTCGTAATCGACGAGAAGGAGCACACAGTGCGAGCGCTGTTTATCCAGCAGGACCACGTCTCACCATCGGGGCCTATCGGCGAGCAGTTCGTCAATCGCGGCTACGACGTCGAGCACTTCCTCGTCGTCCCCGGCGAGCAGTTTCCTGATCCGCATGTTGAGGTCGAGTTTCCCGACCCCCTGGCCTACGACGTGATTGTCCCCATGGGCGCAATCTGGGCCGTGTACGACCACCATGTCATCGACTGGATCGCCGATGAGTTGGCGCTGCTCAGGCGCGCTCACGACGCGGGCGTGCCGCTACTCGGAATCTGCTTCGGCGGTCAGGCTGTTGCGGCGGCCCTCGGGGGTTCGGTGCACAAGGCGCCTGAGCGCGAGGTGGGCTGGACCACGATCGTGTCTCACCGGCCCGATCTCGTCGACTCCGGCCCGTGGTTCGAGTGGCATCAGGATCGCTGGGTGCCGCCGGAGGGAGCAACGACCGTTGCCCAATCGGCGAAGGCTGACCAGGCGTTCGTGCTGGGCCGAAGTCTCGCCCTGCAGTTTCACCCTGAGGTCGTGATGTCGACCTTCATGGGGTGGCTGGAGAACGGTGGGTACGACGACCTCGAGGAGCACGGCCACGATGCCGACGCTTTGATCGCTCAGACCAAAGAGATCGAGGCCGACGCCTCGATGCGCGCGCGGAGGCTGGTTGACCGATTCATCGATCAGGTGGCGCTCGCCCCGTGATTCCTGTCGCGGTGCTCGACAACTGAGGCGGATATCTCGCCCGCCAATCAGTCCCCCGGCGTGATTGACACCGGAAACTTCTTGATTCCGTTGATGAAGTTGCTGCGCACCGGCTTGACGTCGCCGGTGAGCCTCAGGCCGTTCGGAATGCGGGGAATGAGCTCCTCGAACATCAGCCTGATCTCCATGCGGGCCAATTGATTGCCGAGGCAGAAGTGCGGACCACCCTTGCCGAAGGTGACGTGGTCGACGCGGGTACGCGTGACGTCGAAGCGGTAGGGGTCGTCGAACACCCGCGGGTCGCGATTGCCGGAGGCGAACCAGGCGACCACCTTGTCGCCCTGGTTGATCGTGCGCCCGTGTAGCTCGACATCGCGCGTTGCTGTGCGGCGAAAGTGGTACACCGGCGATGCCCAACGGAGAAACTCCTCGACCGCTGGCGCGATCCGCGCGGGATCGTCCTGCAGGTAGGCCAGCTGGTCGGGGTTATCGATGAGCGCCTTCATGGTGTGCGAGATGGCCTGACGGGTGGTCTCATTGCCCGCGATCACGATCAGCAGAAAGTAGTTGCGGAAATCGCGCTCGGTCATCGGCACGCCGTCCTCGGGCGTCTGGTTGACCAACTTGCTCACCAAGTCACCGCCGTCGCCGCCGCGTCGCTTCGCGGCGAGCTCGAACCCGTACTCAAACACCTCAAGCGCGGCGGGAGAGCGGAACGGCAGCAGCCGAAACTCCTCGCTCTCGTCGGAGTCGGCCAGCACGTCGGCGTAGTCGGGGTCGGTGTTGCCCACCATCCGGTTGCCCCACTCGATCAACTGCCCCGTGTCCTCCTCGGGCACGCCGAGCATCTGGGCCAGCACCTGAATGGGAAAGTCGGCGCTCACCTCCTTCACGAAGTCGAAGTCGCCCAGGGCGAGCGCGCGGTCGAGCGTGGTGCGGGTGAGTCCACGCAGGAACACCTCGTAGCCGGCCAAGCCGCGCGGGGTGAATTCGTGCTGGAGTAGCCGGCGCAGCGCCCAGTGGCGCACCCCGTCGGTCTCGAGCATCGACTTGCGCACGTCGATCTGCTCGTCGTCGAGTTCCTCGAGGTTGGCACCGCCCACCTCCGACGAGAAAGAGTCTTCGTCGCGCGTGACGGTAACGATGTCGGCGTGACGGGTGACCGACCAGAACCCGTGGTTGGGCGAGTTCTCCGGGTTCCAGTGCAGCGGCTCGTTCTCGCGCAACTCATCGAAGAGCGGCCATGCCCGGTTCTGCTCGAAGGCGTCGAGGTCGGTGAGGTCAATCGCCGAAGTCATGATTTCCCCAAATCGTTCGGGTCCAAACGGTTAGCGACACTGTAGAGGGGTCAACCATTGAAGGCAAGGTTTGGAAGCAACTCAACACGAGGTTGCACGTGGTGGGGGATAGGCTCGCGCGCATGACAGCATCGAGTGGCCGCTATGCGCGCAAGGCTGCTCAATCGGCTGCGGGCGGGCACCACACCCTCGCCGAAACCGAAGGTGCTGTCTCCGAGCGACTTGCCAGCCTCGAACTCGACATGAACTCGATGGCTGCCGTACAAAACGTGTACCGCGCCGCCAATGCCTTCAGAAATCACCTCGAGAGCACGGTGCTAGCCCCCCACGACCTCACGTGGACAGGCTGGGTCGTGCTCTGGGTCGTGTGGATCTGGGGCGATATCGAAACTCGGCATGCCGCCACCGAGGCGGGCATCTCGAAGGGAACTCTCACCGGGGTGGTGGGCACTCTGGAAGGGCGTGGATTCCTCACGCGACGCACTCATCCCGATGATGCGCGTCGAGTTCTCCTGTCGCTGACCGCGAAGGGCAAGCGCCTGATGACGTCGCTGTTCCCCGAGTTCAACGGCGAGGAAGCTCGCCTGATGTCAGCGCTCACCGATCACGAGGTGGCCACGCTGACACGGGGTTTGCGCAAGGCAGTAGCCAGCCTCGACGACTAGCCGTGACCTGCTTCGACAGAACGTCTAGCCGGCCACGAGCCGCGCGAGCATGTCGTCGGCCGGGCCTTGTAGCCAGGTCCAGTCGCCCGAGGGCGGCTCCGTCTCGGGGTTGACCCACAGCCGCGTCTCGGCAGGGCAAACGCCGGAGGCGATCAGCCCTGCGGCCGGGTACACCTCGGCGGAGGTTCCTACCGCTACCAGCGTGCGGGCGGTCGACATGGCCCGGGTGGCGTCGCGCCATGCATCGGGCGGTAGCGTCTCGCCGAACAGCACCACCGCGGGGCGCGTCCAGGCTTTGCACTCGGGGCACAGCGGCACGCCGTCGGGCCCCCACTGGATGCCGCGCACCGGGCTGATGTGTCCCGCGTCGAGGCAGCGCACTTCGGCCAGGGTGCCGTGCAACTCCATCACACGCGAGCTGCCGGCACGCCGGTGCAGGCCGTCGACGTTCTGGGTGACCACCGCCACTTCCAGGGAGGACTCGAACGCCGCGATGGCCCGGTGCGCGGGGGTGGGCTCGAGCTCGACACCGGCCTCGAGCCGGCCGCGGAAGCGCTGCCACAGCCCAGGGAGCCGCTCGATGGTGATGTCGCCGGCGTGAGGGGGCTCAAGGTCGGAGTTGGTGTAGAGCCCGCCGGCCCCGCGGTAGGTGGGCAGGCCGGCGCTGACAGACATGCCGGCCCCGGTGAAGAACACCACCGGCCCGGCGATCGCGACCGCCTCGCTCATGCATGACCCCCTCGACGCGATGACCCGCACGCTCTCACCGACAGCGGAATTATCCACCCCGGGTGTGACACGCACGACCGTCGCACTGCGCCAGCGAGGCGCCGCTTGACGTCTGATTTCTGTTACACAATAGTGAAGCGATGACGCGAAAGCCTCACAAACCGAAAGTCACCGAAGGCGGAACGGTCTTGACTGATCGTGAAGTAGATCGCATTGTCGCCGAAGTCGACGATGCCGTCGGTCTTGGTCGCGTTGACATCTCATTTCCACGCAAAGGTCGACCTTCACTGTCGGGCGACAACTTCGCTTCCCCCCACGTCGGTTTCCGCATCTCCTCGGAATTTCGCGAGGAAGTAGCGGCCCTTGCGCAACGTCAGGGAGTCACTGTCTCCGCCCTCGCGCGCCAGGCCCTTGAGGAGTACGTCGCAAGAACTGGATGACTCACATGGCCACACGGGGATGGGCCGTTGCTGGACATGTCTCAACCTCTGGACTGAGCAGATCCGTACAGATATAATTCGTGACGTGGATGCGGCGGCGCTTATCAGGGATGCGCGCGCACGGGCGTCCATGACCCAGGCCGCGCTCGCTCGCGCTGCTGGCACGTCCCAGCCGACGTTGGCCGCCTATGAGGCCGGTGCGAAGTCACCTTCGGTGCGGACCCTAGACAAGATTGTCCGGGCGGCCGGGTTCAGCCTCACTGCGGTTCTGCACACAGCTCCCGCGGCCGGCGGCGTCGTTCTCGCCGAGGTGCGCGCTCGACAGGCCGAGATCCGCAAATCTGCAGCGGGGTACGGCATCCGCAATGTGCGCGTCTTCGGTTCAGCTGCCCGCGGAGACTCCCGACCCGACTCCGACGTCGACCTGCTGGTCGACTTCGACGCCGAGCGCTACGGACTCGGCCCGCTCGCCGGCTTCCGTGCCGAAATGCGTGACCTCCTCGGTCGCGACGTCGACGTGGCCACCCTGGCGCTGCTGCGCGAGGACCTGCGTGCCGTGGCCGAAGCCGACGCGGTACCACTGTGAGCCGCGACCCCTCGGACCGGCTTCGCGACATCGTTGACTGCATCCGCAAGGCCCGGAACGCCGATGCGGTGAAGAAAATCGGCCAGCTCAGCAATCGGATAGTGGCGGAGGGAGATCGGTCATGAGGGTTTCGTTTCTCGGGCTGGGTGTCATGGGCGGCGCGATGGCGGGGCACGTCCTCGACGCGGGTCACAGCCTCGTCGTGTGGAACCGGTCCCAGAGCCGAGCGGAGGAATGGTCGGCGGGTCGGTCGGGCGTGGTCGTAGCGGCAACTCCCGCTGAGGCTGCTCGTCTGTCGGACGTCGTTCTGATGTGCGTGTCGGACGACCGGGCCATCCGCGAGGTGCTGGTCGGCGACGATGGGGTGCTGCTTACAGCGGCCTCCGGAACGATCGTCGTTGACCACTCCACGACCTCCGCCCACGCGGCTCGGGAGATGGCCCAGGCCTGCGCTGATCGTGGCGTCGGCTTCCTCGACGCACCGGTATCGGGCGGGCAGGCCGGGGCGGTCGGCGGAACTCTGACGGTAATGATCGGGGGTGCCCAGGAGCACCTCGATCGAGTGGAGCCGGTGCTGGAGACCTATAGCGCGAAGCGGCGCCGACTCGGTGACGTTGGGGCAGGGCAACTGGCGAAGATGGTCAACCAGATCTGCATCGCGGGCCTGGTGCAGGCGCTGTCAGAGGGGGTTGCCTTCGCCCAGCGCACCGGGCAGGACGTCGAGGCAGTGTTCGAGGCGATCAGCGCCGGCGCAGCGGGGTCATGGCAGATGGCGAACCGGCACCAGACCATGAACCGTGACGAATTCGAGTTCGGCTTCGCGGTCGAGCACATGCGCAAGGACCTTGCCATCTGTCTGGCCGAGGCCAAGGATGCCCGCGCAGCGCTGCCCGTCACCGCGCTGGTTGACCAGTTCTACGCCGAGGTTGTCGCAGCGGGAGGGAGTCGCTGGGACACCTCCAGCCTGCTGACCCGGCTGCCGCGTCAGAGACCGTGACCCTGGCCGCACCCGAACTCAAGCGTGGGCAATTCATCGAGCCGCGGCGACCAGTGCATCGAAGAGCGCTTGCTGCGACGGGTCGTTAGCGGCGGTGTCCTCGGGATGCCACTGCACTGCCAGAAACAACCCGCGCGAATCGGGAATGTCGATGCCTTCAACAGTGCCATCGTCGGCTCGAGCAATGATCGTCATGCCGTCACCGACGCGATCGACGCGCTGGTGGTGGTAGCAACTTGCGACGACCGACGTGCCCATGGTGGTCGCCAGTCGAGTGCCAGGCTCGATCGTCACGGTGTGCTGCAGGTGCCGGTGCGGTGAATTCATGTGTTGCTCGAGGGTGCCACCGCGCGCGACGGTAACAACGTGCAGGCCCCGACAGATCGCCAGCAGTGGCGTTCCTGAGTCGAGGGTCGAGCGAGCAACTGCGAGGTCGAAGGCATCCTGCTCGACGTCGACGTCGTACACGTGCTCGCTCTCAATCTCGGCGCCGTACGAGCGCGGGTCGAGGTCGCCACCGCCTGGCAACAGCACCCCATCGGCGAAGGCCAGCCGCTCGGCCACTTCATTAGCCGACACCACTCCGTCGGGCGCCCACGGGTGCACGGTGACCGGCTCGCCCCCCGCACGCAGCACCGCGGCGCTCAGTGCCCGCGCAGTCACGACGGCCCCGTATCGCAGTGCCGAGGTTTGCGCGGCGAATCGGCCTGGGATGGCGATGAGCGGGCGCTTGGGCACGCTTGACTCCCCTTCGGGCAGGACATAACGTTTGGTTCCAAACGATTGTAGTTCACCCCTTCTCGAGAGCGAGGGATTCGCGCGTGTCCACCGCAGAGGTCGCTGGCGTTGCCATCGACACCCGTCACTGGATCGGTGGCGCCCGCGTGGGCAGTGACACCACCTTCGTGGACATCTCACCACTCGACGGCACGGTTATCGCACACGTCGCGCGCGGGGGAGCCGCCGAGGCCGACGCGGCCGTGACAGCAGCAGCCGCTGCCTTCCCGACATGGGCTGCAACATCGCCGGCCGACCGCTCAGTGATTCTGCATCGCATCGCCGACGGTGTTGAAGCCCGACTTGAGGAACTCGCTCAGGTCGAAACCGCCGACAACGGATCGCTGCTGCGCTCGCACCGCCGGGGAGTCATGCCGCGCGTGGCGATGAACTTCCGATTCTTTGCCGACCATCTGCTTGCACTGAGTCACCCCGACTTCGACACCCGCGGACATCGCAATCACGTGTCGTGGGATCCGGCAGGTGTCACCGCAATCATCACGCCGTGGAATGCCCCGCTGATGCTGGCCACCTGGCGCATCGCGCCTGCGCTGGCAGCTGGAAACACCGTGGTGCTCAAGCCACCGGAGTGGGCACCACTCACGGCATCGCTCCTCGCCGACATTGCACACGAGGCAGGGTTGCCCGCCGGCGTGTTCAACGTGGTGCAGGGACTCGGAGTTGAGGCAGGCGCTCCACTCACCGCCGACCCACGAGTGCGGCGCATTGCCTTCACCGGTTCTGTTCCTACGGCACAGCGAGTGGGAGCGGCAGCGGCTGCCAACATCACGCCGGTGTCATTCGAGTTGGGCGGCAAGTCACCGCTGCTCGTTTTCGACGACGCCGATCTCGACGTGGCCGTCGAATTGGCCGTTGAGCAGTTCGATAACTCGGGGCAGGTGTGCCTAGCTGCCGTGCGCATCCTCGTGCAAGACGGCATCGCCGACGCGTTCCGCACACGTTTCATTGAGCGGGCCGCCCAGGTGGTGCAGGGTGACTCACGCGATGAGACCAGCCAGATCGGCCCGCTCGTGAGTCGCGCTCACCTTGAGCGAGTCGATGGCTTCGTTCAACGCGCGAAGACTGACGGCGCCACCGTGTTGCTCGGGGGCGAACCCAACCACAAGCTGAATGAGGCCACCGGCGGCTTCTACTATCGGCCGACAGTGTTCGAGGGCGTTGACCCCACGATGGAAATCGTCTGCCACGAGGTGTTCGGGCCCGTGCTCACGCTGCAAACATTCGCCAGCGAAGCGGACGGAATCTCCATGGCGAACGACACCGACTACGGCCTCGCAGCCACGATCGTTACCGGCGACGCCGCTCGAGGTGAGCGCGTGGCCTCGGCGGTTCGTGGAGGCACGGTGTGGGTCAATTGCTTCTTCGTGCGCGACCTCTCGGCCCCCTTCGGCGGAAGCGGACGATCAGGAATTGGGCGCGAGGGCGGTACCTGGTCGTTTGATTTCTACTGCGATGTGAAGAACGCGGTGTTCTCGCCGAATGGATGGAGCAGCAATGGGTGAGGTTGTTGCAGCCGGACTCTTGGCGCATGTGCCCACGATCATGCTGCCCCCGGAGATTCGGCTCGAACTGAACCAGGGCAGGGAGATCACTCTCGTACCCGGCCTCGAGCAGCTGCGCCGTGACTTCTTCGATACGGCCGACTACGACACCGTGGTCGTGCTCGACTCGCACTGGTTCACCACCGTCGAGACGGTCGTCACCGCGCACGATCGTCGCGCAGGTCTGTTCACCTCCGAGGAGCTTCCTCGCGGCATGTGTCGCATTCCGTATGACTGGCCGGGTGACCCCGAATTGGCCACTGCCATGGCGGCGTTCGGCGAGAAGTACGACACCTGGGTCACGGCGAACAATGACCAGTACCTTCCCCTGTACTACGCCACGCTCAATCTGTGGCACTTCCTTGGCCGCGGGCTGCCCGACAAGCGCTGGATTTCGGTGTCAACCACTCAGACCGGCGACACAGACGACTACCTTCGAGCCGGTCGTGCTCTCGGTGATGCGATCAAGGCCAGTGATCGCAAGGTAGTGCTCATCGCGTCAGGAGCGATGTCGCACACCTTCTGGCCACTGCGCGAACTGCGCGATCACGAAGCCAGCGACCCCATTCATATCCGCACCCCGGAGGCCTACGCAGCTGACCTCGAACGCATCGCCTGGTTCAAGCAAGGCGATCACGCGCGCGTGCTCGACACCATGCCCGACTACATGCCCTTCCGACCCGAGGCGAAGTTCGCGCACTACCTGATGATGATTGGCGCGATGGGTGAGTCTGCCGTCACCGCTCCTGCCCGGCAGTATGGCGACTACGAGAACTCGATCGGAACCGGCCAGGTGCACCTGTGGTTTGACCGACCCGCGGAAGGATGGACTGCCTGATGGCGGAGTACCGACGCGTTCTCCTGGAGGGTTCTGCCGTACTCACCGAGCGGCAGGGCGATGTGCTCGTAGCGCGCGATGGGCGCGAGATAGCGATTGACGACGCCATTCACCTGCCGCCCAGCGAGCCCACCAAGATCGTGGCAGTTCACCTCAACTACGACAGTCGCACCAAGGAGTTCATGACGCGACTGCCACCGGCGCCGACGTACTTCCACAAGCCCACGACGGCACTGAACAGTCACCGCGGTGCCATCGTGCGCCCGGCCGGATGCAAGTGGCTGAACTATGAGGGCGAGATCGCGATCGTCATCGGCCGCACCTGCCGCAATGTCTCACCACAGGAAGCCGGCGACTACATCGCTGGTTACTCGGTGGCCAACGACTACGGCCTGCACGACTTCCGCGACACCGACGCCGGTTCGATGCTGCGGGTCAAGGGCAGTGACACTCTGTGCCCGGTGGGCCCGGGTTTGGTCACCGACTGGGACTTCCGTGGCAAGCAGATTCGCACGCTCGTGAACGGCGAGGTCAAGCAAGATGGCAACACCGACGAGATGGAATGGGACATGCACTACCTGGTCGCCGACATTGCGCGCACCATCACGCTGCTGCCGGGAGACATGCTGCTGTCGGGCACCCCTGCGAACTCACGACCAGTGCAACCCGGTGATGTCGTCGAGGTTGAGGTCGAAGGTCTCGGTCGACTCACCAACCACATCGTCGAAGGACCCACACCGATTCGCTCCGATGTGGGCGCACAGCCCACCGAAAGCGAAGAGGTCATGTCCACGGCTCTCGGCGGCGACTGGGAATTCCGCGGAATCCGCACCCCGTCGAAGGACCTGTACCCCTCCACCATCACTGAAGAGAAGGAATGAACATGGCGCTCAAGGTTGTCGTCGACATGGACGTGTGCCAAGACCACGGGCAGTGTGTGTTTGCCGCCCCCGAGGTTTTCGCCCTCAATGACGACGGCAAACTCGTCGTGCTGATCGCCGAGCCCGACGAGTCGCAGCGCGCTGCGGTGGAGGACGCCGCCGACGTGTGTCCCGTGCAGGCCATCAGCATCGAAGGCTAGGGTCAAGCGCATGTCGCGCGTGCTGATTGCCGGTGCCGGAATGGGCGCTCTTCGCACTGCCGAAGCGCTGCGCGCCCACGGTTACTCAGACGAGATAGTGGTCGTTGGCGACGAGCGGCACCCGCCCTACAACCGTCCTCCGCTGTCAAAGGAAGCGCTGGCGAGCAAGCCAGCCTTCGAGCAACTGGCCTTTCGGCAGAAGGCGTCTGTTGAGGATGTCGTGTGGCGGCTCGGCGAGAGTGTGGCGTCGGCTGACCTCGCTGCCCACACGGCCGTGCTTGGCGACGGCGAGGTGCTCGAATGGGATGCGCTTGTTGCAGCAACCGGAGTGCGCGCGCGTGTGCTGCCTATTCCCGGGGGCGACACCGTGATGCGCCACGTGGTGCGCACTCTCGACGACGCGCTTGAATTGCGCTGGCTGCTCACCGAGGGCGCGCGCGTGGTGATTCTGGGTGCCGGCTTCATTGGCTGCGAGGTCGCGGCCACTGCAACGCAGCTCGGCTGCGCGGTCACGTGTGTGGCACTCGATCCACTACCGATGATTCGGCCGCTCGGGCCCAAGTTCGCGGCGGAGATGCTGCGGCGCCAGGTGGGGCATGGAGTCGAGTTTCGACTCGGCGTGTCAGTGGCGGCAATGACTGAGCGCGGCGAGACGGTCGATCTCGAACTCAGCGATGGCTCGGTGGTGACTGCCGATGTGATTGTTGAAGCGGTGGGTTCGGTGTGCGCCGTGGGCTGGCTCGATGGCAACGGACTCGACCTGCGCGACGGCGTGCTCGTTGATTCGGCTCTGCGTCCTGTCGTTGACGGTGTGCCGGTCGAGGGGGTTGCCGTTGTAGGTGACATCGCTCGGTTTCCCAACCCTCGCTTCGGAAGCGACTCGTGGCGGGTCGAGCACTGGAGCCTGCCCACCGACACCGGTCGACGTGCGGGCGCGGTTCTTGGTGCGCGACTTGCAGGCGTGGGCTACGACGAGGTGCTCGCCTCACCCTTCGAGCCGCTACCAGCGTTCTGGAGCGACCAGTTCGATATTCGGCTCCAGTCGTATGGCATGCCGGGTCTGGCCGACCCCGACGGCATCCGCCTGCTCGAGGGCGATATCGCCACTGAGTGCGTCGTTGGTTACCACCGCGGCGATGACCTCATGGGTGTCGTCGGAATCGGCATGCTGCGCGTGGTGAACGGCTATCGCGACAAGGTGGGTATCGGTCGGGGTGAGACACCGTGACAGGTCGACTTGAGGGCCGGCGTGCACTGGTCACCGGTGGCGGTACGGGAATTGGCGCAGCGATCGCACGTCGATTAGTTGCCGACGGGGCCCACGTGACCATCACGGGTCGACGCGTAGAACCGTTGCAGGCCATGGGTTTGCCCTATGTGGTCGGCGATGTTACGTCAGCCTCCGATCGCGCTCGAATCGTCAGCGAGACTCCCAACATTGACGTACTGGTCAACAATGCGGGTGTTATCACTGACGACTGGCACCTGAGTTCCAACGTTCATGTCGCCGCACCGAAGGCCCTCGTTGAGGCGTACACCGAATCACTGGCTTCAGCAGGTGGCTGCGTTATCAACATCGCGTCAGTTGCGGGGCTTTCAGCGGCTGCAGGCGCGTCGGCCTATGCCGCAGCGAAAGCGGCGGTGCTGCACCTGACTCGCGTGCAGGCGGTGGAACTCGGCCCACGCGGAGTACGTGTTAACGCTGTCGCTCCGGGCTGGATCCGCACGCCGATGGCCGACGATGAGATGCAGATGATCATGCAGCGCGACGATGTCGATCTCTTAGGTGCGTACGACATTGTCACGCGTTACCTGCCACTTCGTAGGGTCGCCGAGCCCGACGAGATCGCGGGCGTGGTGTCGTTCCTTGCGTCGTCCGATGCGTCGTTCATCACCGGCGCCACCATCGTTGCCGATGGAGGAGGGCTGGTCGTCGACGTCGGAATGTTGGCGTTCGGCGACTAGTCAGCCAGCAATCTCGTTCACCCGAGTCACCAGGTGGCGACAGAAATCTCCGACTTCATCGGCTGAGCGCACGAACATCGCAGGCTTGAAGCAGATGGTGGTGAATCCCTGCTCGAGCTGCCGCGGCAGATCGGCCAGTGCCACCTCGATGTCGGCGATGTCGTCGGGGCCGTGGAAGGTGCCGCGGATTCCGCCCACCATTTCGATCTCCGACAGGTCGCGGCCCACCTCACGCACTCCGGACGCGAGCGCTGCGAGGTCGTCGTTCGTGAGTGGTCCGAAAGGATTGAGACCGCTGCCGTAGCGGGCCATGCGCCGCACTTGAGCCGGGTTCATTCCCTGCCCGCCAAACCACAGCGATGGGCCTGTGGGTCGGAATGCACCGGGCTCGAGCCACACGTCGCCGAAGTCGAAGTAGGTGCCGTGGTGACTGAAGGGGTAGGGACCCCACGACTTCGCGAGAATTTCGAGTTGCTCGTCGAGAATCTTGCCGCGCTCGTTGAACGCAACGCCGAGCGCCGCGTACTCATCGCGCGACCAACTCACGGTGGGTAGCACCACGAGGCGGCCCTGCGACAGCAGGTCGAGAGTGCCCAACTCCTTGGCGAGCAGCAGCGGGTGTCGAAGCGGGGCAATGATCGCGCCGGCGACCAGTCGCAGTTGCGAGGTGGCCTGCGCAATCGCTGACAACAGCACAATCGAGTTGGGCCACGCCGTTGCAGGTGACTGGTTTCCGGGAGCCGCATAGTCGCGAGGGTTGGTCATCGTGCCCGCAGCCGCAGAGTCAGGGCCGAGCAGTACATGCTCGCTGAGCATCACGTCGCCGATGCCGGCGGCCTCAGCTTCGACGGCCATCTGCACCATGCCGCCGAGATCGCGCGAGTCGACGATGGTGTCGTTTTCGGTCAGAACCATGAGCAGGCGGATCGGACGTGAGTCCGATCCGCCTGCGTCGTGTGATGTCACAGTTTCTGTGGCCCCTGCTCCGAGGATGTCAGCTCGTCGAAGGTGGTGAGGTCAGCGGGCTTCCCCGGAATCACAAAGGCCAGGATCAGCCCGATCACGAGGACAACTACGATCGCGTAGACGGAGTACAAGGTGGGGGCCTGCACCTGGTACACGCCTCCGAAAATCGCCGCCGCGGTCACGAGTAGTCCCACGATGACGGCCACCCACTTGAGCGCCGGGTTGGCGTCCCTCAAACCCCTGATCCCGCCCAGACACAGCAGGAAATAGATGACCGCCAAGGCCAGTCCCCCGAACGCGGAGGCCCAGCTAAACATTGAGAAGTAGTGCGGGAAGGCAGGTTCTCCGTCGGGCCCGAGGATGGCAAGTAGCGACTCCTGAGTGAAGGTCAGAACGGCAAAAACGAGGTAGAACACCACAACAGCGATACCTGCATTGAACGGGGTCCCTCGTCGCGAGACCTGGGAGAAGGTGGAGGGGAAGCGGTGGTCGCGAGCCATCGCGAAGATTCCGCGCGAGGCGGCGACCGAGATACCGAGAAGCACGGCGATCATGTCGAGCACCACCACGAGCTCAAGCCAGCGGCCGATGAGCACGCTTCCGTAGCCGCCTGCATCAGACGGTGCGGCAAGGCCGAAGAGTGGAGCTCCCGCATTGGTGCCAATCGCGTCAAGGCTGAATCCGTAGCCGGCAATCTGGGCATAGGTCACGAGAAGGTAGAAGAGACCGACGATGACAACCGACCCGATGACCGCACGGGGGATGTCACGCTTAGGGTTCGATGTCTCCTCACCAAGGTTCGCCGACGTTTCGAATCCGGTGAACAGAAGCACGCCGTACACGATTCCGAAAGCGATGCCGGCCCACCCATTGGGTGCGGACGACGGGCTGAACGCTTCCCCCACCTTGTTGTCGGCGCCCACCTGCACGATGACATGCAGTGCGAACAGAAGTACGGTCGCGATTCCCAAGAGCGCGAGGACCAGCTGGGTGCGAGTCGACAGCGCCACACCGAAGAACATCGTCGCAACGACCAGAGCAAGCAGCAGAATGGCCCACACCTGCGTGGACAACGCCTCGAAGCCAAACTCGGCTGCAAGCGTGTCGTGGATCGTGCCGGCGATCAGTACGAGAATGCCTGCCCCGAGGAAGAGCAGGCCCACGTAGTACAGGAAGCCGGCTGCTGCGCCGATTTTGGAGCCCAAGCCGTCACTGACGTAGTCGTACAGGGCGCCGGCGGCGTGAATCCTCTTGGCGTACTGCGCGACGATCCAGGCGATGGCCAGCACGCCGATCGCCGCGATCAGCACCGAGAGAGGCGCGGCGATGCCGGCGCCGTTTCCGGTGACGCTGATGATTCCCACCACCAGTGGCACGAGGAAGGCCATGGAAAAGACCGGCCCCATAAAGCCCACCGACTGCGCGACGGCATCAACAAGAGTGAGCTTCGGCCCCTTCTCCCCACCGAGTCGCACACTTGCGTCGCCTGTCTGAGTGCTTTCCATCTGCCGACCTCCAGAGCGGATTGTCCCTAGGCATTATCGTTCGGAGCCGAACGAATATGGCAGCACTGTAACGGAGGCAGGGCCCTGTGTCACGGGTTTTCACGTCTAATCCTGTGTATTCCGAGCTCCTAGGTCACCCCACATACGCCTGCACATCTGCTTTCCCCTCAGCCTTCCGGTCAGCCTTCCGGTCACCGATTGACCAAAGAATCCCCAGATGGTCACCGATTGACCAACGATGCCCCCAGTCGCGCCACCCCCAGCGAAACCGGCGGTGCTTCCCCTCAGCCACCCGGTCACCGATTGACCAAAGAAACCCCAGACGGTCACCGATTGACCAAAGATGCCCGAGGGGAGACGAGGCCTGTGGATGACTCCTGCAGCACCCACTCGACCTGCGACACTCTGAGCGCATGAACACCCTGCACTCCCAGATCCGTGCCGTGGAACGCCTCGCTCGCAACCAGCACGGTGTCGTCACTCGGGCTGAGGCCATCGACCTCGGCGTCAGCATGAAGGCCCAGCGCCGACAGTTGGCCTCGGGAGCATGGCGGTTACTCCTGGGCTGCCTCGTCGTCCCCGCCACTCCACGTAACGCCGACGCCACTGTCGCCGCCGCTCTCCAGTCGCGTCTCGGTGCGCAGTCTGTCGTGACAGGGCCCACGGCCCTGCGGCTTCACGGTGCTGAACTCGCCGATCGACAGCTTATTGCCTGGTGCCCGCCCGACACGCAGCCTCGAATCGCCGCTTCCGTGCGCATTCTGCGCGACGACGTCACGCGATCGGTTGCCACAGAGCGCGGGCTCCGCCTCGCCTCCACCATCGACGCGCTCCTCGACACGTTGATCACCGTTGACGTGGCCCGCGCCGGCGAACTGCTCGACCGAGCGCTTCAACTGCGATGGGTTACTCACCAGGAGTGGGCCGATGCGGTCCCAGCTCGACTGGGCCGCGGTCGAATCGGTGCGAAGCGACTTCGCGAACTCACTCTCCGCATTGCCGAAGGAACCCACTCCGATGGCGAGCGACGGATGGCGCACCTGCTGCGCCGAGCTGGCTTCACCGGGTGGGTCGCCAACTTCGTGGTCTGCACTGCGAGTGGAATTCCGAAGGCCGAACTCGACTTTGCGTTTCCGGACCTGCGTATTTGCATTGAGGTCGACGGCCGCGCGGCGCACTCAGGGGCCAAGGCCTTCGACCGCGATCGGCGCCGGCAGAACGACCTCGCCCTCGACGGCTGGTTGGTGCTGCGCTTCACCTGGGCTCAAATCGTGAACGAGCCGGAGTGGGTGAGTGGCCAGATCCGGCTCGCGATCGCGAACCGCTCCCGGCTCGCGCGCATCTCCTGACCGAGGAATCCTTGCCTCACCTCCGGCTTCTTTGGTCAATCGGTGACCGTCGGGGGCTTCTTTGGTCAATCGGTGACCGTCGCGAGACTAGTCCGCGTTGTCGGGCAGTTTCCGTCGTCGAGTGCCATCCTGATGCCATGACCACGACGTTCGAGTGGATCGAGACGAACGGAGTGCGCCTGCACGTCGCCTTCGCCGGCCCCGACGACGGCGAGTTGGTGGTGCTGCTGCACGGATTTCCCGAGTTCTGGAAGGGGATGCTCGCGCCCCTCGAGGCCTTCGCGGCCGCGGGCTACCGGGTGGTGGCGCCCGACCAGCGTGGCTACAACCTGAGTGACAAGCCCGAGGGAGTCGACGCCTACTCGCTCGACGTGCTGGGGGCCGACGTGGTGGGCCTCATCGACGCGATGGGCCACGAGCGCGCACACGTGATCGGCCACGACTGGGGCGCGGCGGTGACCTGGTGGCTGGCGATCACGCGCCCCGAGCGGCTCGGGCGGGTGGCCGTGATCAATGTGCCTCACCCGTCCGTGCTCGTGCGACAGCTGCGGCGCAATCCGAGGCAGCTCGCCCGAAGCTGGTACATCGGCGCGTTCCAGCTGCCCTGGCTGCCCGAACGGGTGTTTGTCGGGCGCGCCGGCGAGCGGCTGGCCGCGGCGCTCGCTCGCACGGCCAACCCCGGCTCGTTCAGCGCCGACTACGTTGGCGACCTGTGCCGGGCGTGGTCGCAGCCGGGGGCGCCCACCGCAATGTTGAACTGGTACCGCGCCGCGCTGCGGAATCGCCCCGCCGACCCCGCCGACCTCACTGTGCACGAGCCGATCCTGATCCTCTGGGGGGTCAATGACGTCGCATTGGGCCGCTCGCTCGCCGAGGAGAGCCTCACACTGTGCGACGAGGGGCACCTGGTGCTGTTCGACGACGCCACCCACTGGCTACTGCACGACGAGCCAGACCGGGCCTGCCGCATGCTCGTCGACTGGGTCGCGGGTAGGGAGCTGTAACCCCCCTACCGGGCGGAATGAAGTGTGCGTGGCGTGCGTTGGAATGACACGATAGACATCAGTGCCCGCGGACTCGCGCGAGTCAGGACTCAACAGGGAGGACCGCACCATGCAGTCACCCGATGACCTGTACGACATCTATGACGACTCGGTGCCTCCCGGCCTGGTCATGATTCACAACCTCACCGGACTCCTCGACGCCGGGGCAGCAGGCAACACGGTGGTGAACCACCTGCTCTCGTCGCTCGAGAGCGACCTGGTGGTGAGCTTCGATATTGACTCGCTGTACGACTACCGCGCGCGTCGCCCGCGCATGACCTTCCTGACTGACCACTACGGCCAGATCGACCTGCCCGAGCTATCGGTCACGATGCTGCGCGACCAAACCGGTCAGCCGTTCCTGCTGATGCACGGGCCCGAGCCCGACTTCGGCTGGCAGCGTTTCGCCGCCGCGGTTGAGGAGGTCGTGACCGAGTTCGACGTGCAGCTGGTGGTGGGCATGCATGCCGTGCCGTGGCCGGCCCCGCACACACGGCCGATCGGGGTCACTGCGCACTCGGCAGACAGCTCGCTGCTCGCCGGGCGGGCTCCCTGGGTGGGCGACCTTGAGGTGCCGGGCCATATGACAGGGCTACTCGAGATCACGCTCGACGCTGCCGGCCACCGGGCTATGGGCTTCGTGGCGCACGTGCCCCACTACCTCTCGGGTGCCGAGCACCCGGCGTCGTCGGTCGCCCTTCTCGAGAACGTCATTTCGCAGACCGGGCTCGCCCTTCCGCTCGACTCGTTGCGCGAGGCCGCCCGCAAGTCTGATCTCGAGATCGACGCTCAGGTGCGCACTAGCGATGACAACCTCGAGGCCGTGCGCATGCTCGAGGTGCAGTACGACGCCATGCTTGCTAACCGGGCACCCGAGGCGTCGCCCTTCACCGATGCCGATCTCGCCTCGGGCGACGACATCGCGGCGCAGGTTGAGCACTTCCTCGCCCAGCGCGACGCCCACGGTAGCGACTGATTCACACCGTTCTCTCACCATCGTCTCCCCGTCCCTTGACCATCTGCTGGTGGAGTCTCTCCAGGGGCCCAACCGGGCCCTGACGACAGCGGCTGGCGCCGCCTATCAGGGGAGTGGACTCCAATGGGACAGAGAATGCGGCACGGAACGATTGCAGGTGTCGGAGCGATGGTGATCGCGGGACTGGTAATTCCGGGCGCGCCCGCATCCGCCGCGTTGGCCCCTATCCCGACAGGTTCGCCCACAAGCGGCTACTCGATTGACGGCAGTGGCAACAATGCTGGCCGCCCCTCGTGGGGCGCCGCAGGAATCGCGCTCCTCCGGGGCGCAAAGTCCGCCTACGGCGACCGGGTGTCGACGCCCGCGGGGGCATCGCGCCCGAGCGCCCGCGCGGTGAGCAACGCGGTGAGCGCGCAGACGGAGAGCGTCGTCAACGACCGTGCACTGTCGGACGTCATCTACGTGTGGGGCCAGTTCCTCGACCATGACATCAACCGGACCACCACCGGCACCGAGAGCTTGCCGATCATCGTCCCCACGGGTGACCCGTCATTCGACCCTAACTCGACCGGCACCAAGACGATCAGTTTCAGGCGCAGCGTTGTGGCTGCTGGCACGGGCACCTCAACGCTCAACCCGCGCCAGCAGACCGACTCGGTCACCGCGTTCATCGACGGCTCTCAGGTATACGGGTCTGACGCGACGCGCGCCAACGCCCTTCGCTCCTTCAGTGGAGGACAGCTGCGTACCAGTGCTGGCGACATGCTGCCGTACAACACGACTGGGCTTGCCAACGACAACGACTCACACCTACTGCCCGACACCGAGTTGTTCGTCGCTGGCGACGTGCGGGTCAACGAGAATCCCGACCTGATCGCGATGCAGACGCTGTTCATGCGCGAACACAACCGTCTCGCCACTGCTGCCCAGGCGCAGAACCCCGGCTGGACCGACGAGATGCTCTACCAGAGCGCGCGGCGGGTGGTCATCGCCGAACTGCAGGCAATCACGTTCAACGAGTTCCTCCCCGCCCTTCTCGGTAGGCAGGCCATCCCTGCCTACGCGGGGTACCGAAGCGGGCTCAACCCCTCGATCATCAACGAGTTCTCCACCGCGGCCTATCGCTTCGGGCACAGCCTGCTCGACAGTGAGCTCGGGCGGCTCAACAACGACGGAACGTCAGTGCCGGCGGGCGAACTCTCGCTGATGGAATCATTCTTCAACGCGGGAGTCTTCGACGTCACCCTTCCCAACCATGAAGGTGATATCGACCCCTTCCTCAAGGCGATGGCCTCAGGAAACTCGCAGGAAGTTGACCTCAAGGTGGTCGACGACGTGCGCGACTTCCTCTTCGGGGCTCCTGGGCAGGGCGGCTTCGACCTCGCAGCGCTGAACATCCAGCGTGGCCGCGACCACGGCCTGGCCGACTACAACTCGACCCGTGCCGCATACGGGCTACCGAAGGTCACCACCTTTGGGCAGATCACCCCCGACGTCGCGGTGCAGCAGCAGTTGCGCACCCTGTATGGCTCGGTCAACAACATCGACCTCTGGGTGGGCGGTCTGGCCGAGAGGCACGCGTCTGGCGCAAGCGTGGGGCCGCTGTTCCAGCGGATTATCACCGACCAGTTCACGCGACTGCGCGACGGCGACAGTGGGTGGTTCGAGCGATCCTTCGCCGGCAACAACCTCGGGCAGATCCGGGGCACGCACCTGTCCGACGTGATCAAGCGCAACACCTCGCTCACGAACCTCCAGTCGAACGTGTTCGTGTGGACCGGTTCGGTGACTGGCTGATCGAGGCCGAAGGATGCCGCTAGTGCGCCCGGGTGACTGGCCCGGGCGCACTAGCCTTGCCTGTGAAAGTAGGGCGACTATCAACCGTCGAGGAGGGACCCGGAAGCATGGCGAGAATTCTGGTGGTCGACGACGAGGAGTCGGTTAACCTCCTGCTCTGCGATGCCCTCGCCCTGGCGGGGCACCAGACCCTCAGCGCCCGGCACGGACTCGAGGCGATTCGCCTCGCGCGCGAGGAAAGCGTCGACCTGATCCTGCTCGACGTCAACATGCCCGGTGCCGACGGATACGAGGTACTCGAGCGAATCCGCGAGCGAGGAATCTCCACACCGGTCATCTTTCTGACTGCGCGACAGGAAAGTGAAGACACCAAGCGTGGCTTTACCCTCGGTGCCGACGACTTCGTGCGCAAGCCGTTTCGCCTTGAGGAGGTGGTGCTGAGGGTGGCCGCGGTGCTGAGACGCACCGCCCCCCTCGGAGTTCCTGAGATGCTGCGCGTTGGGGGAGTCTGCCTCAGCGTCGACCAGCACGCGGTGACAGTCGATGGTGTTGCGGTGGAACTGTCGCCCACCGAGTTCCGACTGCTGCAGCACCTCATGGAGAACACCGGTCGGGTGCTGTCCCGCGGTCAGCTGCTGCGCGAGGTCTGGGGCTATCCGGCCGACGGGGAGACCAAGCTGGTCGACACCTACGTGTCGTACCTTCGGCGGAAGCTCGGCGACCACGTGACCATCCGCACCGTGCGCGGCGTGGGCTACCAGCTCGCTCACGGACCTCAGTAGTCGCCGCGTGAGCCTCAAGCAGCGGGTGATCCTGACGACCGCGGTTGCAGTGGTGGTCGCCGCGTCGGTCGTCGGGCTGCTCGCCTACACGATTATTGCCGGGCAGCTGCTGGCCACCGTTGACACTACGTTGCGCGTCGCTGCGGCCGAGGCGAAGATGGGAGGGAATGAAGACGTCGGCGGCCCACCCCTCCCGTCGGATGTGTCAGTTGAGGTGGCCACCGGACGTGTCGATCTCGCCACCGGCGCCGTCATCGTGGTGCGACAGGCGGGTACCAGCGCTGACCCGAAGCCCTTTCCGCGACTCACGCCGGCGGAGCTGGTGCTAGCCGCGCGAGACCCCCTCAGCGTCGACGCTCCCGGGCCCTACCGCGTGTATGTGCGCATCATGGACCCGCGTCGCGGCGCGGCGGTGGCGGTCATGTCGCTGGAGCGATATCAGCAGTCGCTCAACCAGTTCGCCTGGAGTCTCACGGGAGCGTTGGTGGGGGTGCTGCTGGTACTGCTGGCTGCCTCGTGGCTCATCGCGCGGCGCATGTTCGTGCCCCTCGACGACATTGTTCGGTCGGCCGAGGGCATCACCGCGCGTGATGTTAGCGCTCGGGTTCCGGCCCATGGCAATGCCAGTGAGGTGCGTCGGCTGGCGGCGTCGCTGAACTCGATGATCGATCGATTGGCCGAGTCTGAGGGCAGCCTGCGAGCCTTCATCGCCGACACCTCGCATGAGATCCGGACGCCGCTCACCGTGATTAGCGGGTACCTCCAGCAACTCGAGGTTGGCGCTAGTCAGGGCGCGCCGGTCGACCCCGAGGTGCTGCGCCGAATGTCGAGGGAGTCACAGCGACTCGACCGGCTCGTGACCCAACTGCTCAGACTCGACGCCGTCGGCACCCGCACGAGCACGGTGTCGTCGGTGCGGCTCGACGAACTGATTCGCGAGGAACTCGCCGACCTCGTGGCGCTGGACGGCACCCGGTTCATCACCCTCTCCCTCGAGCCGGTGAGCATCGAAGGCGAGGAGGATTCGTTGCGACAGCTGATGGCCAATATTCGCCAGAACCTCGAGCGACACACGCCGCCGGGTTCGATCATCGAAGCCACCCTCACGATCCAAGGCTCAGAGGCCCTCCTGCTCGTCGACGATTCGGGACCCGGTATCCCCGACCCACAGCGTCGGGCGGCGCTGTCGTCGACGCGAAGGGATGAGACCGCGCGCGGCCGGTCCACCGAAGGCTTCGGGCTGGGCATGACGATCATCGCGACCGTGGTGGCCCATCACGGGGGCACGCTGAGCCTGGACACGAGCCCTCTGGGAGGGTTGCGCACGCGCATCGCCCTTCCGCTGCATGCGAAAGCAACCTGGTGAGCTGACGAACCCGGAAGGGAACAGCAGGCCGTCGCCGGGTGTTCATGGGTTATGTCGCTCGAGCAGGATGGCCAGAGGGTCCCGTTGGAGGAACGCGCCAGCGACATCCCTTATGAGCTCGCTGAGGCATCCGAAGCTCCACTCGACCCCGAGGCCTGGAAGCGTCGGCGCGTACGGGTGCTGTGTCGCTGGGCTGCCGCGGTGGTCGTTGCGGTGCTCATCGGCGTGGCCGGGGCCTTGGCCCTCGACCTGCGCTCGCACTCAGGCTGCGACGGCATCGGGCAGGCGCAAGGGTTCGCTGAGGTCATCGCCGCGGGGTGGACTGTCGAGTGCGCGTCGATCATCACTGACGCGGGAGACGCGCCCCAGGGTTCCGACATCCTGGGCCTGACCGACCCTGCTCGCCGGGTCATCACACTGAAGGAGACCCCGTGGGCCGAGACCCACACTGCGACCCACGAGATCGGGCACGCCCTCGCTGCGATGTACCCGAGCGACTCGGCCCGCCTGTGGTTCACGTCGCGGGTGGGAGCATCGGCGTGGGAGCCGAGATCGGCGATGGACTACGCGCAATCCGGTGCTGAGTCGTTTGCTGAGTCGTACGCGGTGTGCTCACTGGGTGAGCGCACCGAGTCGTCGGGCCAGTACCGCATCGCTTCGTGTGATGACCTGTGGCACGCCCTCGACCTGATGCGCTCTGACACGTCACCGGCCACCATCAGAACACCGTAAGAATTGTCAGCGTTCGGTTCGGAAGGTCGCCCTCACGGTTAGACCGTGGTGAACTGGGGAGAAGGGCGACACGAAGATGTTTCGACCGATGACCGAGGAGACAGTGATGGATACCAGCCAATTCCCGTACGGCCCGCCGCAGATGCCGGCCCAGCCGCCTGTGTCGCCGTGGGGAGCCATGGGTACCAGCGTCCTCGACGCGGCCCCGCCGACGTCGGGTCCCTACGGCTACATCCCGCCGCCCCTCATTCCGACACCGGCTCCCGCCAAGCGCGGGGGCTCCGGCGGCAGGGTGGTTGCCGGCGTTGCCCTAGCGGCGCTGGTCGCCGGTGGGGTGGGTGGCTACGTCGGATCCACCGTCGCCAACCGTAACTCGACCACTGTGGCGTCGACCACGATCACCACCTCCGGTGGCACGTCGGGTGGCGCGATGTCGCGCCCGGCCAATGGCTCGGTGGCGTCGGTTGCCGCCGCAGTGAGCCCGTCGGTGGTCAAGATCGAGGCGAGCAGCGGGGACACTGGCGGTACCGGCACTGGATTCATCATCAAGTCCGACGGATACATCCTCACCAACAATCACGTGACCGCACCCGGCGCCCAGGGCACCCTCACCGTGCAGTTCCAAGATGGCTCCACCGCCAAGGCCACGCTCATTGGTGCCAGTCCGGCTTACGACGTCGCGGTGATCAAGGTCGACATGACGGGGCTGCCCGCCGTGAAGATCGGCGACGCGAACAACGTCCAGGTGGGTGACACCGCGATTGCGATCGGGTCGCCCCTGGGCCTTGAGGGAACGGTAACCGCGGGCATCATCAGTGCGCTCAACCGGCCCGTTACCGCCGGTGGTAATGGCGAGGAGACGTCGTACATCAATGCGATCCAGACCGACGCACCAATCAACCCGGGCAACTCCGGTGGCCCGCTGGTCAACGCCGCCGCCGAGGTCATCGGCATCAACTCGGCCATCGCGGCCATGCCGTCGGCGTCGGGAGGCCAGACCGGCTCGATCGGGCTCGGCTTCGCGATTCCCATTGACACCGCCATCAGGCTTGCCAACGAGATCATCAGCACCGGCAAGGCGACCACGCCGATCATGGGTGTCAAGCTCGATATGAGCGCCGGTTCGGCGACGATCAGCGAGGTCACGCCGGGAGGCCCTGGCGCCGCGGCCGGACTTCAGGCGGGCGACATCGTGGTGAGCGTCAACGGCAAGAAGGTGGGCTCCAGCACCGACCTCATCGTGGCGGTGCGCTCGAACCAGCCGGGCGACCAGGTCAAGCTGAGGGTGGAGCGTAGCGGCAGCCCCGTTGAGGTGACCCTGACGTTGGGCTCGCAGTAGTTCTAGGGGCTCGAAGGCTGATCCCCCGCGGCGCTGGTCGCGGGGGATCAGTGCAGTGGTGGCGTCGTGTGAGGATGGGGTTGTGAAGAGTTCCCTACGGTGGCTGCTTGCCGGCGGCATCATCGTGGTGGTGTGCGTGCTGATGATCGTGGTCGGGCTCCAGCTCGTGGGCAGTCTGTCGTCGCGTAGCGGCGGGGTGGTAGTTCGGCCTCAGCAGACGATGCCCGAGGCGTATCGCGCCCTCATCGTGTCGTCGGCCGCGCGCTGTCCCCAGCTGCCCACCTCGATATTCGCCGCCCAAATCGCCACCGAGAGTGGGTGGGATCCGCGGGCCGAGAGTGGTGCCGGAGCCCAGGGCATCGCCCAGTTCATCCCTCAGACGTGGAAGGACTACGGAATCGACGCCAACAAGGATGGCGTCACCGACGTGTTCGACCCCGCTGACGCGATTCCGTCGGCCGCCGACTTCATGTGCGGTCTCTTCGACGAGGTGAAGTCAGTGCCCGGCAACCCGGTCGCGCTCGCACTCGCCGCCTACAATGCGGGCCCGAGCCGGGTTCGCAAATACAAGGGCATCCCGCCCTTTCGCGAGACGGAAGACTACGTTGCCAAGATCCTCGGCCGGGCGGCTGCTGAGCCCTTCGTGTCGCTCGACGGCCCCCAGCGAACCTAGTAGCCCGTCGAGCCGTCGATTTCCTCGCGGATCAGGTCGGCATGCCCGAGGTGTCGCGCGTACTCCTCAACCATGTGCACCATCACCCAGCGAACGTCACGCGTGAGCATGGTTCCGGCGCGGTTGGCGAAGGTCAGCGTCTGATCGAACGGGCGGGTGGCCATCACGGCGCGC
>CALQEM020000004.1:0-34775 GCA_943329595.2 Bifidobacterium breve
CAATGGGCTGCGCGACCGAGTCGTGGTGCAGGCCGACGGTCAGCTCAAGACCGGTCGCGACGTCGTGATCGCGGCCCTCCTAGGCGCTGAGGAGTTCGGCTTCGCGACTGCACCTCTGGTGGTCATGGGGTGCGTCATGATGCGGGTCTGCCACCTCGACACCTGTCCTGTGGGCGTGGCCACACAGAATCCGGTGCTGCGCGAGAGGTTCGCGGGCAAGCCCGAGTTTGTCGAGACATTCTTCGAGTACATCGCCGAGGAGGTGCGCGAGATACTTGCCACCTTGGGCTTCCGGACTTTGGACGAGGCGATTGGCCGGGCCGAGGTGCTCGATACCCGAAAGGCCGTGAACCACTGGAAGGCTAAGGGACTCGATCTCGCGCCGATCCTTCATGTCGCCGACCTGGGCGACGCACCTCGCCGTCAGATGATCGAGCAGGACCACGGGCTCGACCGGGCCCTCGACAACGAGTTAATCGCGCTGGCCGCGGGAGTGCTCGAGCACGGGGAGGGACTGCGGGCCCGCCTGCCCATCCGTAACGTCAACCGCACTGTCGGAACGATGCTCGGGGCGGAGATTACTCGCAGGTTTGGCGGGTCAGGGCTGCCCGAGGGAACCGTCGATATCACCTTCGAGGGCTCGGCCGGCCAGTCGTTCGGGGCCTTCCTTCCCGCGGGAGTCACGCTGCGGCTCGAGGGCGACACCAACGACTACCTGGGCAAGGGACTCAGCGGGGGCAGGCTCATCGTGCGCCCGGACGACTCGGCGATGTTCGACGCCAGCGAGAACATCATCGCTGGAAATGTCATCGCCTACGGAGCGACGAGCGGAACGATCCTGGTGCGGGGCAAAGTCGGTGAGCGCTGCTGCGTGCGCAACTCGGGAGCCACGATTGTGGTCGAGGGACTCGGCGACCATGGCTGCGAGTACATGACCGGTGGAACCGTCCTCGTGCTAGGCGAGACCGGACGAAACTTCGCGGCGGGCATGTCGGGTGGGGTCGCCTACGTTCTCGACCTCGAGCCGCTGCGTATCAACGTCGAGATGGTCGACGTCGAGGTGCTCGACGACGAGGGCCGCGAGACCGTGCTGCAACTGCTGCGCCTGCACGGCGAGGAGACAGGCTCCACGGTGGCGTCGGCACTGCTCGCAGCGGGTGACCAGATGGCCATGCTCGCGCGGTTCCGGCGGGTGATGCCGCGCGACTACAAGCGGGTTCTCGAGGCGCAGGCGCGTGCCGTCGCCGAGGGGCTCGATCCAATGGCATACGTGATGGGAGCGCTCTGATGGCTGACCCCAAGGGATTCCTGACCACCGCGCGGGAGACGCCGACGCGACGTCCTGTTGACCTGCGTCTGCTCGACTGGCGAGAGGTGTACGAGACCTTCCCCGCCGAGCGACTTGAGCAGCAGGCCGGTCGCTGCATGGACTGCGGCATTCCTTTCTGCCATAACGGTTGCCCGCTCGGAAACCTGATCCCCGAGTGGAATGACCTCGTGTGGCGACACGACTGGCAGGCGGCGAGCGAGCGACTGCACGCGACCAACAACTTCCCGGAGTTCACCGGCCGACTCTGCCCCGCCCCCTGTGAGACGGCGTGCGTGCTCGGCATCAATGCTGACCCCGTGACGATCAAGCAGGTCGAGGTGTCGATCATCGACCGTGCCTGGGACGAGGGGTGGGTCGCTCCCCAGCCGCCCTCGCGTCTGTCGGGGCACACCGTGGCCGTGATCGGCTCGGGCCCGGCGGGACTCGCGGCAGCTCAGCAACTCGCCCGCGCCGGGCACACGGTCGCCGTGTATGAGCGGGCCGACCGCATCGGGGGACTACTGCGCTACGGCATTCCCGAATTCAAGATGGAGAAGCACCATCTCGACCGCAGGCTTGAGCAAATGGAGGCCGAGGGCGTGCGGTTCCGTCCGGGAATTGAGGTGGGCATGGACATTACTGCCGACGACCTCCGCCGACGCTACGACGCCGTCATCATTGCCGTGGGCTCGACCATCGGGAGGGACCTGCCGGTCGAGGGGCGTGAGCTCGGCGGCATTCACCAGGCCATGGAGTTCCTGCCGCTTGCCAACCGCGTGCAGGAGGGCGATGCCGATGTCCCGGTGATCGATGCGGGCGGTCGGCACGTGGTCATCATCGGAGGAGGCGACACCGGGGCTGACTGCCTCGGCACCTCGCACCGGCATCTCGCCGCCTCGGTGACGCAGCTTGAGATCTTGCCCCAGCCGCCAGAGGTGCGACCTGGCTCAGAGCCGTGGCCGACCTACCCGATGACCTATCGGGTCTCGAGCGCGCATGAGGAGGGTGGAGAGCGTCTGTACGCCGTCTCCACCAAGCGATTCGTCGGCGACGCTGCGGGCCGAGTCCGCGCGATCGTGCTCGTGGACGTCGAGTGGGTTGAGGGGCGCCTGATCGAGGTTGAGGGCACCGAGCGTGAGGTGCAGGCCGACCTCGTGCTGCTCGCGATGGGGTTCACCGGCCCGGAGGCCGACTCGCTGGCGACCCAGCTCGGCGTGGAGGTCGACTCTCGCGGCACCATCGTCCGCTCCGACGACTACGAGTCGTCGGTGCCCGGTGTGTTCGTCGCAGGCGATGCCGGCCGCGGGCAGTCGCTCATCGTGTGGGCTATCGCCGAAGGTCGCTCGGCAGCGGCCTCGGTCGACCGCTTCCTGTCGGGTACCAGCAATCTTCCGATGCCCATCCATGCGTCAACCCGCCAGCTCCTTCCGTGACGCGGGCCCTGGAGACGGTGACCGGTAGGGTCGGAACTGTGCGTCGCGCCAAGATCGTCTGTACCCTCGGCCCCGCAACCTCAACCGCGGAGACGATCGGCGCCCTCATTGAGTCGGGTATGGACATCGCCCGACTGAACCTCTCGCACGGCAGCCACGCTGACCACCGCACGAGCTACGACCTGGTGCGTGGTGCGGCCGACGCCTCCGGGCGGGGGGTGGGTATTCTGGCCGATCTTCAGGGCCCCAAGATTCGGCTGGGCCGCTTCTCCGGTGGTCCGGTGGCGCTCGTTCGAGGTCAGCTGTTCACCATCTCCACCGATGACGTCGATGGCAATGCCGACGGCTGTTCCACCACGTTCATGGGACTCCCGGGCGATTGCCACGCCGGTGACCGAATACTCGTCGACGATGGCAAGGTCACGCTCGAGGTGGTCGAGGTCGACGGCCCACGCGTGGTGACCCGTGTGATCGAGGCCGGCACGGTCTCGAACCACAAGGGGCTGAACCTGCCCGGCGTCGCCGTGAGCGTCCCGGCGCTGTCCGACAAGGACATCGATGATCTTCGCTGGGCACTGCGCACGGGGTGCGACATGATCGCGCTGTCGTTCGTGCGCTCGGCTGCTGACGTCGATGACGTGCACCGCATCATGGACGAGGAGGGCATTCGAATCCCGGTGCTCGCCAAGGTCGAGAAGCCGCAGGCGGTCGACAACCTTGAGGAGATCGTCTCGGCGTTCGACGGCGTGATGGTGGCGCGCGGCGACCTGGGGGTTGAGTTGCCGCTCGAGCGGGTGCCTCTCGTGCAGAAGCGGGCCATTACCCTCTGTCGCCTCGCGGCCAAACCTGTCATCGTCGCAACCCAGATGCTCGACTCGATGATCACTTCGTCGAGGCCCACGCGGGCGGAGGTGAGCGATGTCGCCAACGCGGTGCTCGACGGCACCGACGCGCTGATGCTCTCGGGCGAGACCAGCGTGGGTGCGCACCCCAGCCTCGTGGTCGAGACGATGGCACGCATCATCCAGCATGTTGAGGCTGAGGCGCTGCACAAGTTGCCTATGCTGCACGACCGCTCGGGCGGAGCCGGTGACCGCATCGATGACGTGCTGGCCGAACTGTCGAACTCACCCGTGCGTGGATCGACTGCTAAAGCGCTGACCCGGGCCGCGGTCGACGTCGCTGATGCTGTCGGGGCCTCGAACCTGATCGCCTTCACCGAGACCGGGCTCTCGGCGCGGCTAATGTCGCGGTGGCGCTCGCGCACCCCGCTGCTGGCCTTTACGCCCAACCCCCGCGTGCGGAGTCAACTGGCGTTGGTATGGGGGGTGGAGACGTTCCTCGTGTCCCAGGTGCGGCACACCGACGACATGGTGACCCAGGTCGACCGAGCTCTACTGGAGATCGGGCGGGCGACGGTGGGCGAGCGCGTGGTGATCGTGGCGGGGGTTCCACCGGGTGTGCCCGGCACGACGAACGGCATGCGCGTGCACCTCATGGGGTCGAGCGATCAGGGCTCGTCCGGCGTCTGAGAGTCGTCGACTTGTCCACATGTCACTGCGGGTAGTCGGCCCGATCGGTCACGATGGGCCGCATGACAGAGATCCCGCCTATCACTCGACCCTCGACCCCGCGCGGCGCCTGGCGCGACAACCTCGCCGATGTCGCGGCAGAGCAGGACGGTCTCGTGAGCACAGGTCAACTTCGAGAGTTGGGTGTGCCAAGTTCCACCGCGAGCGGTCGGGTGAGGCACGGCGGCGTGTGGTCGCGCGTGCTGCCGGGTGTGCACCTCGTAACCGGCGGCCGACCTGATCGGCGTCAGCGCGAGCGCGCGGCGCTCCTGTACGCAGCACCGCACGGCATCCTCGCTGGGCCAACGGTCTTGCGCCACCTCGGCGTTCGTGCTGGTCGGCTTCAAGAGGTATCAGACGATCATCGATCGCCCGAACCTGTGCACCTGCTGGTTCCGCACGAGCACCACCTGCTGGCCGCCGGCTACCTCGAAATCACCCGAACGAGGCGATGGCCCGACGAGCAACTCGTCGACGGCCTCCGCATGACCAGCGCCTGCCGAGCGATCGCTGACACCGCTCGTAAGGCTCGATCGGCGCGCGAGGTGTCGGTCCTGGTCGACGAGTGTGTTCGCTCGGGTTTGACCTCGATCGACGACCTACTCGCCGAGCTGAGGGAGGGTCCGCGGCAGGGCTCCTCTCACCTTCGCCGGGTGCTGCTCAGTCGCGTCGAGGGGGCGAGCGAGGGCCTCGAGGTGCTGCTCGAGGCCCTCGTGGCGGGCGCGGGGCTGGGGCAGCAGGGAGCTCAGGTGAGGTTGGTGGGCCCGTCGGGAGAGCCGGTTGGTCAGCCGGCGGTGTGGATCGACTCGGTGGGGCTCGCGATCGAGGTGGCCACACCCGACCCCGCCTGGGTGGCGAGGCAGCAGCGCTACTCGATGTTCGGGGTGTCCGTTTTCCCCGTCTCGTCGCAGCTGCTGCAGGCTGACCCTGCCGGTCAGGCCCGGGTGCTGTCTACGGCGGTGGCCACCGCGGCCCGTCGACCCCGTCCGTCGGTGAGCGCTGTGCGCGTGGCCTAGAGGCCTAGAGGCCTAGAGGCCTAGAGGCCTAGATCCTGACGGGCCTCCGGGTTCAGCACTCCCCACATGATGAGCTGCTCGGTCAACATGCTGACCGGTTCGTCGTAGATAACGCTGAGCGTGCGCAGGTCCTCTTGGCGAATCGACAGAATACGTCCGTTGTAGTCGCCCCGCTGGGCCTGGATGGCCGCGGCGTAGCGTGAGAGGGGCCCGGCCTTCTCGGCGGGCACCGAGCCGAGGCGCTCGAGGTCAAGGATGAGCTTGGGTGGTGCCTCGCTGGCGGCGGTGGGACCCCCGTCGGGAAGCAACTCGGAGACCGGTACACCGTAGAAGTCGGCCAGCTCGGCCAGCTTCTGCACGGTGACCGCGCGGTCGCCGCGCTCGTACGACCCGATGACAACTGCCTTCCAACGACCCCGTGACTTCTCCTCGACGCCGTGCAGGCTCAACTCCTGCTGCTGGCGGATGGCACGCAGACGGCTTCCGAGTGCCTTGGCGTAGTCACTGGACACGGGTCCTCCTCGTTGCGGTGCGTTGACTACAGAGCGTAACCCATCCGGTGGTGGAACTCACGTCGGTCGCCCCTGCTATCGTCAGGGCCTGCAAGACATCCTTTAACGACCCGTCCAGTGAGGCGGGGAAGGAGGTCAGTCTGATGTCTGCTGTGGGCTCATCCCCTGCGATGCCCCCCCGTGCCGTGATGTCGGGGTCCGACATCACGCGGGCTATCACCCGTATGGCGCACGAGATTGACGAGCGCACCCATGGTGCCGACGACGTGATCCTGCTCGGCATCCCCACGAGGGGAGTCGACCTCGCGCTGCGGCTCGGCGAACGGCTCGCTGAGATTCAGGGCCGCGCTATTCCTGTCGGTTCCCTCGACATCACCATGTACCGCGATGACCTTCGCCGCCGGCCCGCGAGGGCGCTACTACCTACTGAGATTCCCGCAGGCGGAGTTGACGACGCGCTCGTGGTCCTCGTTGACGACGTGCTCTTTTCTGGGCGCACCATCCGGGCTGCGCTCGACGCGCTGAATGACGTGGGCCGACCTCGAGCCGTGGCCCTGGCGATCCTGGTCGACCGGGGTCATCGTGAGCTGCCGATCAGGGCTGACTATGTGGGCAAGAACATTCCCACCTCGCAGCTCGAGACGGTACGTGTTCAGTTGCTTGAGCACGATGGTGTCGACGCGGTCGTCGTGTCTGGATCCCCACAGCCGAACGAGGCCTCATGAGGGGCCACCTGCTGTCGGCGGCCGACCTCACCCTCGACGACGCCCTGCTCGTGCTCGACACGGCCCAGGAGTTGGCACAGATCGCCGACCGGCCCATTAAGAAGCTCCCCACCCTCAGGGGCCGTACGGTCGTTAACCTCTTCTACGAAGATTCCACTCGCACGCGCATTTCCTTCGAGGCGGCTGCCAAGCGGCTGTCGGCCGACGTCATCAACTTCTCGGCCAAGGGGTCGAGCGTGTCGAAGGGTGAGAGCCTCAAGGACACCGCGCTGACGCTCGAGGCGATGGGTGCCGACGCGGTGGTGATCCGCCACCCGGCCAGCGGTGCGCCGCACCGACTGGCGAACTCAGGCTGGATCCAAGGATCGGTTGTCAACGCAGGCGACGGAACCCACGAGCATCCGACTCAGGCGCTCCTCGACGCGTTCACGATGCGTGAGCACCTCGCGGGCGGCCGCGGTGACCTCGCCGGCCTGAGGGTAACCATCGTCGGAGACGTGCTGCACAGTCGCGTGGCACGCAGCAATGTTCGACTTCTCAGCACGCTGGGAGCTGAGGTCACGCTGGTGGCGCCACCCACCCTGCTGCCCGTGGGTGTCGAGACGTGGCCGTGCAGCGTCAGCTACGACCTCGATGCGCCGCTTCCCACCAGTGACGCGGTGATGATGCTGCGCGTACAGGCTGAGCGGATGCATTCGGCGTTTTTTCCGAGTGCGCGCGAGTACAGCCGCCGCTACGGGCTTGACGACCGTCGGGTGCACACGCTCCCCGACCACGCGATCGTGATGCACCCCGGACCCATGAACCGCGGTATGGAGATTGGGTCCGACGTTGCCGACTCGGCGCGGTCGGTGATCGTCGAGCAGGTGGCCAACGGGGTCAGCGTGCGAATGGCGGTGCTGTACCTCCTTCTCGGAGGGGCGCCCCTGACAGGAGAGGGAGAGTGAGCGTGACCCACGACGCGAGTGTGACCGGCGGGGCTCGGGTCGTCATCCGGGCGGTGGGCGTGGTGGGGAGTAGCGAGCGCTCCGACCTCGTGTTGTCAGAAGGGGTCATTCGCGAGTTCGTTCCGGCCGGAACGGCAGACGTCGGCGGCGCGCGGGTGATCGAGGGCGAGTCGCTGCTGGCGCTTCCGGGCCTTGTCGATCTTCACACCCACCTACGCGAGCCAGGTCGTGAAGACTCAGAGACCGTCGATACCGGAACCCGTGCGGCTGCGGCCGGCGGCTTTACCGCGGTGCACGCCATGGCCAACACCGACCCGGTCGCCGACACAGCCGGGGTGGTCGAGCAGGTGTGGCGGCTCGGTGCGGAAGCCGGTCACTGCGACGTCCACCCGGTTGGGGCGGTCACCGTCGGGCTCGACGGCCAGCGGCTGGCCGAATTGGGTGCGATGGCCGACTCCGCGGCCCGCGTGCGCATTTTCAGCGATGACGGCCGCTGCGTACACGACGCGCTGCTCATGCGCCGCGCGCTGGAGTACGTGAAGGCCTTCGACGGCGTGATTGCCCAGCATGCCCAGGAGCCGCGGCTCACCGAGGACGCGCAGATGAATGAGGGCGCGGTGTCGGGGGTGCTCGGGCTCCGGGGCTGGCCGGCGGTCGCTGAGGAGGCGATCATCGCTCGGGACGTGCTGCTGACCGAGCACGTGGGCTCGCGGCTGCACATCTGCCACGTGTCAACCGCTGGATCGGTCGATCTGATCCGGTGGGCCAAGGCTCGGGGCATCGACGTCACCGCCGAGGTGACGCCACACCACCTGCTGCTCACCGACGAACTCGTGGCCACCTATGACCCCGTGTACAAGGTCAACCCGCCGCTGCGCACGGCCGATGACGTTAGGGCGCTGCGCGAGGGGTTGGCCGACGGCACCATCGACGTGGTCGCCACCGACCATGCCCCCCATCCGTCGGAGGACAAGGACTGCGAGTGGGGGGCGGCGGCAATGGGCATGACCGGGCTCGAGACGGCGCTGTCGGTCGTGGTCGAGGCCATGGTCGAGACCGGGCTGCTCGACTGGGCCGGCGTGGTGGAGCGTATGTCTGCGACCCCCGCGCGCATCGGACGCCTGGCCACCCAGGGCCGCCCGCTGGCCGTGGGGGAGCCAGCCAACCTCACCCTGGTCGACCCGCTGGCACGCGCCACCGTGTCGGCCGCCACGATGGTGTCTCGCTCGCGCAACACCCCCTTCGCCGGGCGCGACCTGCCAGTCAGGGTGGTTGCCACGTTCCTGCGGGGCCGACAGACCTATGGAGACCTGGCATGAGCCTTCTCACCGGGAGCACTCCGGCAACCCTGATGCTCGAGGACGGACGGTCGTTTCGGGGCCGATCGTTCGGCGCGGTGGGGGAGACCTTCGGCGAGGCAGTGTTCTCCACCGGCATGACCGGGTATCAGGAGACGCTCACCGACCCGTCCTACCAGCGGCAGGTCGTGGTCATGACCTCGCCGCATGTGGGCAACACCGGGGTCAACAACGACGACGCCGAGTCGCGTCGCATCTGGGTGGCGGGGTACGTGGTGCGCGACCCAAGCCGGCTCGCCAGCAACTGGCGGTCGCTGAGAAGTCTCGACGACGACCTGGTGCGCGACGGGGTGGTGGGCATCTGCGAGGTCGACACACGGGCTCTCACCCGGCACCTGCGTGACCGGGGAGCGATGAGGGTCGGGCTCTTCAGCGGCCCTGCGGCCGCGCGCCCGGACGACGAACTGCTGCAAGCGGTGCGCGAGTCACCGGCGATGGCGGGCGCCGACCTCACCTCCGAGGTAACCGCGAGCGCCCCGTACACCGTGGCCGCGGCAGGTGTCGTGCGCTTCAGGGTGGCGGCGGTCGACCTCGGGATCAAGGCGATGACGCCTCGGCTTCTTGCCGAGCGTGGGATCGAGGTTACGGTGGTGCCCGCCGGCATCACGCCCGACGAGCTGCTCGCACTCGGCGCCGACGGCATCTTCGTCTCGAATGGGCCCGGTGACCCGGCCACCGCCGACCACGCGGTGGCCCTAGTGCGGGCGACGCTCGACGCCAAGGTTCCGCTGTTCGGAATCTGCTTTGGCCATCAGGTGCTGGGGCGCGCTCTCGGGTTCGGCACCTACAAGCTGCCCTTCGGGCACCGCGGCATCAACCAGCCCGTGCTCGACCGGGCCACGGGGCGCGTCGAGGTGACCGCCCACAACCACGGCTTTGCCGTCGATGCCCCTCTCGACTCCATCTCAGAGACTCCCTATGGAAGGGTCGAAGTGAGCCACATCGGCCTGAATGACAACGTCGTCGAGGGACTCAGATGCCTCGACCTGCCCGCCTTCTCCGTGCAGTACCACCCGGAGGCGGCGGCCGGCCCCCACGACTCGGCCTATCTCTTCGACCGCTTCGTCGCGCTGATGGGCGGTGCCTGATGCCTCGTCGCACCGACATCCACAGCATCATGGTGATCGGATCTGGCCCCATCGTGATCGGCCAGGCCTGCGAGTTCGACTACTCGGGCACCCAGGCCTGTCGGGTGCTGCGCGACGAGGGCTTTCGGGTGGTGTTGGTCAACAGCAACCCGGCGACGATCATGACTGATCCCGAGTTCGCCGACGCCACCTACATTGAGCCCATCACCACCGACGTCCTCACCCGCATCATCGAGCGCGAGAGGCCCGACGCGCTCCTTGCCACCCTGGGGGGCCAGACCGCCCTGAACGCCGCGATGGCCCTGCACGCAGCAGGGGTGCTCGAGCAGTACGGCGTGCGACTGATCGGGGCCAACGTTGCGGCCATCGAGGCGGGCGAGAATCGAGAGCTGTTCAAGAAGATCGTCTCCGGCATCGTCATCGACGGTTATCAGGCCGAGAGCGCCCGCAGCGTCGTGTGTCACACGATCGACGACTGCTTTGGCGCGATTGATGAGCTCGGCTATCCGGTGGTGGTGCGGCCGTCGTTCACCATGGGCGGGGCTGGATCGGGCATCGCCCGCGACGAGGGCGACCTTCTGCGGATTGCCGGGGCGGGGCTGGCGGCAAGTCCCACCACCGAGGTGCTCCTCGAGGAGTCGATTCTGGGCTGGAAGGAGTTCGAGCTCGAACTGATGCGCGACCAGAGCGACAACGTGGTGGTTGTCTGCTCAATCGAAAACCTCGACCCGATGGGCGTGCACACCGGCGATTCCATCACGGTGGCGCCGTCGCTGACCCTCACCGACCGCGAGTACCAGCTCATGCGCGACGTGGGCATTGAGGTGATCCGCAAAGTGGGAGTCGACACGGGCGGCTGCAATATTCAGTTCGCGATTCACCCCGACGACGGCCGCATGATCGTGATCGAGATGAACCCTCGTGTGTCGCGCTCGTCGGCGCTCGCCTCCAAGGCGACAGGCTTCCCGATCGCGAAGATCGCCGCGAAGCTCGCTGTGGGGTACACGCTCGACGAGATTCCCAACGACATCACGCGCGTCACTCCGGCCTCGTTCGAACCCAGCCTTGACTACGTCGTCGTGAAGGTTCCGCGCTTCGCCTTTGAAAAGTTCCCGCAGGCCGATGCCGTGCTCACCACGACCATGAAGAGTGTCGGAGAGGCGATGGCGATCGGTCGGAACTTCACCGAGGCGCTGCAGAAGGCGCTGCGTTCTATTGAGCGGGCAGACGCCAGCTTCGCGTGGCCCGCATCACGCTCAGAGGTCAACGTGCCCGCGCTGATCGCCTCGATGTCGGTGCCACGCGAGGGTCGGCTGCGCGAGGTGCAGCTTGCGCTGTGGGCAGGTGCCACCCCCGAGGCGGTTCATGAGGCCACCGACATCGACCCCTGGTTCCTCGATCAGATCTGCCTGATCAACGAGCTGGCCGACGACGTGCGAGCCTCGTCCGAACTCAGCGCCGACGTGCTGCGCGTGGCCAAGCGGCACGGCTTCTCCGACCGTCAGATTGCCTCGCTTCGGGGGATGGACGAGTCGGTGGTGCGCGGCGTGCGCCAAGCCCTCGGCGTGCGCCCCGTGTACAAGACGGTCGACACGTGCGCTGCCGAGTTCGCGGCGCAGACTCCGTATCACTACTCCTCGTACGACGAGGAGACCGAGGTTCGCCCGCGCGAGCGCCCAGCCGTGATCATTCTGGGTTCGGGCCCCAACCGCATCGGACAGGGGATCGAGTTCGACTACTCGTGTGTGCACGCAGCCCTGACCCTTCGCGAGCGTGGCTACGAGACGGTGATGGTCAACTGCAATCCTGAGACCGTGTCCACCGACTACGACACGTCGGACCGCCTGTACTTCGAGCCGCTCACGCTGGAGGACGTCCTCGAGGTGGTCGAGGCAGAGCGGGCCGTCGGCCCGGTGGCAGGGGTCATCTGCCAGCTCGGCGGTCAAACTCCGCTCGGACTCGCTCAGGGGCTCAAGGACGCCGGGGTGCCGATCGTTGGCACCAGCCCTGAATCGATCCACCTCGCCGAGGAGCGTGGCGCCTTCGGTCGCGTGCTCGCCGCGGCGGGGCTGCTCGCGCCCAAGCACGGCACCGCGAACTCACTTGAGGAGGCGCGCGCCATCGCCACTGACGTCGGCTATCCGGTCCTTGTGCGGCCGTCGTACGTCCTCGGCGGACGAGGTATGGAGATCGTGTACGACGAGTCGATGCTGAGCGACTACCTCGCCCGAGCGACCGAGGCCAGCCCTGACCATCCGGTGCTGGTCGACCGGTTCCTCGACGACGCGGTCGAGATCGACGTCGACGCACTCTTCGACGGGACCGACCTCTACCTCGGCGGCGTGATGGAGCACATCGAGGAGGCTGGAATCCACTCGGGAGACTCGGCCTGCGTGCTACCACCCATCACCCTCGGCCGTGAGGACATCGACCGCATCAGGGTGAGTACCGAGGCCATCGCCCGGGGGGTGGGGGTGGTGGGACTCATCAACGTGCAGTTCGCCCTGCAGGGAGACCTCCTGTACGTGCTGGAGGCCAACCCACGTGCCTCGCGCACGGTTCCCTTCGTGTCGAAGGCCACCGCGGTGCCCCTCGCCAAGGCGGCGGCACGGATTGTGATGGGCGACACTGTGGCCCAGTTGCGCGCCGAGGGTGTTCTCCCGGCCGTGGGCGATGGTGGCTCGCTGCCCGCAGGATCACCGGTGTCGGTGAAGGAGGCGGTGCTCCCGTTCGGTCGATTCCTCGGTGCTGACACGGTGCTCGGACCCGAGATGCGCTCCACCGGAGAGGTCATGGGCATCGACTCGGAGTTTGGCATCGCCTTCGCCAAGTCGCAGGCGGGCGTGTACTCCGACGGACTACCCACCTCAGGCCGCGTGTTCGTGTCAGTGGCTAACCGCGACAAGCGTGCGATGGTGTTCCCGGTCAAGCGGCTGGCCGACCTCGGCTTCGAGATCGTGGCGACGGTCGGAACCGCTGATGTACTGCGTCGCAACGGGGTGACCGTCACGGTGATCCGCAAGCTCTCGGAGGGGGTCGGTCCCAACGGGGAGCCGACCTCGGTCGGCGCGATCCTTGCCGGCGACATCGACTTCGTGGTCAACACCCCGTTCGGTGTGGGACCCCGTCTCGACGGCTACGAGATCAGGACGGCCGCCGTCACTCGCGGGGTTACCGCGGTGACCACCGTGCAGGGACTGGCAGCGGCGGTGCAGGGAATCGAGTCACTGATCCGTGGCCCGCTCTCGGTGCGTACCCTCCAGGAACACGCTGCTGACATCGAGGCGCTACGGTCTATTTCCGAGGAGGTGACCTGATGCCGGTACAGGTGCGCGGTGAGGTGCTCAGTGTGCGGCGCGCGGGGCAGTACTTCGTGCTGACCCTCACGGCGCCGGGTATCCCCGAGTTGGCTCGGCCGGGCCACTTCGTGGGAATCAGCGTGGGTGGCGAGGGCTCTGGAATGGTGCTGCGCCGCTCGTTCTCGATTCACAAGGTTGCCGACCGAGGGCCCTACGGCGGAACTCTCGACATCGCCTTTGCGGTGAGTGGCAAGGGGACTGCGTGGATGGCTGGGCTCGACCGTCACGACTCGGTCGACATCGTCGGACCGCTCGGCCGTCCCTTCGCCCTGCCGCGTGAGCCCGTGGCATGTGTCCTGGTAGCGGGCGGCTATGGCTCGGCCCCGATGTTCATGCTGGCCGATCAGTTGCGTGAGCGTGGATGTCGTGTCGATTTCGTGCTCGGTGCCTCCACCGAGGACAAGCTGTTCGGGGTGCTCGACGCCAAGCGCATGGCGTCGACCCTCACCGTCACCACCGAGGACGGCTCACTGGGAGAGAAGGGGCGAGTCACTGACGTGCTTCCTGAAATCATGGGGAGACTCGACGTGTCGGTCGTGTATGCATGCGGCCCGATGGGAATGCTGGCGGCTGTCGCCGAGCAGGCTACGCGCCACGGTGCGCATAGCCAGTGCGCGGTGGAGGAGGCCATGGCCTGCGGCATCGGCGTGTGCATGACCTGTGTGCTGCCGGTGATCGGAGACGACGGAATCACCAGGATGCTGAGGTCGTGCATCGATGGGCCGGTCTTCCGTGGTGATCGGGTGCGGTGGGCCGACGTCGGCACTGTGCCCGACGACACCTGGGGAGCTCCCGTGGCACCGGCGAGCGGACGCTGATGACTCGCGCTGTGATTGGGTACGGTCCCGTGGGTGGCGCTCCCGGCGAGCCCACCATCGACATGTCCACCTGGCTTGGCGAGCTGACCCTCCCGTCGCCGGTGCTCACAGCCAGTGGCTGCTCAGCGAATGGCAAGGAGCTTGATGCGTACTTCGACCTGACTCAACTTGGCGCTGTGGTGACCAAGAGCGTGATGCTGGCGCCACGCTCGGGCCGCGCCACCCCGCGCATGGCGGAGACTCCGAGCGGAATGCTGAACTCCATCGGACTCCAAGGGCCAGGCATCGAGTCATTCGTTGAGAATGACCTGCCGTGGCTGCGTGAGCGTGGTGTCAGAGCGGTGGTGTCGATCGCTGGCGGCAGCGTCGAGGAGTACGGAAAGCTCGCGCAGGTGCTTCGCTACTGCGAGGAGGTAGTGGCGATCGAGGTCAACATCTCGTGCCCCAACGTGGCTGATCGGGGGCAGGTGTTTGCGTGTGACGCAAAACTGGCGGCCGACGTCGTGGGCACCGTGCGACGCCACATTTCCAGTGAGATCCCAGTTATCGCCAAGCTCTCGCCCGATGTTACCGACATCGTCACGATCGCGGCCGCAGTGGTGCGGGCAGGCGCAACCGGCCTGGCGCTCATCAACACCACACTGGGCATGGTCATCGACACCGAGACCCTGCGCCCGGCTCTGGCCGGTGTTACCGGAGGCCTGTCCGGCCCGGCCATCCGACCCATCGCGGTGCGCTGCGTATGGCAGGTTCACTCGGCGATGCCCGAGGTGCCCATCGTGGGCATCGGCGGTATTGGCACGGGGGTCGATGCACTGCAGTTCGTCCTCGCTGGAGCGTCGGCGGTGCAGGTGGGCACCATGACCTTCAACGATCCGTCAGCCCCCCTGAGGGTGCAGACCGAGCTGGCCCGTGCGCTGGCCGAGCGCGGGTTCAAGCGGTTCACTGACGCCATCGGCTATGCCCACCGCCCTCACGACGCGCCGCTGTCGGAGTTCGTGGCCGAGGCGTGGGCCGACGACGAGCATGTCGGCGAGGCGTCTGACCCCGCCCTGCCCTTCGAGTCGGGAGCGGCCGGATGACCCGCGCCCCGATTGCCGTGGCGCTCGATGGCCCCGACCTCGAGACGATCACCGCGTGGGCGGCGGCTGCAGGCCCGTCGGTGTCGACGATGAAGGTCGGACTCGAGACCTACCTGCGCGACGGCGCGGCCGCGGTGCGCGCGGTGCGCAAGGCGGCTCCCGACTGTGCGCTCTTCCTCGACCTCAAACTCCACGACATCCCCAACACCGTAGCCGGGGCCTCCCGCTCGGTGGCCGCGATCGCCCCCGACTTCCTCACCGTTCATGCCAGCGGAGGCTCGGCCATGATCAGGGCGGCGGCCGATGCACTCCCTGACACGCGCATCGTGGCCGTGACGGTGCTGACGTCGATGAGCGAGGACGACCTTCGTGCTGTGGGACTGCTCGGCCCGGCTATCGAGGCCGTGCGGCGGCTTGCGGCCCTGTCGGTGGCCGCGGGGGCCCGTGCCATCGTGTGCTCGCCGCAGGAGGTGGCGGCGGTGCGTGCTGAGGTGGGCGACGCTGCCGTCTTGATCACCCCCGGTGTGAGGCCCGACCCTGCTGGCCGTTCCGACGACCAGGCCCGGGTCGCCACTCCCGAGCGGGCCTTGGCCGACGGCGCCGACCTCCTGGTGATCGGACGTCCCATCACGGCCGCTCCCGACGTCGCTGTCGCAGCGCGAGAGTTGGCCCAGCGACTCACGAGGTTCAGCGCGCCGTGACGCTCCCGGCCCTCACTACCGAGCAGCGGGCTGCTGCCCTGCAGCGAGCTGCTGAGGCGCGAGCGATCCGCGCGGAGGTAAAGCGAGGACTCAAGGCGGGCGAACTCGGGCTCGGTGCCGTCCTCGAGCGTGGAGCGACGGACGACGCGGTTCGCCGCATGCGGGTGAGCGACCTACTGATGGCGCTACCCGGTGTGGGCCCCAGGCGCGCTCACCAGGTGATGGAGCACCTCGGCATTGCCGTTAGCCGTAGGGTGCGAGGACTCGGTGTGCGTCAGACGGCCGGCCTGCTCGACCAGTTCGGTGCGCCGTGAGTGCTCGATTGACGGTGGTGAGCGGTCCGAGCGGGGTCGGCAAAAGCACCGTGGTTCGGGCGCTCCTTGAGCGCTGCCCTCAGGTGTGGCTCTCGGTGTCGGCCACCACGCGAGCGCCGCGCCTAGGGGAGGTTGACGGGGAGCACTACTTCTTCCTCTCGCACGAGGTGTTCGCTTCCATGGCCGAGTCGGGCGAGCTGCTCGAGTGGGCAGAGTTCGCAGGAAACCTGTACGGAACGCCGCGGGGCCCGGTTCAGGAGCGGCTCGACGCGAACATACCCGTGGTGCTCGAGATCGAGCTTCAGGGTGCGCGGCAGGTGCGGGTGGCACTTCCTGACAGCGTGATGGTGTTCTTGGTCCCGCCCTCGTGGGACGAGTTGGTGCGGCGGCTCACCGGACGTGGCACCGAGGTGACCGAGTCTCAGGTGCGTCGGCTAGAGGCCGCGCGGGTCGAACTGGCAGCCCAGGATGAGTTCGACCACACGCTCGTGAACGCGTCGATTCAAGATTCGGTCGACCAGTTGGTACGCTTAATGGGCGTCGACTGCTAGGAGACATCCGGCCGGCGCCACCGACAGCTCAGAGAGAAGGATTCACGTGTCCAGCCCGCGCCCAGAAGGCATTACGCACCCCCCGATCGACGACCTACTCGAAATTGCTGACTCGAAGTACTCCTTGGTCATTTACGCGTCGAAGCGCGCTCGTCAGATCAACGCCTACTACTCCCAACTGGGCGAGGGTCTGCTCGAGTACGTGGGACCGCTCGTGGAGACGCACGTGCAGGAGAAGCCGCTGTCCATCGCCCTGCGCGAGATCAATGCAGGAGTGTTGACCGCCGAGCCGTTCGAGCCCGAGGTCTGATTAACCATGAATACCCCTACGGGGGGCTCGGCTGCCGCACGACGCATCGTTCTGGGTGTGTCGGGCGGCATTGCCGCGTACAAGGCCTGTGAGTTGCTCAGGAGGCTCACCGAGGCGGGTCACGACGTCACGGTCGTGCCGACGGAGGCCGCGCTGAGATTCGTGGGCGAGCCCACGTGGTCGGCGCTCTCGGGCAAGCCGGTGCGCACATCGGTGTGGGATGACGTGCACCGAGTGCCCCACGTGCGGCTGGGTCAGGATGCCGATCTCGTGGTGGTGGCTCCGGCAACAGCCGACCTGATGGCGAAGGCGGCTCACGGACTGGCCGATGACCTGCTGAGCACCACCCTGCTGACGGCGCGATGTCCGGTGGTGCTGGTGCCAGCGATGCACACGGAGATGTGGGAGCACCCCGCTACGCGCGACAACGTCGCCGCACTGCGTTTGCGCGGCGTGCTCGTGGTGGAGCCGGCATCGGGTCGTCTGACTGGCGCCGACTCTGGGCCCGGCCGCCTGCCTGAGCCCGAAGCCATCGCTGGGGTGTGTGAGCGGGTGCTTGCGCGCGGGTCCATGGCGGCTTCGGCGCTCGATCTTGCGGGGCTCACGGTGCTGGTGTCGGCTGGTGGCACGCGTGAGCCAATCGATCCGGTCCGCTTCATCGGAAACCGGTCGAGCGGTCTCCAAGGGTACGCGCTGGCCTCGGCCGCCGTGGCGCGGGGCGCGAGGGTCGTGCTGGTCTCGGCCAACGTCTCGCTGCCAGACCCTGCCGGGGTCGACGTCGAGCGGGTGCAAACCGCGGCAGACCTTCGCGACACGGTACTCAGGCTCGTGGGTGAGGTTGACGTCGTGGTGATGGCCGCGGCCGTGGCCGATTTCCGGCCCACCACGGTGGCCGCGAGCAAAATCAAAAGGGAGGCAGCGGATCTGGCCGCGGTTCTCGACTCACTGATGCTCGAGCGCACCGATGACGTTCTGGCTCTTGTGGTGGCCGCGCGGGGTGCACGAGGTTCGAGTGGCCCGGTAGTTGTTGGTTTCGCTGCCGAGACCGGCGATGCCGGCCGCTCGGTGCTCGACCACGCACGGGAGAAACTCGATCGCAAGGGCGTCGACCTGCTGGTGGTGAACGACGTCTCGGGCGGGCAGGTGTTCGGAGACTCCCACAACACGGTGTCCATCTTGGGGAGAGATGGCTCGCAGGTCGAGGTTCCCAAGGCGTCGAAGGATGTCGTGGCCGATGTCGTGTGGGATCGAGTGATGGCGCTGCGCGCAGCCCAGTGACCACATCAGATAGATAGACTTCCACTACCCTCACAACGTTGATGATGATTTTTCGATGACGATCCGTCGTGTTCGTCCCGACCGCTGGAGAGATGAGAGCCCATGGCCCGGCGCCTGTTCACCTCGGAGTCCGTCACCGAAGGGCACCCCGACAAGATGGCAGACCAGATCAGCGACGCTGTCCTCGACGCCTTCCTCACCGACGATCCGCGCAGTCGGGTGGCGGTGGAGACCATGCTCACCACCGGCCAGGTGCACCTCGCCGGAGAGGTGACCACCACGTCGAGCGCCGACCTGATGGGACTCGTCCGCCAGGTCGTCTTGGACATCGGCTACGACCACTCCGACAAGGGGTTCGACGGCAGTACCTGCGGCATTCAGCTCTCCATCGGCAAGCAGTCTCCCGATATCGCCCAAGGAGTCGACGACGCCATCGAGGAGCGTGAGGGTCACAGTGCCGACCCTCTCGACCGTCAGGGTGCCGGCGACCAGGGGCTCATGTTCGGCTATGCCTGCGACGACACGGCGACGCTCTCGCCGCTTCCCATCACCTTGGCCCACCGACTAGCCGAGCGACTGACGGCCGTTCGTAAGGATGGAACTCTTGGATACCTCAGGCCTGACGGCAAGACCCAGGTAACCATCGAGTACGAGGGTGACCGTGCTGTGCGCCTCGACACCGTGGTGGTGTCGAGTCAGCACTCCGCCGACGTGTCGCTCGATAGCCAACTCTCGCCAGACGTGCGCAAGCACGTGGTCGAGCACGTGCTCGCCGGGCTCGAGCTCGACACCAGTGACTACCGACTGCTCGTGAACCCGACAGGTCGGTTCGAGGTCGGCGGGCCGATGGGTGACGCCGGGCTCACCGGCCGCAAGATCATCGTCGACACGTATGGCGGCATGGCCAGGCATGGCGGTGGTGCCTTCAGCGGCAAGGACCCCTCGAAGGTCGACCGCTCCGCTGCCTATGCCATGCGTTGGGTGGCCAAAAACGTGGTGGCCGCAGGCCTCGCGCGACGGTGCGAGGTGCAGGTGGCCTATGCCATCGGCAAGGCGCAACCGGTGGGGGTGTTCGTCGAGACCTTCGGAACCGGAGTCGCTCCCGACTCCGACATCCAGACAGCCGTGCTTGAGGTGTTCGACCTACGGCCCGCAGCCATCATTCGCGACCTCGACCTGCTGCGACCGATTTACCGCCCCACGGCCGCCTACGGTCACTTCGGGCGTGAGTTGCCCGACTTCACCTGGGAGCGCATCGATCGCGCCGAGGCGCTGCAGGCGGCAGTGTCAGCCTGATCAGCGTGGGTCGGAATCACCCGCTGGCCTCGGCAACGTCAGACGCGTCCGATAGAAACGACGCGTGACAGCCGCCGAGCATGCCCAGGCAGAGCTGGCGCTCATTGATGCGGTCGGCCGAACCGTTCGCACCAAGTCTGGGGTAGAGGCGGCGCCGACAAGCCCGGTCGCGCGCGTCATGGTCGACAGTCCCCTGCCGCACCTTGACCGACCATTCGACTACCTGGTCACGGAGGCGCAGCACGACCAGGTCAGCGCCGGCGTGCGCGTTCGGGTTCGCTTTGCAGGCAAGGACGTCGGGGGGTTGGTGCTCGAGAGGGTTGCCGCAAGCGAGCATGCCGGGCGGCTCACCCCTCTCAGTCGTGTCGTGAGTGACCTGCCCGTGCTGACCGACCACACGGAGTGGCTCGTACGAGCTGTGGCAGACCGCTATGCGGGGACGTTCATGGATGTCGCACGTGCTGCTGTGCCTCCGCGGCACGCACGGGTTGAGGCCGAGTTCGTGGGGCGGTTCGTGGGGCGGGTGGTGTCGGAGGAGGAAAGGAGCCCACTTGGTCCGGTGGTGGCAGTGGCGGGTTGGGCCCGCTACACGGGCGGTGAGGCGCTTCTCGCGCGACTCAGTGTGCCGGGGGTTGAGTCACCTCGGCCACGGGCCGTCTGGACCGCGCTTCCTTCCGATGACGTACCGGTTCGAGTCGCCGAACTCGTCGTTGCGACCTGTGCAGCGGGGCTTGGCAGCGTGGTGGTGGTGCCCGACGCGCGCGATGTCGAGCGGTTCTCGAAGGCGCTCGTCGAGGTGCTGGGAGACGTTCGGGTCGTCAGGCTCACGGCCGATCTCGGTCCGGCCGCCCGCTATCGAGCCTTCATGAGGGTTCTAGTGGGAGGGGCGTTGGTGGTGGTCGGCACCAGAGCCGCCGCGTTCGCGCCCGTACGCGACCTCGGGCTTGCAGTGATCTGGGACGACGGCGACGACCTGCACTCCGATCTGCATGCCCCGTACTGGCATGCCCGTGAGGTGCTGGCGTTGCGGGCCTCCGAGTCGGGAGCCGCACTGGTGCTGGGCGCTCACTCCCGCAGCGTCGAGGCCGCGCAAGCGTTGCAGGCGGGCTGGGCCCGTGAGGTGGCCGCCCCCCGGGCGATGGTGCGGCTCGCGGCGCCGAGGGTGACAGGCACTGACGAGTCGGATCTCGCCCGTGACCCTGCAGCGCAGTCTGCCCGGTTGCCCCATCGCGCGTTCACCACCGCCAGGGAGGCCTTGGAGTCGGGGCCGGTGCTGGTACAGGTGCCTCGTCGGGGCTACGTGCCTGCGCTCGCCTGCCAGCGATGCCGTGCGCTTGCCCGCTGCGCCGAGTGCACGGGGCCACTTCAGGCCACCAGTGGCCATGCGGTGCCCAGCTGCCGATGGTGCGGGCGCCTCGGCGCAGATCACGCGTGTGCCGAGTGTGGAGGCCGCACCCTGAGGGCGGTCACCGTCGGAGCGGGACGCACCGCCGAAGAGCTGGGCCGGGCCTTTCCGCTCGTCCCCGTGATCACCTCGGGTCGCGATGGGGTGGTTGAGGTGGTGTCCGAGCGCCCTGCCCTGGTGGTGTGCACCCCGGGCGCCGAGCCCGTGGCGCTGGGTGGCTATGCCGCGGCTCTGCTACTCGATGCCAGGGCGCTGCTCGACAGAGTTGACCTGCGCTCCGACGAGGAGGCGCTGCGTCGCTGGGTCAATGCGGCGTCGCTGGTCCGCCCTTCAGCCGAGGGAGGTCGAGTGGTGATCATGGCCGATGCTGCAATCCCGGCGGTTCAGGCGCTCGTGCGCTGGGACCCAGCTGGCTTCGCCGAGCGCGAGTGGCAGGAGCGCGTCACTCTTCGGCTGCCTCCGCCGTGGCGGGTGGTGGAGGTTTCCGGAGCTCCGCATGACGTCCAGTCGTTCCTGGACAATCTCGAACTGCCTCCCAGCGGCAAGGTGCTGGGCCCGGTCCCCATCGACATTCGGGGGGAGGTTCGCTCGCGCGCCCTGATCAGCGCCACGCATGACGAGGGCGCCGTGCTTGCCGCAGCGTGCAAGGTCACCTCCAGTGTGCGCAGCGCGTCCAAGACAGGGGGTCCCGTGACAGTTCGATTCGATCCAGTGGCCATCGGCTGAGGTCGCCGATGTAGGCTCATTTCATGTCGATCAAGCCGGTGCGGCTCTTCGGAGACCCCGTCCTCACCACTCCCGCCGCCACGGTGGTCGATTTCGACAAGCAGTTGCGCCTGCTGGTTAAGGACCTCATCGACACCATGTTCGACGCGCCCGGCAGTGGTCTTGCGGCCCCGCAGATTGGCGTGTCTCTGAGGGTGTTCTCGTACTGGGTCGACGACGAGGTCGGCTACCTCGTGAACCCGTCACTCGAGCTCTCCGAGGACATCCATGAGGGGGAGGAGGGGTGCCTGTCGATCCCCGGACTGTCATGGGAGACACGCCGGGCAATGAGTGTGGTGGCCACCGGAATGAACATGCACGGCGAGCCTGTCGTGGTCGAGGGCTCTGAGCTTCTGTCACGCGTTGTGCAGCACGAGACCGATCACCTCGACGGCATCCTCTTCGTCGATCGACTCGATGTTGAGACTCGCAAACTGGCGATGAAGGAGATCCGTGAGGCCGAGTGGTTTGGCTTCCAGTCACCTGAGGTGCGGATGTCTCCGCACCGAGTCTCTAGCCTGTGGCTTTAGCGGTAAGTGAGGCTCCTCTTCGCGGGCACGCCCGCCGTGGCTGTTCCCACGCTGAACGCCCTCATGTCCTCGCGGCATGAGGTGGTGGCGGTGTTGACCCGACCTGATGCGCCGGCCGGGCGCGGCAAGCACATGGCCTGCAGCGAGGTGGCTGCCCGGGCGACGGAACTCGGCCTTCCCCTGCTGCAGCCTAGGCGGCCCGGGGATGCGGACTTCCTTGCTGCGCTGACGGAACTGGCAGTTGATGCGGCGCCCATCGTTGCGTACGGGGGGTTGATTCCCCCGGCGACGCTCGCTCTGGTGCGCAACGGCTGGATCAACCTCCACTTCTCCCTGCTGCCAGCCTGGCGTGGGGCAGCGCCCGTGCAGCGGGCGATCATGGCGGGGGATGACGTCACTGGAGCGACCACGTTCGTGCTCGACGAGGGCCTCGACACCGGAGAGACGCTGGGGGTTGTCACCGAGGCGATGAGACCCACCGATACGAGTGGCGCCCTGCTGGCTCGGCTCGCGACGAGTGGGGCCGAGCTGATGGTGCGCACCCTCGACGCGATCGAGGCCGGCGTAGTAGTTCCTGCGCCCCAGCCGCTCGACGGAGTCTCCTTTGCGCCCAAGTTGTCGCCTGCTGACGTGCGTGTCGACTGGCGGTCGCCCGCGCTCGCCATCGACCGGCTCGTCCGTGCGGCGACCCCGCAACCGGGCGCGTGGACGACAGTGCACGAGGAGCGCATCGGTCTGGGCCCGATCACGCTGGTGAGGGATGACACCACACTTGAGCCGGGCGAGATGGCCGTTGACAAGGCGGGGGTGCGAGTAGGCACTGGCAGCCATGCGGTGAGGCTCGGCGAGGTGCGGCCCGCTTCAAAGCGTTCGATGCCGGCAGTCGACTGGGCGCGAGGCGCTCGGCTCATGCCTGACGAGAGGCTCACATGAGCAGCCACGTTCCGGTTGTCCTGCGCGTCGACAGACCCCGTCGTGCTGCGTACGACCTCCTGCATGCGGTGGGGGCCGACGACGCCTACGCGAATCTCACCCTTCCCACTATTTTGGCCACGTACGGGCTCTCGGGTCGCGACGCCGCGTTCACCACGGAACTGGCCTTCACCACGCTGCGCTGGCGAGGATTCATCGACCCGGTGCTCGAGCGTTGTGTTGACCGTCCTCTCGACCGACTCGACCCTCAGGTCCATGATCTGCTTCGCCTCGGTGTGGCTCAGATCCTCTTCATGCGTGTTCCGATCCACGCCGCGGTGTCCGAATCAGTCCAGCTCACCCGCGAAGTGCGTGGTGAGGGCGCTTCTAAGCTCGTCAACGCCGTTCTCCGGAAGGTCGGTGCGCGCTCGCTCGACGAGTGGGGGGTTGTCATCGTCGACGGAGTAGTCGACGAGTCGGCGCGTCTGGCCCGCCGCTGGTCACACCCACTCTGGGTCGTCAATGCGCTCAGGGAGGCGTTGCAGGACTCAGGGGCGAATGCAGACGAGATAGTTGAACTGCTTGCCATCGACAACGAGTCGCCGGGAGTGACTCTTGTGGCCCGGCCCGGACTGTGTGAGGTTGATGAGCTGCTCGAGGTCGAGGGGGCGCAGCCGGGTCGCTGGTCGCCCTACGCTGTGCGGCTGGATCACGGGAGCCCGTCAGACATCCCTGCCGTGCGTCGCAGCCGGGCCGGGGTGCAAGACGAGGGCAGCCAACTGATTGCCATCGCGCTAGCGTCGGCACCGCTCGAGGGGCGTGACGAACACTGGCTTGACCTGTGTGCCGGCCCCGGAGGCAAGGCGGCGCTACTCGCAGCGATCGCTAGTCAGCGGGGGGCGTCCGTCACCGCCGTGGAGCCGGTCCCGCACCGCGCCGAGCTGGTGCGCAAGGTGACACGAGACCTTCCAGTCGACGTTCTTGAGATCGACGGTCGGTCTGACGGCATCGCTGCCGGAGGCTTCGACCGAGTCCTCGTCGATGCTCCGTGTACCGGTCTGGGAGTTCTGCGTCGTCGTCCTGAGGCTCGCTGGCGGCGACAGCCGTCCGACGTGAGCGCGCTCGCGTCACTGCAGCGCGAACTGCTGACTGCCGCCCTGCGCGCGGTGCGGCCCGGGGGAGTGGTGCTGTACTCAACGTGCTCGCCTCACCTCGCCGAGACTGATCTCGTGGTGGAGGACGTGCTCGAGTCGGTCCCCAACGTCACACGAGTGGCCCTGTGTCTCGTCGAGGGCGACGAGCCGAGCACGGGCGCGAGGCTCTGGCCGCATCGTCACGGCACGGATGGAATGTATGCAGCCCTCCTTCGACGGGACCGCTGAACCACTGATCGAAGTCGGCCATTAGGGAGGCAGCTCAGGCTCGGTGAGGCTCGTCTCGCCCGCGGGCCCGGTCCAGATCAGGCTCCCGTCTGACTCGCGCCTCACCTGCCAGCCGCCCTGCGACTTCATTCGGTGGTGACGGCGGCACAGAGCCTGCAGGTTGTCCGGCGTGGTGGGCCCTCCGGACTCGGGCTGACGATGGTCAAACGGCTTGATGTGGTCGAGGTCGCAGTGGGCGGCTGGCTGCTCACAGTGGGGAAACTGGCACCTCGCGTCGCGGGCGCGCACGAAGTCGGCCACCGCCGACGTCGGCCGGTACCTCTGGCGGCCGACGTCGGTCAGTCCGCCAGACTCAGCGTGAGTGAATCGCACCCAATCGGCGTCGCTGGCGAGAGCCCGTGCAAGCTCGGCAGGAACCGGTCCGACGCCGGGAACATGCGCCGGCGTGTCGGCGAGTCCCAGAAGTGTTGGGATGTCGGTATGCACCGCGATGGCGGCGCGGGCGGTTGCACGTGACCTGGCGCGTTCTCCGGAGCCGCTTCCTAGCAGCAGTGAAATCGCTGCGTCGACGCGTGCCGCACCGAGGGAGACTCCGGCAGGATCTGTTGATAGAGCAGCGACATCGACAGCGTCGAACGCGCGACGCGCGCTGATCGCGTCGGTGTACAGAATCAGGCTGGCCATGCCGTCGCACTCAGGGCGTAGCGTGATCCGGCGCTGGGTAACGGCCGTGCCGTGCCGCCTCGCGAGTGAGGAATGATCGGCACGAGCGGCCAGCATGGCGGTACGACGCCGCACGCGTCCGATCGCCTCGCGGCGGGCCAAGGGAATCACCGCTGAGGCGACGGCTCGAGCGAGCGATTCGCTCAGGGCACTCGTCTCGTCAGAGATCGCTACTGCGTGCAGGTAGCTGATGCGGCCGCAGGTCATCTCGGTCAGGAGTTCTGGATGACGGCCAACTAGTGCCAGAGCCGTGTCGACGCGCCGACTCGCGCTCGAATGAGCGAGACGAAGTGCCACCGCCACCTGCTCACGCTCGGGTGCGTCGACCGGCTCACCGGTAGTGAAGCCGCCGAGCTCGGAGCGTCGCTGGGCATCACCTGACACCGCTGCAATGGTGCGGGTCTGAGCTGCTGCTACGACCGCAAGAGCCCGCTCGGTGCAGCGTAGGAGAGCCAGCCTTCCGGCAGGGGTGAGCGACGTTGGATCGATCTCGACGATCCGTTGAATGGTGGCAGGGATGAGTCGTGGGGTCGACTCCGAATCGGCTAGCCATTCGCACCATTGCGACTCGAGCACGCGCTCGAGGTCGCTATCGAGCCGCTCGGCGACGTCATACGATGCCGCATGGGGCGGCTCCGGATGGGACGGGTGCGAGGCAACCATGGGGGGACGTTACGTCTCGGGTCTGACATGAACTGTCGTAGCCACTGTGGGCGCACGCTACCTCTGGGGTCAGCCCCAGTCGCGCCGTTGATCCCTCGACGAAATCGGAGCAGACTGGCGCGCCTCGACCTCAGCGACCCCCTCGGTGACGGACTCGTCTCAGTGGCAGCACCGCAGACGTCACCCATGGCGGTGCGCGCCAGCATCACGGTCCCAGGTCCGACCGTCGAACGGAAGGCCGTCACCGAGGCCACCCCACCACTCGCAGTAGGCTCGCGCGCATGGGAGTGCAGATCTCGCCGTCGATCCTCTCGGCCGACTTCGCCGAGCTGGCCGCCGAGTGCGAGCGAGTCGCTGGCGCCGCCGACTGGCTGCACGTTGACGTCATGGACAACCACTTCGTGCCTAACCTGACCCTCGGGCTCCCCATCGTCGAGGCGCTACTGAAGCGCGTCTCCACGCCGGTTGACTGCCACCTCATGATCGATGACCCCGACCGCTGGGCCCCGCCCTATGCCGAGGCGGGTGCCGGCAGCGTCACCTTCCACGTGGAGGCGGCGGCGAACCCCCACCAGGTCGCGCGCGACATCCGCGCCGGTGGTGCCCGCGCGGGCGCAGCGCTGAAGCCAGGCACGTCAATCGACGACTATCTCGACCTGCTGCCCCACCTCGACATGCTGCTCGTCATGACTGTCGAGCCCGGGTTTGGCGGTCAGTCGTTCATGGCCGACATGATGCCCAAGGTGCGTCGCGCGCGCGAGATTGCCCGCGCGGGCGACCTCGAGCTTTGGATTCAGGTCGATGGCGGGGTGGCCGCCGACACCATCGAGCAGTGTGCCGAAGCGGGCGCCGACGTGTTCGTCGCGGGTTCGGCCGTGTACCGCGCCAGCGACCCCGCTGAGGCCTGCCGGCGGCTACGCGAGAGCGCGGAAGCCGTCACCCACACGAGCTGGTGGTGTCAGCCATGACCGAAGCGTTCGTCACCGACCGTCGTGCCATGGAACTCGCCCTCGAGGCGGCACGACGTCCGGCCCGTCGGCCGCACCCCAACCCGCGCGTGGGAGCAGTCATCGTGTCGCGCGAGGGCGAGGTGGTCGGAGTGGGCCACCATCGTGCGGCTGGTCAGCCACACGCCGAGATCGAAGCGCTCACGGTGGCAGGCGACGCGGCCCGAGGGGGAACCGCTGTGGTCACCCTCGAGCCCTGCGCCCATGCCGGTCGCACCGGCCCGTGCACTGCCGCCCTCGCTGAGGCGGGGGTAGCGCGCGTGGTGTTCGGGCAGGTCGACCCGAACCCGATAGCCGGCGGCGGCGCCGCGGTCCTGGGCGGCTGGGGAGTCTCCGTGACGGGCGCGCTCATGGCCGATGAGTGCGAGGCGCTCAACCCCGCCTGGACCTTCGCCCAGGAGAATGCCCGCCCCTTTGTCACGTGGAAGGTGGCCGCCACTCTCGACGGGCGTGTCGCGGCGGCCGACGGTACCTCGCGCTGGATCACCGGCGAGGCGGCGCGGGCCGAGGTTCACCTACTCCGCGCCGACGTCGACGCCATCCTCGTGGGCACCGGAACCGTGCTGGCCGACGACCCATCGCTCAGCGCGCGCGACTCCGAGGGGCGGCTCGCGAGCTATCAGCCGCTGCGCGTGGTGATGGGCGTGCGCGAAGTACCCGAGGCTGCCCTCGTCCGCGATGGCTCGGCGCCGTTCCTGCAGATCATGGCCACCGACCCCGTCGAGGTCCTCGCCATGCTGGTTGAGCGCGACGTGCACCACGTGCTTCTCGAGGGCGGTCCTCGACTAGCGGCCGCATTCCTGCGCGCGGGAATGATCGACGCCATCCGCTGGTATGTGGCGCCCGCGCTCCTGGGTGGCGGTGCTCCCGCGGTGTCCGACCTCGGCATCGGCACCATCTCCGAAGTCCGCCGGTTCGTCACCTCGGCCGTGTCACTCGTGGGCGACGACGTGCGCATCGATCTCAGCCCGACCCGCCAACACTAGGAGTCCACGTGTTCACAGGAATCGTCGAGGAACTCGGCGGCGTAGTGGCGATCGACCACCTCGTCGACGCTGCGCGGCTCACCGTGCGCGGCCCGCTCGTCACGTCTGACTCGGCCCATGGTGATTCCATCGCGGTCAACGGGGTGTGTCTCACCGTCGTCGACGTTGTCGGAGAGGGCGACAGCCGGGCATTCACAGCCGATGTCATGGCCGAGACCCTCGCGCGCTCGTCACTGGGAATCCTGCGCCCGGGCTCACCGGTGAACCTCGAACGTGCTGCCGCTCTCAGCTCGCGGCTCGGCGGACACATGGTTCAGGGTCACGTCGACGGCGTCGGAACGGTGATTGACCGCTCACCTAGCGAGCACTGGGAGATCGTTCGTGTCGCGGTGCCACGAGACCTCCTGCGGTATGTCGTTGAGAAGGGGTCAATCACCATCGATGGCGTGTCACTCACGGTGGTGGCGGTGGGCGATGAGGCGCCGGGGCCGGTTGTGCGGGACACTGGAGGCCACAGCCTCGGCTGGCTCTCCGTGTCACTCATTCCGACCACCCTGCAACTGACCACGCTCGGGGCAGCGGCTGAGGGACAGCCGGTGAACCTCGAGGTTGACGTCATTGCCAAGTACGTCGAGAAGCTCATCGCCTGGAGGAACGAGTGACCGAGTCCGAAGTCGCCGACCGATCCGTCGACGCCGCGCCGGTTCGCCTCGACCCGGTGGTCGACGCCATCGCGGCGATCGCGGCTGGCAAGCCTGTCGTCGTGGTCGACGATGAAGACCGTGAGAATGAGGGCGACCTCATCTTCGCCGCCCAGCGGGCGACAGCCGAGCTCACCGGGTTCATGATTCGTCACACCAGTGGCTACATCTGCGTCGGAATGCTTGGGGCAGAACTCGACCGCCTTGGTCTTCCGCCCATGACCGCCATTAACGAGGATCGTAAGGGCACCGCCTACGCGGTCAGCGTCGACGCCCGCGACGTCGAGTCGACGGGAATCTCGGCCGCCGACCGCGCCCGCACCATCAAGGTGCTCGCCGACTCCGCAACCGAGCCGTGGGAACTCACGCGCCCCGGCCACGTCATGCCGCTTCGCGCGGTCGAGGGTGGCGTGCTCCGCCGCCCCGGCCACACCGAGGCCTCCGTGGAACTGGCCCGCCTGGCCGGGCTCGCACCCTGTGCTGCCCTGTGCGAACTAGTCAACGACGACGGCTCGATGATGCGCGCCCCCGACTGTCGCTCCTTCGCCGATGAGCACGGACTAGTCATGATCTCCATTGCTGACCTCATCGCGTACATCCGACGTACCGAGAGCCAGATCCAGCGCGTCGCTGAGGCGCGTATGCCCACCGAGTTCGGCGAATTCCGGGCTTTGGGTTTCCGCAGCCTCATCGACGGGCTCGAGCACGTCGCGCTCGTCATGGGCGACATCGGTGAGGGCGACGACGTGCTCGTTCGGGTGCACTCCGAGTGCCTCACCGGCGACGTCCTCGGCTCGATCCGATGCGACTGCGGCCCCCAGCTGCAGGCGGCCATCCGTCGGGTGGCCGAGGAGGGGCGCGGAGTGGTGCTGTACGTGCGAGGGCACGAGGGTCGCGGTATCGGTCTGATGCACAAATTGGCGGCTTACAGCCTCCAAGATGCCGGCGCCGACACCGTTGACGCCAATTTGTCGCTTGGCCTACCCGCCGACGCGCGCGATTACGGAACCGGCGCCCAGATCCTGGCCGACCTGGGCATCCGCACCATGCGACTCCTCAGCAATAACCCGGCCAAGCGAGCAGGACTTGAGGGCTACGGCCTGTCGATCGTCGACCGGGTCCCGCTCGAAATCGAGCCCAATGGGGAAAATGTGCACTACCTACGCACCAAGCGCGACCGCATGGGTCACGACCTGACCTCAGTGGGCGAGGGGGAGGGGCTGTGAGCGGTACTGGGGCACGCACGGGCGGAGTGACGGGTGCCGAAGGCCTTCGGGTGGCCCTGGTCGCAACCGAGTGGCACGCCGAGATCACCGACGCATTGGTGCAGGGAGCTCTGCGCGCCGCGGCCGACGCGGGAGCCACCGTTGACGTGAACCGCTGCCCCGGCGCCTTCGAGCTGCCGGTGGTTGCGCGTGCTCTCGCAGTGGCCGGCTACGACGCTGTCGTCGCCCTCGGAGTAGTGGTGCGAGGTGGCACGCCGCACTTCGAGTACGTCTGTGGCGCGGCCACCGACGGACTGCTGCGGGTGTCACTCGACACGGGTGTGCCCGTGGGCTTCGGCGTCCTCACCTGCGACAACGAGCAGCAGGCGCTCGATCGCAGTGGACTCCCTGGGTCCCACGAGGATAAGGGGCGCGAGGCGTGTGAGGCCGCCCTCGCCACTGCCGTGCTGCTGCGGGGAATCACCGGCCCGTCCCGAGCATGACCGGCGGGCCGGTACTCTGAGCGCGTGAAGACCTTCGACGCACTCTGGGCCGAACTCAGCGCCAAGGCCGCCTCAGGCGACCCGGCGTCGGGCACGGTGTCCCTGCTCGCAGGGGGAGTGCATGCCGTGGGCAAGAAGGTAGTCGAGGAGGCCGCGGAGGCCTGGATGGCCGCTGAGCACGAGTCGCCCGAGCGCGCCGCCGAGGAGATCGCCCAGCTGATCTATCACGCGCAGGCGCTCATGATCGCTGCCGGCGTCAGCCTCGACGACCTCGAGCGACATCTGTAGGGCGTCGTCGCAACCGGTCGAAACCCTCTGCCCCACACCCCAGGAGATTCCATGCTTCGTGTCGCAGTTCCGAACAAGGGCCAGCTTGCCGAGCCAGCCAGAGACATGCTGCGCGAGGCTGGCTACATGCGGTCCGGAGGTCTGCGCGACCTCGTCGTGTCCGACCCCGACAACGACGTTGAGTTCTTCTTCCTCCGGCCGCGCGACGTGGCCGTCTACGTGGGCACCGGAACCCTCGACCTCGGTATCACCGGTCGCGACATGATGCTCGACTCCGGGGCCGACGTCGATGAAATTCTGCCGCTCGGCTTTGCCCCTGCCACCTTCCGGCTTGCCGCCCCAATCGGAACCGCGACCTCGATCGCCGATCTCGCTGGCAAGAGGGTTGCCACCTCGTACCCGGGACTTCTCGGGGGCTGGCTGCTCGAGCAGGGCATCGAGGCGACAGTGGTGTGCCTCGACGGCGCGGTCGAGAACGCTGTGGCGCTCGGAGTTGCCGACTGGGTTGCCGATGTCGTTGCCACCGGTACCACCATGAAGCTCGCCGGCCTCGAGCCGGTGGGAGACCCCATCGTTCGAAGCGAGTCACTCCTCGTGCGCCGGCCGGGGGCCGCTGACGACCCCGCGGTCGACACATTCGTGCGCAGGCTCACCAGCGTGATGGTCGCCCGAAGTTACGTGATGGTCGACTACGACATCAGGTCTGAGACCCTCGAGGCAGCATGTGCGATCACGCCCGGCATCGAGTCACCCACGGTCTCTCCGCTGAGAGAGTCGGGGTGGGTCGCGGTGCGGGCCATGGTGAGGTCGCTCGAGGTTCACCAGGTCATGGACGAGTTGTTCGCGCTGGGGGCCAAGGGAATCATCGTCACCGACATTCACGCCTGCAGGCTCTAGCCTCTCGGCAGAGCGGGGGTGGGGTCAGGCGCGATTCCCGCTATCCGCACGGTTCCGAAGCGGCGCGGACCGAGCGCGAGTGCGATAGGAATCTGAGCCAAGCTCACCGCAACCACCACGAACCACACCGGGGCGAATCCGCCTGTCACATCTCGGATGGCCCCCGACAGTGCCGCGCCGGGCGCACTCGCCAAGTAGGCGATCAGGAAGGTCATGGCCGACAGTCCGGCCGTTGCGCGCGGTGAGGAGCCAAGGTCGATGAGCAGTGAGAGGACAACGCCGAACCCGCCCCCGATTCCGAGCCCGAGCATCAGCATCATCGGAAGGGCGCCTGACGTGGTTCCGATCGCGAGGTAGAGGGCGCCGGCAACGGTGAGCGCGAGTGTCACGAGAAGTACTCGTCGCCGATCCCCGCCGCCTTGGCTCAGCAGGGGGGAGATCATGGCGCCGGTCATGTTGCCCAGGGTTACGGCCCCGAGCATCAGGCCGGCCACCTCGAGGGTCATGCCCGCCTGCTGCAGGCTGGGTGCCACCCACGCCAGCACGATGACGAACGTGGTGCTCTGCCCCGACATGAGTGCCACGCTCAGCCAGGCTGACCCAGAGTTCCACGGTAGCCGGGTCCGGCCTCCCGGCGTGCGCTCGCTGCGGCGGGTGAACGGCAGCCATACGAGCAGCCCCACCATCGCGGGCACCGCCCACACCGCCATCGCGAGAGGTGCACCCACAGCCCCTGCGATGGGGGCGGTCAGGCTCGACACCACGACCGCGCCGAGGGTCAGTGAAAACGTGGTCGCTCCGACCGCCAGCCCAATCGTGTGGGGGAGTCGCTCGGCGATCACCCCCGGCACCATGGTGCCCACCATCGCGATGCCGAGGCCACCGACGACGGACCCGACGTACAGGGTGACCCACAGGGGCGGCACCGCACGCACCGCGCAGCCCACCACGACGAGCAGGGCTCCGAGAGCCATGATGCGCTCGCGGCTGATGAGGTGGGTGATCTGGGCCGACAGAGGCGAGCCGATTCCCATCACGACGACCGTGATGGTGGTTGCCATGCCGATTCTGAAGGCGTCCAAGCCTGTCTCGGCCGCGATCAGCGTGGTCACGGGCGGCACTGCTGCTAAGGACAGCCTCTGGGTGCTCGACACCAGCGTCAGCGCCATGAGAAACCGACGCTGCATCTCGTCAGTATGTCGCCCACGTGTCTGGGTAACCCCACATGGCCGAAACTCCGTGTCATCAGCCACGATGAAGGGGTGTCAGTCCCAAGGTTCGACGGGGTGGAGATCCCCGTGCCACGTTTCGCCGCCGACGACGGTTCGGCCGACCCCGTGCTGGCCGAGGCGCTCAGGCTGTTTGGTGAGGGGGTGGGCAGTCGCGAGCAGGTGAACGTTGCGCTGGGCGCTGCCCGGGTGCTCGTCCCGATGGTTGCGCTCCTCGAGGAGGCCGAAATCGGTGCCGACGGGATCTTGCGTGACAAGTCGAGCTCCATGGCGACGGTGTCGATGGTGGGATCCGACGGGCGTCGCGCCCTACTTGCCTTCACGTCGATGGAGCTCATGCGCGCCTTCAACCGCGAGGCCCGGCCGGCCCCAGCGCTCGGAGCCGAGGCATGTAGGTCGGCCCTCGAGCAGGGTGACGACGCACTACTGGTCGACTGTCAGGGCCCGGTCCGGTTCGCCGTCACGGCATCGGACCTGGTGGAACTGGCCTCGCGGTCGTCGACCTGATCGAGCGACACGCCGGGTGGAAATCGTCGTGCTGGGACGGTGAACGCGACAGGCTTGGCCCAAGGCGTCCGCTGAGGGTGCCGCCAACGAAGGAGTCATGATGGGCCGCAAGTTCCTCGCCGAGATGCTCGGCACAGCAATTCTGGTCTTCCTGGCTGTCGGAGCGGCGGTGTCCGGAATCGCAGGTTCCGTGGGGGCCGGTACCCCTGCGGGGCCAGCCAGTGGAGTGGTGGGGGTGGCGCTCGCCTTCGGCCTCGCACTCGTGGCCATCGCGTACGCCTTTGGCCCCATCACCGGCGCGCATGTGAACCCCGCTGTGACCCTGGCATTCTTTGTGTCGGGGAAGATGCGGGCGGCCGAGGCAGCGGTCTACTGGGTTGCCCAATTCCTCGGCGCCATCGTCGGGGCCGGGCTGCTGCACTATCTCGTGGTCTCGTTCGGGGTCACCGACCAAACCGGGGGACTTGGCACCAACTCGTATGACAACGGGCACATCAACCTCGTCGGCGCACTGATCCTCGAGACAGTCCTCACCTTTGTCTTCGTGCTGGTCATCATGCTCGTGGTCGAGCGGGCGGCGGCACCCGGCTTCGCGGGACTGGCGATCGGTTTGGCCCTCGCGGCCGTGCACCTCGTGGGCATTCCTCTGACCGGCACGTCGGTGAACCCCGCCCGCTCGCTCGGACCGGCGCTCTGGAACGGGGGGCAGTCGCTCAGTCAGGTGTGGCTATTCATTGTTGCGCCTCTGGCTGGTGGCGTCATCGCAGCCCTGGTGTGGAGAGTCCTCCGGGTCAGCCCCGCCGACGAGGCCTCGGCCTCGCTCGAGGCTGGCTCGGAATCGGAAGCCGGCTAACCACGGCGGCCTGACTCGGGGCGCCTGTCGCCCGGTTTGGGCACTGAGGTGCGGTCCCGCTACACTGCAGTACGACCAATCGGTACCGGTTCGGTGCCGACGTCAAGCGGAGTGCTCCTCTCCCACCTGTCGACCCCGGTTGCACAGGTTCCGGTCTCGGGTGTCGCGCATGCGCGCGCCCGATCGGGTCGAGCCCTCCGCCGCACTGTCACTGCGAGCAAGGAGGCGCCATCACCGTCGAGCCACGGATCAACGAGCGGATCAGAGTTCCTGAAGTACGACTCGTAGGACCCAACGGCGAGCAGGTCGGCATCGTGCGCATCGAGGATGCGCTGCGACTGGCGGCCGAGGCCGACCTCGACCTAGTCGAGGTCGCCGCCCAGGGCCAGCCACCGGTCTGCAAGCTGATGGACTATGGCAAGTTCAAGTATGAGTCGGCACTGAAGGCCCGTGAGGACCGTAAGAAGCAGGTCAACACGGTCATCAAGGAGATGAAGCTCCGCCCCAAGATCGATCCCCACGACTACGAGACCAAAAAGGGTCACATCGTG
>CALQEM020000005.1:0-34686 GCA_943329595.2 Bifidobacterium breve
GAGGACGCGAAGCTCCACACGACAGCGGAGCGTGAGGTTGTAGTAGCGCAGACGCTCATGCGCGAGGTGCGACTGCTGGCACCGGCGGACTCGACCATTCGTCGGGCGCTGGGCGACTATGCCGTGGCCGTGCTCCGCGGCGAGACCGGAGAGGGGGGCGAGCTCGAGTCGAGCACGGCAGCAGAGGACGCCTTTATCGCGGTGGAGAACGCAGCTATCGTGCTGATCGAGCAGCCGGGGATCGATACGTACCGCGCCGAGGAGGTTCTCGAATCCCTCCACGATCTGAAACTCGCTCGCGAGGAGCGGGTTTCAGAGTTGGGGAACACGGTCGCCCTTCCGCTCGTACTGCTGCTACTGGTGATGGCCGCTCTCAACCTCGCGGGTATCGGCCTATTTCCTGGTGGAACTTCTCGTGGACTCAAGGTGACGTTCGGTGTGGTGGTGGCGGTCGCTGTGGCGTCGATGCTCACCAGTGTTGTCGTGCTCGAGTCGCTGCCGTTCATCCAGCCCAGGCTGGCCCTGCCCGTAGAGAGCCTCATTGCCGACGTCAATTCCGGCTGAGCGCCTGCCGGTGAGTTGCATCGAGGGGCACGCGAGTGGGCTCCTAGGGTTTTCCCTAGTGCCCGTTAGGTTGCTGTCGGTTTTTGTGTTGCTATGTGAGGAAACGTCCAACTCGAGCAAGGAGCTCCGAGATGCGTTCTTCATCGCCTAGCGGCACCAACCTGACGTCGCACCTTCGTCGCGTTGCGATAGCGGTCACTGCTTCGGCACTCGTCGCGCTCGGAGTGGGTGTCGGAGCGACGCCCGCGGCGGCCGTCCCCGCGGTCGCGTGCGGTAACGGCGCTGGTGAGGCGATGTGTCTGACGTTTGCCCTCCCCTCTGATTTGGCGGGAAATTACGTTTTCTTCCCCCTCGAGGGTGCGAGCTCTGTGTACGTCGATTGGGGTGATGGCTCCCCGGTCGCAGGCCCCATCACCTCGGTGGGGGCATCGGCGGTCCCCCACACTTATTTTGTGGGTGGCACCACCCAGGTCAAGATCTACGGCACGAGCCTTGACCATTTTGGACACGGCACTTCCTGGTCCGGTGCTGACTCGCTGGGCAGCGTCGACTCCTGGGGCGGCCTGGGGTTGAAGTCTCTGGCGATGGCGTTGAATTCGTCCTCGGCTCTGACCTCGGTGCCAGCGACTCTTCCCAGCACCGTCACCGACATCGGTGGCATGTTCCAATCGTCGGGCTTCGCCGGCGACGACAACATCGGCCTGTGGGACACCACCTACGTCACCACCATGAGTAACGCATTTCAGTTTGCGACGCGCTTCGATAAGTCCCTGGGCGCCTGGAAGATGGGCAGCGTCACCGACGCCACAGGCATGTTGAACTACTCGGGCATGTCAGTGCAGAGCTACGACGCCACGCTGAATGGATGGAATTCGCAGACCCGCGCGCAATCGCTGACGGTGGGCGCCGCCGGCCTTTACTACAGTTCAGCGGGAAGCAGCGCGCATGCTGCTCTCCAGGTCGACCCCTTCGGCTGGGTCCTCGACGACGCTGGACCTGCATCGGCAGCAACACTCTCGTCAGTGGGTCTGTCGGGAAGCGAGACGATCCGAAGCACGCTGCAGGCAAATGCCGTGACTGCCTATCAGCCGCGCCTTACCTATCAGTGGCAGACGTCGGTGACCGGCGTCGGCTCGTGGTCTGACCTCGCAGGTGAAACGAATTTCACGCTGCTGGTGCCAGACCTTCAGGCGGGTAAGTACCTGCGGGTCTGCGTCAACGCCAACAACTCGGTGGGCACGCCCGTCGACCTCTGCAGCGACGCAACCGGCGAGATCGCGGGCATTGATCCGTCGGTGGGCACGGTGACGATCACCGGCTCCGCAGTCACGGGATTAACCCTGACGGCTCAGACCCCCGAATTCATCCCGGGTGTGCCCGCGGCAACGCTGACCTACGCGTGGGCGATTAGTGACAGCTCGACGGGAAATGGCTCGGACGGAATCCGCGATGAGACTGGAAGCACGCTGCTACTGACCGACAGCATGATTGGCCGATACATCTACGTCTGTGTGTCCGACGGAGTCAATCAAGACACCTGCACGTTCCCGCTGACAGGTCCAATCCTCGGCGTTGCCCCCAACTTCTCATCGGTGACCGTGACCGGTGCGTTGACCGTGCGCTCGACGGCCACAGCAACCCTGACCGGCCTCGTGGGCGCGCCTGCCCGGGAAGTCTTCTACCAGTGGTACTCGTCGGCGAACGGGTCATCCGGCTGGACCGCCTTCGGCGAACTCGTCGAGGTGCCCACGGTGTCGATTCCGTACTCGCAGTTCCATCGCTACCTACGGGTGACCGTAAAGGTGACTGCGGACGGCTTTCCCGACCACGTTGACACGAGTTCAGCGGTCAGGGTGAGCGCCTCGACGCCAAACGTCCCTCGGTCGGTCAAGGGTCTTGCCGGTGACAAGGCGGCTCTCGTGTCGTGGACCGCTCCCGCCGACAATGGGGGCGCGGCCGTTAACTACTACAAGGTCACGGCAACTCCGAAAGTGGGCACCGCCACTCGCACCTGCACCACAGTGACCAACTCAGGGGCCTTGTCGTGCCAGGTCAACGGTCTAGCCGCCGGGGTGGGGTACCGCTTCACCGTGAAGGCGCATAATTCGGTGGGCTTCGGTGCGGCGTCGGCACAGAGCGCCGTGGTGACACCGATAGGCATCACGTGGACTAAGTCGGGCAAGGTCATCACGGCGAAGTTCACGCCGGTATCCGGTGCGACGAAGTACACCGAGGCCAGCACTGGTGCAACGAAGGCCAGCGGTGTGTGCAGCGTTGCTGGAAGTGGCAGCGCGCGTCGGGTGACGTGCGTGATCACTCTCAAGGCGGGCAAGTCGACGCTCACCGTATCGGCGTTCAAGACGGCGACAGTGGTGGTCAAGGCGATCCGGGTGCAGACCGTCTAAGGGTCGCCCAGCGTGCTCCTCGTGGGGCGCCTAGGCGCGATAGGTTCGCGCTTGGGTGCCCCCGATGCGAAAGGACGGGGGGTCTGACGGGGGAGAGGGACGTAGGGTTTTCCCTAGTCGTCGGTGGCGATGAGCGCCTGTGTATGTTCCACTTCTTGCGCCACACAGCGCGAGAGGCACCTTCCTACCTTTGTCGTGATCCTTGTTTCAGGCCAGGAGGCCCCCCGTGATCTCATCCTTCGTTCGTCGCAGCGTCGCGGTACTAACCACCTCAGCGCTGCTCGCTCTGGGCCTCGCGGCCACTGCGGGGCCAGCATCGGCGGTGTCGTTGAAGCCGCTTGTCGCACCTTACTTCTCCTCGGTGGCGGTGACCGGTCCCATGCAGGTGCGCACGACGGCCACGGCAACGGTGACCGGTCTTGTAGGCGGGCCTGACCGCGCGGTGTCCTACCAGTGGCAGTCGTCGCCCAACGGGTCAACCGACTGGGCTTATTTGGGTGGCGCCACCGAGGCGCCCACACTGCTGATCCCTTTCTCGCAGTTCCTGCGCTACCTGCGGGTGACGGTGACGGTCAGCGCCACCGGCTACTCCGACTACAGGCGTACGAGTGCAGGGGTTCTGGTTGCTGTTCCCAACACTGCGAACGCACCTCGGTCGGTACGGGGTGTTGCCGGTGACTCGTCGGTCCTGGTCTCGTGGACTGCTCCCGTTGACGAAGGAGGTGGGGTAATCAACGGCTACAGGGTAATTGCAACTCCCAAGGTGGGTACCGCCACTCGTTCGTGCCAGACGCCTTTCTTTTCGAGCGCGATGTCCTGCCGGGTCACCGGCTTGGTCGCCGGGGTGGCGTACCGGTTTGTGGTGAGGGCGCACAACCAGTTGGGCTATGGGATTGCGTCGGCGCCGAGCGCTGCGGTCACGCCGATCTCCATCACGTGGACACAGGTGGGTCGAGTGGTGACTGCGAAGTTTAGGCCGGTGTCGGGTGCGACGAAGTACACCGAGGCCAGCACAGGTGCTACGACGGCCAGAGGTGAGTGCACGGTGGCTGGAATTGCTACCGCGCGTCGGGTGACGTGCGTGATCACTCTCGCCACGGGTACATCGACGCTCTCCGTGTGGGCGGTCACGTCTTCGGCGGTACTGATGAAGGCAACCCGGGTGCAGACCGTCTAGGGTCGCCCAGCGTGTTCCTCGTGGGGCGCCTAGGCGCGATAGGTTCGCGCTTGGGTGCCCCCGATGCGAAAGGATGGGGGTGCGACGGGGGGTCTGACGGGGGAGAGGGACCTAGGGTTTTCCCTAGTCGTCGGTGGCGATGATCGTCGATGTGTGGTGCACTCACCGGAGCCAGTTCACGATCGAAGGCGCCTTCGGGCATTAATGTCAGCCACTGCCGGGAGGCACCCCCATGAAGTCGTTCAGTCTGCGTCGCATCGTTGCTGTGCTGACGACCTCAGCCCTGCTGGCATTGGGAATGGCGGCCACTGCGGGGCCGGCATCGGCCGCGGCAGCGCCGATGAGGTTGACGTTCACCACCACGGTGGCTAGCGCTCAGGTGTCGTTGCCTCTCAGGGGTACCGTCACTTCGATCACGGTGAGCTGGGGCGACGGCAGTTCCACCACCGTCACCAGCCTGCCTGTCTCACACACGTACGCTCTCGCGGGCACCTACCAGGTGGCCATTGGGGGAACGGCACTCTCTGCCTTCGGCTCGGGAACGACCTACACGGCATGGACCGGGGCCAAGTATCTGAAGAGCGTCGACGACTTTGGCACCCTGGGCACCACTGATTTCATGGGCGCTTTCAATGGTGCCAGCGCTTTGACCGCCGTACCCGCAGCGTTGCCTCTCCTAGTCACCAACACCAGCAACATGTTCAACGGAGCCACGGTCTTCAACCAGAACATCAGCAACTGGAACACGGCCTACGTCACCACGATGAGTGGCATGTTCTTTGGGGCCAAAGCGTTCAATCAGAACATCAGCAACTGGAACACCGGGAAAGTCGCCGACATGAGCTACATGTTCTATCAGGCGGAGAAGTTCAATCAGCCCTTGCCTCAAGCAGTTGATCACTGGAACACCAGCAGCGTCACCACCATGCAGAACATGTTCCAAAGCGCGACGGTTTTCAATCAGCCGGTCGGTACCTGGAACACCGCCAAGGTCACCGAGATGAGCGGATTGTTCTACCGTGCGGTTGCCTTCAACCAAAACATCAGCAGTTGGAACACCGGCTTGGTCACGCGAATGAACAGTATGTTCGCCTACGCGTCTGCCTTTAACCAGCCCATCGGAAGTTGGAATACGCAAAACGTGCAGGACATGGGCTTCATGTTTGGTGCCGCGTCGTCGTTTAATCAGCCGATTGGTACTTGGAACACCGGCAAGGTCATCGTCATGTACGTCATGTTCTCGGGTGCATCGGCGTTCAACCAGCCCATCGGCACGTGGAACACGCAGAACGTCACCGACATCGATGGCATGTTCGCGAACGCGTCGGCCTTCAACCAAAGTATCAGCGGGTGGAACACCGGCTTGATCACCAATATGAGCAGCATGTTCTCGGGCGCCACCTCGTTTAATCAAAGTCTGGGTATCTGGGATATCAATCAGGTCACCACGATGGCTGCGATGCTGAACAACTCCGGCATGTCGGGGGCCAGTTACGACGCGACTCTCACGGGTTGGGCGGCGCAGACTCCGACGATTGCTCGCGCCCTGGGTGCGACGGGTCTGCGATACACCCCGGGCCTCGCCGCGCGTGCGTCCTTGGCGACCACCTACAGGTGGACGATCACGGGAGACATCCCCTCGCGCCGGCCGATGACGATGACTATCACCACCACCTCCGCTTCCACCTTGGTGCAGTTGCCTCTGAATGGAACCGTCACGGCCATCACGGTGTACTGGGGCGACGGCAGCAGCTCACCTGCCACGGGGCCGGTCAGTCACACGTACGCGACAGCAGGCACCTATCACCTGTCTGTTACCGGCGATCGGGTGAGCCACTTTGGCAATGCCGCAGGGTGGCAGGGGGCGGGGTGGGTCACGAGTGTGGAAGATTTCGGCGACCTAGGCACCACCGACCTCAGCGGCGCTTTCCGCGACAACTACAGACTCGTCTCAGTTCCGGCGGCTCTGCCCGCGGGTGTCACCAACCTCAGCTACATGTTCTACAACTCGGCCGAGGGATTTAATCAGGACCTCAGCAGCTGGGATACCAGCAGCGTCGTCAGTATGGTGCGGATGTTCACGGGCTCAACCGCCTTCAACCGAAGCCTGGGCAGTTGGGACATCACTCGGGTCGTCGACATGACCAGCATGTTGGACCTATCGGGCCTGTCGCTCGCCAACTACGAGGCAACACTGACCGGATGGGCCCCCTCTGCCGGCGCGTCGCCCCCTCGCGTTCTGGGCGCTCTCGGTCTGAACTACACACCGGGCCTGATTGCGCGTGACACGCTAGTGACCACCAACGGCTGGACCATCGTCGGCGACTCTCCGGTGGTGGGAACCACGCCGATGAAGATGACGTTCACCACTCCGGCCGACGACGCCGCGGTAACGCTGCCACTGGTGGGTGCGTCGTCGATCACGGTGAACTGGGGCGACGGTACCAGCGACTTGATCAGCGGGGCGGCGAGTCACACCTACGCGGTGGCAGGCACGTATGACGTGACCGTCTCAGGTGTCGCTCTCACCGGTTTCGGCGACGGAATCAATACCTGGCAGGGGGCGGAGTATCTGACGAGGGTCATCGACTTCGGCACCCTTGGCATCACCACTCTCAGTGGGGCGTTCCGGGGCGCGACGTCACTCATTGCCGTTCCCGATGCCCTGCCGCCGGGGGTTACCAACACCAGCTACATGTTCTATTTTGCGAGTGCTTTCAATGACGACATCAGCGGCTGGGACACCAGCAGCGTCACGAACATGAGTTACATGTTTTCGTACGCTCCGACGTTCAACCAACCGATCGGAAGTTGGGACACCAGCAGCGTCAACACGATGTATCGAATGTTCAGGACCCCCCCGGGTTCAGCTTTCAATCAGGACCTCAGCGGCTGGAATACCGGCGCGGTCACCACCATGGGTGAGATGTTCTACGGAGCCTCAGCGTTCAACGGAGCAGTCGGAACGTGGGACACCTCTCGTGTTACCACCATGTCCAAGATGTTTAGCAACGCTGGCAACTTCAACCAGCCAATCGGCGACTGGAACACCATCGGCGTCACGAACATGAGCAACATGTTCTATGTCGCGTCGGCGTTCAACCAGCCGATCGGCGACTGGAACACCATCAACGTCGTGGGCATGAGTTACATGTTCTTCTCCGCGTCGGCCTTCAACCAGCCGATCGGCGACTGGAACACCGGCAAGGTCTCCACGATGAGAAACATGTTCTCAGGTGCGGCAGCCTTCAACCAGCCGATTAGCACCTGGGACACGGCTCAGGTCGTGTACTTCGACGCCATGTTCAATGGCGCGTCGACGTTTGACCAGCCAATCGATAGTTGGACTACCACCAGTGCCGTGAGCATGAACTACATGTTCTGGGATGCCACTGCCTTCAACCGCGACATCAGCGCATGGAACACCGCCGGAGTGCAGTACATGGAGGGCATGTTCCAGGGCGCGTCGGCATTCAACCAGCCTCTCCCGCAGAGTGCCGGTCACTGGAACACGGGCAGCGTGAACACGATGTTTTCCATGTTTGAGAACGCTGTTGCCTTCAACCAGGACCTCTCCAGCTGGAATACCGGTGGGGTGAGCAACATGTTCCGCATGTTCTCCGGAGCCTCGTCGTTTGATCAGAATCTGGGCGCCTGGGATATCAACCAGAACATCAACATGGGGGAGATGCTCAACGGCTCGGGACTCTCGATGACGAACTACGACGCGACCCTGACCGGTTGGGCAGGGCAGGCTCCGTCGGCTCGCACTCTGGGTGCGTCGGGTCTCATTTACGCCGCTGATCTCGCAGCACGCGCCACTTTGGTGAACACCTACGGATGGAATATCACTGAAGATGCCGTGTCGACGCCGCCAAGCGTTGGTTCAGTGTCGGTGGTCGGCACCGTGCAGGCCGGCTCGGCTGTGTCGGCGGATGTGGCCGATGTGACTGGAATCCCCACACCCACGCTGGCTTACCAGTGGAAGTCGTCTGCCACAAGCGGTGGCCCATGGGTTAACGTCGCATCGGCCAACGGCCGTGTGCTGCTCATCGCTGATGGATTGGTGGGCCGGTACCTCCAGGCGTGTGTGACTGCGTCGAACACAGTCGTGCCCAACGCCGTGCTGTGCAGTGCGGCGACCGCTCCGGTAGCCGGTGTCGCCCCCTCGGTCCGCTTGCCATCGGGGTTTGTCATCGGCGGCGGAACCCTTGCCGTGCGTTCGACCGTGACCTCCTATGCGCCGAGCGCCGACGGAGCTCCGGCTCCAACGGTGACGTATCAGTGGCAGTCGTCGGCCAATCGCACCACTGGATGGGCATCCATCTCCGGTGCCACGGCGCGTGCGTACGTCATTGCACCTTCACAGTTCGGGCGTTACCTGCGGGTGAAGGTCACCGCATCCAATGGTGTCGGGTCTCCGGCAGTCGCCTACTCCGACGCCTCTGCCACCGCGGTGGCTGCCGCGACGCCGAATGTGCCGCGCTCGGTGAAAGGCCTTGCCGGTAACAAGGCGGTCGTCGTGTCGTGGACTGCTCCGGTTGACAACGGCGGCGCGGCCATCAACTTCTACCAGGTGACCGCGACTCCGAAGGTGGGTACCGTCACTCGCACCTGCACCACAGCGACAAATTCAGGAGCGTTGTCGTGTCAGGTCACCGGCTTGGCCGCCGGGGTGGGGTACCGCTTCACCGTCAAGGCGCATAATTCGGTGGGCTTCGGTGCGGCGTCGGCACAGAGCGCTGCGGTCACGCCGATCGCCATCACGTGGACAAAGGTGGGTCAAGTGGTGACGGCGAAGTTCAAGCCGGTGTTGGGTGCAACGAAGTACACCGAGGTCAGCACTGGTGCGACGAAGGCCAGCGGGGTGTGCACGGTGGCTGGAACAGGCACCGCGCGTCTGGTGACGTGCGTGATCACACTCGCATCAGGTACATCGACGCTCACCGTTTCGGCGGCCACATCAGCGGCCGTGCTGATGAAGTCAACCCGGGTGCAGGTGGCCTAGGGCCTTCCAGCACTCTGCATCGGGGGCACCCAAGCGCGAACCTATCGCGCTAGCGCGCCCCAAGAGGCCGCTCCTGCGGACGTGCTTACGCTTCTGCCCGACGAGATAGGTGGCGGGTCACGGCCCGTGCTACGAGCGGGCGAATCGGAACGTCCCACTCTCCGAGGTACTCGACTGCCTCGCCACCCATGGCGAGCTTGAAGCGGGTGAGTCCCAGCAGGGGGTCATCCTCGACCAGCGTGTCGGAGACCCCCCGGAGGTCGTGCGTTGCGCACCCCTCGGCGAGCGCGTCGAGCAGCATGCGCCACTGCAGAGCGTTGCTCGGACGTGCCGCACGGCCCGCGGTTGACGAGCCTCCGTAGGTGTAGCAGGAACCAGTTCCGACCCTCACGCGCAAGGCTGCCGCGTGCGCGACTCCTTCGTTCTCGGCCAGATACACCCGGACCCTTTGGGGCTCCTCGTCGTTCATCGCGCGGAACATCCGTTGGAAGTAGTCCCTGCCTCGCGGCACGAAATTGTCCCGCTCTCCGCTCTCGACCAACATCATGTGAAGGCTGCCGATATCGCCCTCGTTGCCGATGCGCACCTGAACCCCGGCCCGCTCCGACTTCGCCACATTGCGCCGAAACGAGGCACTGCACTCGTTCCTCAGGTCAGACTCAGTCCTTCCGAGCAGCGGTACCTCAACCCCGTACCTCGGCTGCATCGTTCCGCCGAAGCCGGGTCGAGGGGCCTCGTAGGGTCGGGCGCCGAGGGAGCGAAGCCGAGCCGCGATCGCCATGACGTCGGCGTACTCAGTGTCGGGTGTCAGATCGCGCCACCTGCGAGCGCCGTGGGGGATCGCGTGCAGCAGGGTTTCGCCGCGCCAGCGCCTCAGCGGAAGTCGGGCGCCGATCTTGACCGTGGCCGAACCATGGTCATGGAGATGGGCAACGAGTGGTGACACGATGTCGCCAGCGTCGTACCGGCTCCAGTCGATGATGGGGCCCTCGGGCAGGTAGTCGAACCACCACGAGGTCGGCCGCAGTGCACGACGAAGCACGAGGCCTGTGCCCACCAATGTTCGGTCGTCAAACCAGCCAAGTAGAGCGTTCGTCCATTCGGATTTCACCGTGGCCCACGACGGCCACTGCTGGTGTGAGGCATCGTCGCGACCGGTCAGAAAGTCGATGACCTGATCGGCCGCGACCGGGGCCACCCGCAGTGTCATATGACGAGCGTACGTTCCTCGCACACGCCGCCGAACCACTTCTTGCTAGTGTCACAATGTGGAACCATCGGCGAGTGTCCGACAGGGTGCACGCAGCCTGAACCACTACCGCGCCATCGTCGATGAGATTCACGTGCTGCTGTCGGAAGCTGCCCGCCCCCTGCTTCCGGTCACAACCGAGACCGTGTTGAGGTCACGCCTGAATGAGCCCGCGGCGAGGGCGGTGCTCGACCGAGTCGAGGGCGGCATCGACGCACTGGTGCGTCAGGCGCATGACGAGGTAAGTCGCTTCGTGGTGACCAGCGCCTCGAACGCCGAAACGCCTGAGACCCTGGTGCGCATCCTGCTGCTTCAGCAGATCGACCTCGCGTGGTGGTCTGGCACCCCTGACTTCGCCACCACCGCGGAAATCACTGAAAGCCAATCACTGGTCGACCTCGTTGATCTTCGCGAGGGTGGGCACCTGCGCTTTGGCTTCACGGTTGCCTCCGACCGAGTGCTGCCGCGGGCGCGCAACCTTGCTGTGAGGCGCTGCTTTCCGCGTCGACGGCCGCATGCAGCCGGAGTGTCGAGTACCAGTATTCGTCCCGAGATGGTCGTCGTTCTCAACGCGCTCGCTCGTGAATTCGAGGCAGCCGCACCGGCGCGAACCCCGCCGTTGTGGGTGAACAGTGTGACGCGCAGCCTGCAGCAGCAGGAGCACCTGCGCGACTTGGGCTACTCCGCGCTTTCTCCTAGTGCACACTGCCGAGGCTGGGCCGCCGACATCGAAATGGACTGGTTCGCACGGTTTGACGCGCAGGATGCCCTGCGCGGAGTTCTCACTGGGCGACGCGATCGAGGCGAGCTCAACGTGATAGACGAGGGTCGCGCCTGGCATGTGTGCCCCAATCCCGAAGCACTGCAAACGGCTTTCACGGTCGTGGGCTGATGTGCGGTATTGCCCTGATCGTCGGGCCAAGCGCTGCCAGCCGAGTGGCACTATTCGATGCGATGAAGCTGGCGATCTCACCTCGCGGCGAGTCGATGGAGGTGTCGCTCGAGCCTGCAGCGATGCTGGCGACCTCTCGCTTGAAAATCGTCGATCGCGATCATGCAGTGCAGCCATGGTTCTCAGCAGACGGCCGGTGGGTGCTCTGCTACAACGGCGAGGTGTTCAACCACCGCGAGTTGCGGGTTCGACTGGAGGCTGAGGGCCACGTCCAGCGGTCGATGAGCGACACTGAGGTGGTTCTCGAGTCGTTCCTGGCGGGGGGTACAGAGGCGCTGCTGGAATTCCGAGCGGAGTTCGCATTCGCTGTTGTCGACCGAACTACGTCGCGCGTTTTTTTGGCGCGCGATCCCGCCGGAGTGAAACCGCTGTATTGGGCCCGCGACGGCGACTGCCTCCACGTGGCGTCCGAGGTCAAGGCGTTAGTGCCGACCGGACTGCCCGTGCACGAGGTTGCGCCCGGGCACTGCGGATGGGTTGAGGTGGGAAGTGATCCGACGCTGATGCCCTACGTCGATCTGCTCAGGCTTGGCGAGGGCGAGCCGATGATCGATGACATTGAGGAGGCGCGGGCCGCACTGCGGGCGACCTACCGCGAGAGTGTGCGACTGCGTGTCGACACCGACCTGCCGGTGGGAGTTATTCTCTCCGGTGGGCTTGACTCCTCGCTCGCGCTGATCCACGTCAAGGAGATGCATCCCGACTGCGTGGCGTTCACTATTGGCGCTCCGGGAAGCCCGGACCTGGAGTTTGCGCGTCGGCTCACGCGCGAACTGGGCGTGCCGCATGAGGTGGTGACCCTCTCGCCACGAGATATCGGCCTGGCTGACATCCGCGAGGCGATCCGAGTCTCCGAGGTCACCGAGTACGGCGACGTCATCAATGCGGTGGTGTCGCTGAAGATTTTCGAGCGTGTGCGTGATGCTGGAATCAAGGTCGTCCTCACCGGCGATGGTTCTGATGAGCTGTTTGGCGGCTACGACATGTACTCGCGCGTGTCGGCCGACGACAGGCGACGACTGTTCTTGCACAAGATCAGACATCTGTCGCGAACTGAACTGCAACGCGTCGACCGCTGCAGCATGGGACTCGGTGTTGAGGCACGAGTTCCATATCTCGACCTTGAGATGCTGCTGCTCTCCATGCGAATCCCCCTGGAGTTCAAGGTGCGCGACGGCTTCGAAAAGTGGATTCTGCGTGAAGCTTTCGCCGACGTGCTGCCCCACTACATCAAGTCGCGCCATAAGAATCCGATGTCTCACTCCAGCGGCCTTCACGAGCGAGCCCGGCTGTTCAAGCCGCTGTTCCCGCGCCTCTACCGATCCTTCGGCTACGAGGCGCTGGGACCCATGCGACGCGACTTTTCCAGCGTACTTCGCGCCCATGGTTACGACCTGCAGGCTGCGGTGACCGCCTCGGAGACCGCCTCGGACTACTCCCCACTCGAGCGTGCTCGTGATTTCGCCGGTGCGGCGCGCTGGAACCTTCAGGCCATGCTGTCGCGGCACTGAGCGTCGCACTCACGCCGGGCTCACGCCTTCCTGTCACGCTGCTCTTGGGGCGCCTAGGCGCGATAGGTTCGCGCTTGGGTGCCCCCGATGCAGGGACGCAGGTCAGCGTTTGATGCGCACGACCTAGCCCTGGCCCGCGGATTCAGAGTTGGTAGTGACTGGCTCACCACCGTGGAAGCACGGTGATGAGGAAGGGGCCTAGCGGTGAAGTGAGTCTGTCCAGCGCACAGTTTCGGGGGAGTCCGACTCATAGCCGTCGTCCTCGAGGGAGAGGTTGACCACCACCGGCTCCTGCCCGCTTCGCACAAGAACACACGAGAGCGGCTCGTGGGGAAGGGCGTTGATCTCCTTGTGGGGCACGAACGGTGGCACCAGGATGAAGTCACCGGGCCCGGCCTCGGCCATGAACTCGAGCCGGTCGCCCCAGCTCATGCGCGCGAGCCCACTCACGACGTACAGGACGCTCTCGACCGGTCCGTGGTGGTGCGCCCCGGTCTGAGCGCCGGGCAGCACCACCACCGTGCCGGCCCACAGGTGCTGCGCGCCGGTGCGGGCTGAGGTGATGGCCGCGGCCCGATTCATACCTGGCGACTGGGGCGTGTTGGAGTCGAGCTCGTCAGCGCGCACCACCTTCACTCCGCGGTCGCGCCAGGTGGGGTCGGCCTCGGTCGCCACTAAGAGTCGGGAAAGAGGTCGTCGAGCATGCTCACCGAACTGCGTCGCCGACTTCCGACGATCACGCTGATCTGGCCGTCGTCATGCAGGCGGAGCGCGCCTGCGGCGAGCAGGCCATCGAGAAGTTCGCCGCCGTTCTCGCCAAGCCGCTCAGCGATGGCTTCGCGCGGCGCTCGCTCGACGCGCGTGAGCCACGCCATGGCCGACGCCGTGGTGGCGTCGCCGTCGAGGAGGTCTCGCAGCGAGGGGAGCAGCGCCTTGCGGGGAACGAACACCAACTGACCGCCGCTGACCATGCGGGCGTCGACGGCGATGCGGCCGGTGATGAGGTCGTTGAGGTTGCCCAGCGCCGACCCCGCACCGAGCGCGTACCTCGACACGCCGTCGCTCACCTCGATGCGGCCCGACGACACGAGCACTAGCTCGTCGAGAGGGTCGCCGCGCTCGCATACCACCATGCCGGCGTCGGCATCGATGACACGGCTGAGCCGCGCCAGCTCAGCGATGGCCTCGGAGGTGGCGGGGATGAGCTCGGGGTGCTCGTGCATGAGGCGCATCACCGAGTTGAGGTCGTCGTCGCTCACCCGACGATGCGCTTCGTGAAGCTCGCGCCACGGACCGTCGGAGTGGGTGAGCTCGCGAGGGCTTCCTGATTCAACGACTTCGCCCGACTGCATGACCACGAGCAGGTCGGAGTCGATGGCGAGCTCGAGCTGGTGGCATACCGCCAGCACCGTGATTCCCTGCTCGGTCGCCACTCGCCGCATGGTGCGCCAGGTCGCAGCCGCTGTCTGTGGATCGAGGGCAGAGGTCGCCTCGTCGAGCAGCAGCAACTGCGGCCGGCGAACCAGGGCTCGGGCGAGAGCAAGTCGCTGACGCTGCCCGCCGCTGATGAGGTGGCCTGTCGTATCGACGAGAGTTGCGTATCCCTCGGGAAGCGCCTCGAGCACGTCGTGCAGCTCGGCCAATCGTGCAGCCTCGCGCACCGCGTCGTCGTCGGCGCTGCGGTCGCCCGCACGGATGTTCTCGGCAATGGAGGTGTTGAAGAGAAGTGAGTCCTGGAATACCAGCGAGGTGCGCACTTTGTCGTGTGCCTCATCAACCCCCATGCCGGCAACCTCGACCGCTCCGGAGGTGGGGCGCCGCTGGCCAGTGACCAGGCCCAGGATGGTCGACTTACCCGCGCCCGACCCGCCCACGATCGACGTCCATTTCCCGGCCGGCAGCTCGAGGGTGGTGGGCTTCAAGACGGTGGTGCCGTTGGGAAGGGTAATCGAGGCGTCGCGAAGCCAGACTGCCACCGGGCCATCGTGCGCCGTCACGGCAGCGGCGACCTCTCGCTCGTGCTCGCTTGCGAGGGGTGGTGCGGCGTCGGTGAGCTCGCGCACCCGGGCGACGCTGACGCCGGCACGCTGACCCTCAGGGATGAACTCGGCGAGGTCGAGCAGCGAGTCGACCGCCATCTGCACGTACATCATGCTGGCTGCCACCGCAGCCACCGACAAGATTCCCTGCTGGGCGGTGACCGCCGCGATCACCAGGATGACGATGAGCGCCACCCGCCCGGTGGTCGCGCCGGCCCAGTAGGGCCACCACCCCATGAGGGCTCGGCGGCGGGTGGCCCGGCGCAACTCCTCGCTGCGCTCGCGGAAACGCCCGCCGTCCCAGTCGTGAAGGTCGTAGGCGTGAATCAGCGGCACGGTGCGCACCGACTCGGTGAGCTTGCCCGACATGGTGTCGACCGCGTTCTGTCGGTCATCGTTGGCGCGGTCGACCCGGGTGGCGACGACCCGCTGGAAGATTACGAAGAAGGCCAGGAAGGCGAGGAAGGCCAGACCGATGACGGGCTGGATGATGGTGAGGGCCGCGCACACCATGAGCAGACGACCGAAGTCGTTGATGGTTCCCGCGAGAAACTCGATGAGGCTGTCCTCGACCTCGTCGATGTCGGCCGTAAGCCGCGTGGTGATTCCGCTCGCGTCGGGTTGGCCGAATGGGTCGGCGTGCACCGCACGCAGGGCCTCGATGCGCGCCCGGTGGCTATAGGCGGCGGTGATCACCGCCGCGGCCCAGATCAGCAGCCATTCACCAGCAAGCCAGAGCACCGTGACGAAGCTCCACCCCACGGCCACCTGCACCAGGGCCTCACGCGAGCCGTCGGGCACCGCCAGTTCGATGACTCGGCCAACGAGGAGCGGGATGAGGGCCCCGGCGATGATGAAGAAGATGTTTCCGATCACCACCCCCACGAAGGCCAGGGGGCATTTCAGCGCGGCACGAAACGCCTCGTTGATGAAAAGCCACAGAGAGCGCATTGGACAAGTATGTCGTGGGCGGGTTGATGGGGTGGTCGCGTCGACCATACGGTGGTGCCCATGACTGAGCGCAGATTGCCCCGATGGTCCGAGATTGAGCCGATGATCGGCCTCCGAAGTCCGTTTGCAGGGCCTGATCGGCTCGCGCGTGCCTCGACCATCACCGAGCTTCGCAGCATCGCCCGTCGGCGCACGCCGCGGGCCGTCTTCGACTACACCGACGGCGCCGCCGGCGAGGAGCTCAGCCTGACCCGTTCCCGCGAGGCCTACCGGCGGGTCGAGTTTCGGCCGCGCGTGCTGCGCGACGTGGCGACGGTCGACACCTCGGTGACGGTGCTCGGCTCGAGGGCGGCGCTTCCCATCCTTTTCGGTCCCACCGGCTTCACCCGCATGATGCACCACGAGGGCGAGCCGGCCGTGGCTCGGGTCACGGCGGAGTTCGGTATCCCCTACACGCTCTCAACCCTGGGAACGACCTCGGCCGAGGACCTCGCGCTTGTCGCCCCTGGCGCGCGCCGATGGTTCCAGCTCTACCTGTGGCGCGAGAAAGCGTCGCGCGGCGAGCTCGTCGACAAGGTCTCGCGCAGCGGATACGAGGCGATCATGCTGACCGTCGACACCGTGGTGGCGGGCTCACGTCTGCGCGACGTGCGCAACGGGCTCACCGTGCCTCCTCAGCTACGCCTGCGCACTGCTGTCGGGATGGCCCGCTTTCCGCGGTGGTGGTCGAACCTGCTCACCACCGCACCCCTTGAGTTCGCCAGCCTGCGCAGCACGGAAGGTACCGTGGCCGACCTCATCAACGGCGTCTTCGACCCGTCGATCACGCTCGACGACGTGAAGTGGCTGCAGCAGAACTGGAGCGGCAAGGTGATCGTCAAGGGTGTGCAAAGCGTCGACGACGCGGTGCTGCTTGCCGATGCTGGCGTCGACGCCATCGTGCTGTCGAACCACGGTGGCCGCCAGCTCGACCGTTCGGTGGTGCCGCTGGAACTGCTGCCCGACGTGCGGGCGGCCGTGGGCCGTCGCATTGAGGTGTACGTCGACGGCGGCATCATGAGCGGGGCCGACGCCGTGGCCGCCGTGGGACTCGGGGCCGATGCCGTGCTGGTCGGCCGCGCGTACCTGTACGGGCTGATGGCCGGCGGCGAGGCGGGGGTGCGCCGGGTGGCGCAGATCTTCACCGCTGAGGTCGAGCAGACGATGCGGCTGCTGGGTATCACCAGCCTGTCCCAGCTCGAGCCCGGAATGGTCAGGCTGCGGCCCTAGCGTGTGCGGTGCGAGCGCGACCACATCCCTACGCGAGTTCGGATTCCTGAGAGCTGTGTCCGAACTGGCGTAGGGGTGCAGGGTTTCAGTGATGGCCCTGCGCTCGAAGTGCACCGCTATTGCGATGGAGTGGCGATCGCGCGGAGCCCGCACTTATCCAGAATGCCCGACAGCAGGCCACCATCTGGACGCGACGACGTCGTGTGACCTGCCCTGTTAGCGTCGTTTCGTGCCCACGCCGATCCTCCTCACTCGACGACGCGTCGTCGACATGATGCGGGTCGTGAGCGGCGCCTGTCCGCGCACTCCCTAGCGACACCCCGCCCCATCTGTGGGCGACTGAGAATCAATCACACCGTTCGTCCTCCCGCAGCTAACCTCGCTGCGGCCACCCCCTGCACCCACGAAAGGAACAAACATGTCCGTTCTCACTGATGTCCTCACCGCCAACGAGCAGTACGCCGCCACCTTCGGCGCCAAGTCTGAACTCGCCCTTCCGCCCGCTCGCGGCTTCGCGATTCTTACGTGCATGGACGCCCGGCTCGACCCGGCCAAGTACGCGGGCCTGGCCGAGGGTGACGCCCATGTGATCCGCAACGCTGGTGGCCGGGCCAGTGACGACGCCATCCGGTCGCTGGTCATCTCGTACAAGTTGCTCGGAACGCGCGAGTGGTTCGTGATTCACCACTCAAACTGCGGCATGGAGTTCTTCACCGACGATGTGATGCGCGGTTTGCTCGCCAACAGTCTTGAGACCGCCGCCCTGGGCGCCGACGGGTTCACCGACGTGGGCACCGGCCCTGGTTCACCCGAGGCCCAGCACATCAGTTGGCTCACCATCGCCGATCAGGCGCAGAGTGTGGCCGAGGACGTCGCCCGCATTCGCAACCACCCACTGGTTCCGAAGACGATCCCGGTCTACGGCTACATCTACGACGTGAGCACCGGCCTTTTGGTGGAGGTGCCGGCCGCGACCGAGGCAGGGCGCGTTTCGGCGAACGGCTGAGTAGTCAGGGCGAGGTGCACTGTGTCAGCAGGTCACTAGGTCACTAGGTCACTAGGTCACCGTCGTCCGGACTGCTCGCTCGACCGTCACCCGGGTAGGGGTTAGGTGCCGACATCTGACCCCTACCCCGGGCGAAAGCCCCGGTAGGGCGACACGGCACGATGGTCTCCACTCGACCACCACTGGAGGCTCCCCATGACCACGCATCCCGCCGTCCTCGGACGATTCTTTGACGACTTCGAGGTGGGTGACGTGTACCAGCACCCCTTCGGCCGCACCATCTCCGAGACCGACGCCACGTGGTTCACTCAGTTGACCTGCAACACCAACCAGAATCACTTCAACGCCCACCTCGCCGCGTCGAACCCGATCACGGGAGGGCGCGTCATCGTCAATTCCGGCCTCACGGTGGCGTTGGTGCTGGGCCTGTCGGTCATCGACATGAGCCAGAACGCAGTGGCCAACCTCGGTTGGACCGACATCAAACTGACCCACCCGGTCTACATCGGCGACACGATTTACGCCGAGAGCATCTGCCTCGACAAGCGCGAGAGTTCATCGAGGCCGGGCATGGGCGTCATCACGATGCGCACCCGCGGCCTCAACCACGAGGGCGACGAAATCATGACCTACCTCCGCACCGTCATGGTCCCCAAGCGCGAGACCGGAATCGGCCAGAACTACTTCCCCCAGGCCAAGTCGGGGCCGCTGGTGATGCCCGAGTAGGGCTAACCCCCCGCCCGCACGCCGGCGCGACAGATCAGCTGTCGGTGCTGCGCTTCTTCAGGAGGGCGAGCACGCAGGCGAGGGCTCCGAGGAGGGCGCCAATTCCGAGGAACGTGCCCGGCGCGATCAGGCGCGAGGCGATGTTGGCCGGGTTCAGCGCATCGGGGATCCACGCGACGGCGAACAGGATGGGTGCGACGACTCCGGCGATTACGGCCGGAAGGCCGACGCGGGGGATGAGGTGCTCAACGTGGCTGACAATGCCGATGGCAACCAAGATCGCACCGCCGCACATGAGGATGTACGGATTGCGGTTGGTGGAGTTGGTCGTCGCGAAGAGACCGAACCCGTAGAGGACCAAGCCGCTGGCGGCGGTGACCAGCGAGAGGAACGAGGCATGCACCGTCACCTGAGCGCGGTAGGGGATCCCCTGGGCGTACTCCTCAACCGTGGTCGTGAGTTGGCGCTCCTTGTGCACGGCCACCATCGCCACGCCTACGCCGCCGAGGAGAAAGGAGAAGCCGTAGCACGACAGGTAGGCGCTGCTGTCGACGCGCAGGAAGAAGAGAAGCGATCCGACGCCATTGATCACCGCGCCAAGAACGATCAACACGACAGCGGTGCGTCCGAGCCGGAAGGTGAGGTGGTCGACGTGCAGCACAATGGCGATCACCAGCAGGATGGCTCCCAAGGGCGGCAGCTGGACTGGCTGGGCAGAGCCAGACAGTAGGCGGCCGATGCCCCACAGGGCCAGTCCGATGGCCGCAAGAAGGAGAACCTTCGACGACGCGTGAATGCGTTCGGACTCAAAACGTCGAACCTGCAGGTCTGAGTCGGGCGTGGCTTCGGTCACGGGGTGCTCCCTCTGATGTCTCTCGTCTGATGGTGCGAGGGCCGAGCGGCCCGAGGAGTCCTATGGTGCCGCATCAGGTCGACCGTGTCGCGCTCCCGACGCGTGTCGTTGACGTGTGTTGGCCCGACACCCCGGCTCGTGGTGCGCGCGATGCCGCTCGCTCCACTTCCCCCCACGTTCCCTCCACGGCTCGCCGGCACGTGCCTTCGAACGCACTCCAGGCTGCCGCCGCCTCCCGCGGCCGCACTTTCTGGCCCGAAAACAGCAGGTGAGACCGGTTCGGGCGCCTGGAGGGCGCCATAACGCCTCATCAGTGCAAATTCTCCTCCACATTGCACCACTACTCTGACCTGCGTTGATGTCTCCTTTACAGTGACAATTTCGCACTTCTGTGACTTGTGATTCTTGACCGTGGAGCAAAGTGGAGTACTATGGCGTGATCCGGAGGTTCCGGGAGGCTTGTCAGTGGTGAGCGAAGGAGAGGTGGGGCGGATGTTCCTCGGCACCCACACCCCACGCCTCGACGACAAGGGTCGGCTGATCCTCCCCGCCCGCTTCCGCGACGAACTTGAGCCCGGCCTGGTGATTACTAAGGGGCAGGAGCGCTGCCTGGTGGTGTGGCCGATCGAGGCGTTCCGCGACTACGCGGTGAGCCTCCGGGAGGCCTCGCCCACCCAGGAGCGCGCCCGCCGTTACTCACGGGTGTTTTTTGCCAGCGCCCACGATGAAAGCCCCGACAAGCAGGGCCGCATCACAATCCCGGCAGCCCTGCGCGAGTACGCGGGCCTCGACCGCGAGCTGGTGGTGGTCGGCAACGACACCCGGCTCGAGATCTGGGACGCCGAGGCGTGGCAGGCCTACGTCGACGCCTCTGACGACACCTTCTCCGAGCTCGACGGCGAGGTGGTCCCTGACCTGAGCTAACTCGCTGATGTGTGGCCTCCCCCCGCCCCTCCACACCCGACTCACCTTCCCCGGTGCCGGGCGTGATCCCCGACGAGAGCCTCCGACGCCACTTCCCCGGTGCCGGAAGCCCCCGTGCCACCGCCGACTCCTTCCTCGGCTGGCCCGGGTCCCACAACTCGTTGACAGGGCGGTGGGGGACCAGATGTCAGCGAAACGAACCTCAGCGAGCAGCACTACGGGCACCACCCTCGTCGCGGCGGCGGCGAGGCGCAGCGCACACGCCCCCCAGGCGTCGAAGGGAGAGGGTCGAGATGGTCACACTGCACACGCCGAGTGCCCGGCGTGCACCGCGCATCCCTTCGGGGGAGGTGCTGCGCCCGATGCTGGTTCTGCTGGTGGCGCTCTTTCTGACCCTCTCCGTACTCGTGGGCCTCTCAAGCGTGTTGGCCCAGTGGGCGTGAGCACCCCGGAGTCGCCTCACGAGGGCGCCATCACCCCCCTGCACGTGCCGGTACTTCTCGACCGCTGCGTGGCACTTCTGGGTCCGGCGCTCGGAGTCGCGGGCGCCGTTATGGTCGATGCCACGCTCGGACTCGGCGGCCACAGCGCGGCGTTGCTGCAGCAGTTCCCCGACCTTCGACTGGTGGGCATTGATCGCGACCCGCGAGCGCTCGAGATCGCCGCAAACCGGCTGTCACAGGATGCGGGCCGCATCACCCTGGTGCACGCCGTGAACGACCGACTTTCCGACGTGCTCGACGATCTGGGCCTGTCGACAGTTCAGGGTGTGCTGCTCGACCTCGGGGTGTCGTCGATGCAGCTCGATGACGACAGTCGCGGTTTCGCCTACGCCCGTGACACCGAGCTCGACATGCGCATGGATCCCACTCGCGGAATCTCAGCGGCCGATGTCCTACGCACCTACTCGCGCGACGAGTTGGCCCGCGTGCTGCGCGTGTACGGCGAGGAGCGCTTCGCCCGACGCATCGCAGATGCCATCGTGGCCCGCCGCGCCGCGGCGCCGATCACCTCGAGCGCCGAGTTGGTCGATCTCGTACGCAACTCGATTCCTGCCGCGGCACGCCGCACCGGCGGCAACCCCGCTAAGCGCTCGTTCCAGGCGCTGCGCATCGAGGTGAATGACGAGCTTGGGGTACTCGAGCGTCTGCTGCCGGAGGCCCTCGATTCCCTTGCCCTGCATGGGCGCATCGTGGTGATGTCGTACCAGTCGCTGGAGGACCGCCTCGTGAAGAAGGCGCTAGTCGCGGCCACCACCTCGCGCGCCCCCGTGGGTCTCCCGATTGTGCCCGAGGAGCACCAGCCGAGGTTTGCGCTACTCACCCGCGGCGCGCAGGAGGCGTCGCCCGAGGAGGTGGCACAGAACCCCCGCGCCGCGAGCGTCCGGCTACGTGCCGCCGAGCGAGTGAGGGAGGCTGCATGAGTGCCGCCACGCACCTCGAGGCTCCGGCGAGCCGTCGCACCGACGTTGCCTCGTCGGCGCCCGTCGACTTACCCCCTCGACTCAGGGTCGTACCTCGGGGCACACCTCGGCTGGGGCGCAACGCTTTCGGCCTTCTCATCGGCGCGCTCCTCGGGTGTGGGCTGATGGCGGTGCTGCTGCTCAACACGGTGCTTGCTCAGGGCGCCTTCGCGATTCACAGCCTCGAGCAGGAGGCGACCGCGCTCGAGATCCAGCAGCAGGCCCTCGAGCAGGAGGTCGCGCTTCTCGACACCCCCGGGTCACTGGCCCGTCGCGCCCGCGACCTCGGCATGGTGAGATCGCCACTCGCCGCGTTCCTGCGGCTGCGCGACGGCCAGGTGCTGGGCGTACCGACCGTCACCCCCGGCCGTCCGCGCATCCTGGGCAGGGCGATTTTCGCTACTCCCGCTACTCCCTTGAGTCCCTTTCCTCCCGCTACTCCCGCTACTCCCACTGTCCCCGGTGACGGCGCGGTAGCGACAGGCGACGGCGCGATCGCACAGGTCGAGGGTCGAACCCCGTGAGCACGGCCGCGCCTCCGCGCTCGGGCCCGCCCCGACGTCCGTCAGCCCAGCAACAGCCCCGTGCCCAGCAGCGCCCCCCCATGAGATCTGCGCCCCCCGCCCCTCCTGCGCCGCACCGGTCGCCCAGACGGCGCATCACCGTGCTGATGGGCGCGTGCGTGATTGTGGTGACACTTCTCGCCGGCCGGCTTATTGAGCTGCAGGCAGTGACGGCCGAGGGGACCGCGAGCGTCGCTGAGAGCCAGCGCACCCGCACGACCGTTGAGACGGCCGACCGTGGCCGGATTCTTGATGCCCGTGGGGCCGTGCTCGCCACCAGCGTGGTGGCGCGCAACATCACCGCCGACCAGACATTGGTCACTGACCCCGGGGCCGTTGCAGCGGCGCTGGCCCCGATTCTCGGGGCCGATCAGCTCGATCTCGAGGCTGAGCTCACCGGCACCAAGCGGTTCGTCTACCTGGCCCTCGGGGTGAGCCCCGCGGTGTGGGAGCAGGTGTCAGCACTCGGGCTCGCCGGAATTCTCAGCGAGAGCACGACGCGGCGGGACTACCCGGCGGGCAACCTAGCCGCGAACGTGGTCGGCTTCGTGGGGCGAGACGGACGCGGCCTCGGCGGTCTCGAGTATGGGTTGCAGGACGTTCTCGCCGGAGTCGACGGGCAGGTCACCTATGAGGTGGCAGGCGGCGGCCGCAGGATTCCTACCGGCCAGGAGCAGGGTACGGTCGCGGTGCCGGGTTCGGATGTGACCCTGACCATCGATCGTGACATTCAGTGGGCGGCGCAGGCCGCGATCGTCAAGCGGGTTCGCGAGGCAGACGCAGACGGCGGCACCGTGGTGGTCATGGACCCCGCGACCGGCAAGATCCTGGCACTCGCGAGCGCACCCACCTTCGACCCGAATGACCCCGGTGCCAGCTCGGCCATCGACCGCAACAACCGGGCGCTGTCGGAGGCCTTCGAGCCGGGCTCGACCAGCAAGGTGATGACCATGGCAGCGGCGCTCGAGGAGGGTCGGGTGGTCCCCTCGACGCGGATCGTTGTGCCTCCCTCCCTGACCCGCTCGGACAAGGTGTTCTACGACCACGACAACCACCCGACCGAGCACCTCACCCTCACCGGCGTGCTGGCGAAATCGAGCAACATCGGCACCATCCTGGTGGCCGAGCGCGTGGGCAACCGCAAGCTCTACGGGTACCTCAAGAACTTCGGAATCGGGCAGCGCACGGGTATCGGATTCCCGGGCGAGGCCAGGGGCTTCCTACCGCTCGTCTCGACGTGGTTCGGCACTACGGCGTCGACAATCGCCTTCGGGCAGGGCATCTCGGTTAACTCGGTGCAGGCGGCCAGCGTGTACGCCACCATCGCCAACGACGGGGTGCGGGTGACCCCGTCGCTCGTGGCCTCGACCACTGACCCTGACGGCACCGTGCACCCGGCCCCAGTGACGGCCGGCACTCGGGTGATCTCCACGAAGACGGCCAGCACTCTCCGCGCGATGATGGAGTCGGTGGTCTCCGACGCCGGAACCGCTTCGGTGGCTCGCATTCCCGGTTATCGGGTGGCCGGCAAGACCGCCACGGCGCAGCGCTACGACCCTGAGTGCCGCTGCTACAAGGGGTACGTCGCCTCGTTCATCGGCATGGCACCGGCTGACAACCCGCGACTCGTGGTGGCGGTGAGCATCATCAACCCGCGCAACGGGCACTACGGTGGAGTGGAGGCAGGGCCGGTGTTCAAGTCGGTGATGTCGTTCGCCCTGCAGGCCACCCGAACGCCCCCGTCGTCGAACCGGCCGCCCGTCATGCGGCTCACGTGGTGAAGGGGAGGGTGCGCGAGTGTCGGCCACGGTACGCCCTCGTACTGCAGAGCGGGAGCTGAGCGAGGCGTTCACGCGCGTGAGCGTTGAGGCCATCGGAGACGTCAGGGTCGCCGTGTCGGGCATCACGCACGACTCGCGTGAGGTGCGTCCGGGCGACATCTATGCAGCCCTTCCGGGATTCACCACTCACGGCGCCGACTTCGTGGGGCAGGCACTCGCGGCTGGCGCGGCGGCGATCGTCACCGATGGAGCTGGCGCGACGCGGATGGGTCCCGCCTCCATTCCGGTGCTTGTCGCGGCCGACCCCCGACAGGCGGCGGGCCTGCTGGCCGCGTGGGTGTACGGCGATCCGGCCGACGACCTGCTGACGATCGGCATTACCGGCACCAATGGCAAGACCACGACCTCGTACCTCGTTGACGCCGGCCTGCGCGCAGCCGGGCACCTCACCGGCGTCGTGGGCACCATCGGAACCCGTCTCGGCGATGAGGTTCTTGCCTCAGCTCGCACGACTCCCGAGGCCACCGACCTGCACGCGACCCTCGCGGTGATGCGAGAGCGCGGAATCACCGCCGTGACCATGGAGGTAAGCAGCCACGCGCTGGTGCTGCGCCGGGTCGAGGGGATCGTGTTCGACGTGGCCGGCTTCACCAACCTCAGCCGTGACCACCTCGACTTTCATGGCTCGATGGAGGCGTACTTCGAGGCCAAGGCGGAGTTATTCACCCCCCTGCACGCCCGACGAGGGGTGGTCACCATCGACGACGAGTGGGGGCAGCGACTTTCCGATCGGGCTCAGGTGTCAACGAGTTCCCTCGCCACGACGGGCGGCCTTGCCGACTGGGAGGTGATGTCGGCGAGTCGGGTTGGAGACGGCCGTTCGGTCATCGAGCTACGGCAGCCCGACGGATCGCTCGCCCTCATCGAGAGCATGCTGCCCGGACAGTTCAACGTGGCAAACCTGACGCTGGCGCATGCCCTGCTGAGGTCTGCTGGCGTGTCGGCCGACGACTCGGTGACCGGCCTCGCGGCGGCGGGCGGAATTCCGGGCCGGATGGAGCGGGTCAGCGGTGCCAGTGACCCTGTCGCGGTATTTGTCGACTACGCCCACAGCCCCGACGCGATCGACCGCGTCATTGCGACTGCCAGGGAGTTCACCGAGGGCAGGGTGATCGTGGTGGTCGGGGCGGGTGGCGACCGTGACCGCGAAAAGCGCTCACACATGGGTCTGGCTGCCAGCGCGGCCGACGTTCTGGTGGTCACCGATGACAACCCCCGCTCGGAAAGCGCTGCCGCGATTCGCGCCGAGGTGCTCGCCGGGGTGCCGGAGTCAGCGTCGCCCACGTGCCGGGTTATCGAGCGGGGTGATCGTCGCGATGCAATCGCACTGGCCCTCGACGATGCTGCCGCTGGGGACTGCGTGCTCATCCTGGGTAAGGGGCATGAGACCGGTCAGGAGGTGGCCGGGGTGATTGCGCACTTCGATGACCGTGAGGTGGCGGCATCCCTCCTGAGCGGCCGGCCCGCGAAGGGGGCGGCGCAGTGATCGCTATGACCCTGGCCGAGGTGGTGGAGGCGACCGGCGGGATGCTTCACCACGCTGACCCAGCCGTTCTGGTGTCGGTGGTGAGCACCGACTCGAGGTCGGTGAAGCCGGGCGACCTCTTCGTAGCCCTGGTGGGGCCTACGCACGACGGGCACGACCATGTCGCCGAGGCGCTCGCATCGGGTGCAGTGGTCGCACTGGTGTCGCAGCCCATGGGGGTGCCCTCGGTGGTGGTGGCCGACACGATGGTGGCCCTCGGGCGGCTCGCGCGGGCCCAGCTCGACCGCCTTCCCGACTGCACTGTGGTGGCGATCACGGGATCGTCGGGGAAGACCAGCACCAAGGACCTCGTTGCGGCCGTGCTGGCCGACGCCGCCGAGACCATTGCTCCTCCCGGGTCGTTCAACAACGAGGTCGGGCTGCCCGTCACCGCCCTGCGGGCCGACGAGGACACGCGGTTCCTGGTGATGGAGATGGGAATGCGCGGCAGGGGTCACATCCGCTATCTGTGCGACATCGCGCCGCCTCAGGTTGCCGTGGTGACCAACGTCGGAAGCGCCCACCTCGAGTTGCTCGGGTCGCGTGAGGCGATCGCCGACGCCAAGGCCGAGGTGGTGCAGGCGCTCGCGCCGACAGGAGTTGCCATCCTCAACCACGACGACCCCCTGGTGCTATCAATGCGACGGCACACGGAGGCAGGCGTCCTTACCTTTGGTGAGTCCGAGGCCAGCGATGTACGCGCTCAGGCAGTGGTGCTCGACGCGCTGGCGCGGGCCTCGTTCGTGGTTGTCCATGCCGGGCAGGAGGCTGCGGTGCGGCTGCGGGTGCACGGGCGGCACCAGGTCTCGAACGCCTTGGCGGCCGCTGCGGTCGGGGTCGCGGTGGGACTCCCCCTAGAACGGGTTGCCGAGGTGCTGAGTTCATCTGAGCCCGCGAGCCGCTGGCGGATGGAAGTGGCGCGCAGCGAGCGCGGCACCATCGTGGTCAACGACGCCTATAACGCCAATCCCGAGTCGGTGGCTGCTGCCCTCGAGGCCCTCGCCGCCATGGCGGCTTCGATTCCGGAGGGCGCCAGAACCTGGGTGGTTCTCGGCGAGATGCGCGAGATCGGTCACACCAGCGCAGCGGAGCACCGACAGGTGGGCCTGATGGTGGGTCACCTCGGTGTCAGTCGACTCGTGGTGGTGGGGGAGGGCGCTCGGCCAGCGTATGAGTCGGCCCTTGCCGAGCTGGGTGCCGAGCGGGCGACCTGGGTGCCCAACGCCGAAGCGGCCGTGGCACTGCTGGCCGGAGTGGCCGGAGTGGCCGGAGTGGGGCCCGACGACATCGTGCTGGTGAAGGCATCGAGGTCGATCGGTCTCGAGCGCGTGGCGATGGCGCTCCTCGAGCCTGCTTCGGACAAGGATGGTGAGTCGTGAAGCTCGTCATCGTGGCCGGGGCAGTGTCCCTGCTTATTTCCCTGCTGTGCACGCCCCTGCTCATCAGGATCCTGCGTCGCCGGGGCTACTCGCAGGCCATCCGGCAGTCGACCGAGGGCGAGGCCTACCCCGACCACGAGGGTAAGCGCGGAACTCCATCGATGGGCGGGCTGGCGATTCTGGTCGCGGTCGTGGTGGGCTACGGTGCGGCGCACCTCCTCACCTGGAACCTTCCGAGCGCGTCGGGTGTGCTCGCCATGTTTTTGATGCTGGGGCTCGGTGTCGTGGGTCTCGCCGACGACTACCTCAAGATATTTCGGCAGCGCAGCACCGGCATCCGTGCGCGCACCAAACTCATCGGGCAGGCCGTGGTGGCTCTTGCCTTCGCCTATCTGTCAACCCTTTTCCCCGACTCCGAGGGCCTAACCCCGGCGTCGCGGGCTGTTTCCTTCACCCGCGACACCGCCATCGTGCTGCCGCTGGCGCTCTTCCTGCTGTGGGTGTGGTTCCTCGTGACCGCGTCCACCAACGCCGTGAACCTCACCGACGGCCTCGATGGCCTGGCCACCGGCGCCGCAGTAATGACCTTCGTGGCCTACACGCTCATGGGTGTGTGGCAGTTCGGGCAGAGCTGCACGGTCGACGCCTTCAACCGCTGCTACCTCGTGCGAGACCCGTTCGACCTTGCCGTGTTCGCGGCCGCCCTCGCGGGTGCGTGTTTTGGCTTCCTCTGGTGGAACACCTCGCCCGCGCGCATCTTTATGGGCGACACGGGCTCACTCGCCCTCGGCGGCGCGATTGCCGGGCTGGCGGTCATGTCGCGCACCGAGCTGCTCCTGCCGCTGCTGGGTGGACTGTTCGTCATCATCGCCCTGTCGGTCATTGGTCAGGTGGGGTCGTTCAAACTCACCGGAAGGCGCATGTTCCGCATGGCGCCGCTGCACCACCACTTTGAAATGCGAGGCTGGCCGGAGATCACCATCGTGGTGCGCTTCTGGATTATTCAGGGGCTCTGCATCGCGGGGGGACTCGCGCTGTTCTACGGCGAGTGGGTCCGCTCGTGATCGATGTCTGGGCGCTGTCCCGTACGTCGTCGGCGGCCGAGTGGGCCGCGGCCCACGTGGGTGTGGCCGGGCTCGGGGTGGCTGGGTTCGGCTGCGCCGACGCTCTCGTACACGTGGGTGCCAGGGTCACGGTGACCGATGCGGGCACCACCGGCTCGCTCGTTGAGCGCGCCACCCTCCTGGAAATTCTGGGTGCCACTGTGCGGCTCGGCGACGGCGACTCGCTGCCCGACGGACTTGACCTGCTGGTGGTATCGCCGGGGCTGCCGCCGGCTCACCCCATCATCGCGGCAGCGCTCAGCGCGGGGATTCCTGTGTGGGGGGAGCTCGAGCTCGCGTGGCGACTCCGTGACCCCCTTTCTCCTCCCGACTGGCTGATGGTGACGGGCACCAATGGCAAGACCACGGTCACGCTCATGCTCGAGTCGATGCTGCGAGCCACGGGGGCACGTACCGTCGCGGCCGGCAACATCGGCCGATCCCTGGTCGAGGTGGTCATGGATCCCGCGGGCTACGACGTCCTCGCGATCGAGGTGGGGGCACCCCAGCTTCCGTTCGTGCACACCATCAGCCCGTTCGCGGCGGTGTGCCTCAACGTTGCCGAGGATCACGTCGACCACTTCGGCTCGTACGACGCCTATCGTGCGGCCAAGGCGCGCCTCTACGAACGTACCCAGGTGGCCGCCGTGTACAACGCCGACGACGTCGAGACCGAGCGCATGGTCGAGGATGCCGATGTCGTTGAGGGATGCCGCGCGGTCGGGTTCACGCTCGGCGTTCCGGGGCGCTCGATGCTGGGCATCGTCGACGACCTCATGGTCGACCGCGCCTTCGTCGAGCACCGCGACACCCACGCGCTCGAACTGGCCGAGATCTCCGACGTCCGCCCCTTCGCACCGCACAACGTCGCCAACGCGCTTGCCGCCGCAGCCCTCGCCCGAGCGTGGGGTGCCACCCCGTCGCAGGTGCGTGAGGGACTGCTGGCCTTCACCCCGGCCGGCCACCGAATCGCCGACGCGGGGGAGTTCGAGGGTGTGAACTACGTCGACGACTCGAAGGCCACCAACTGCCACGCCGCCCAGACCGCTCTGCTGGCGTACGGTCACGTCGTGTGGATCGCCGGTGGGCTGGCCAAGGGCCAATCGTTCGACGACCTCGTCGTCGCCGTGCGCGACCGGCTTCGCGGGGTGGTGCTGCTCGGCGCCGATCGTGAGGTGATCTCCGACGCACTCGCGCGACACGCTCCGAATGTGCCGGTGGTGACCGTCGCGCGCACCGACACTGGAGCAATGGACGACGTGGTGCGCGCGGCCCACGGCCTCTCCCTCCCGGGCGACACCGTGGTGCTGGCGCCCGGCTGCGCATCGTGGGACATGTTCGACAACTACGCGCACCGGGGCGACGCCTTTGCAGCCGCGGTCTCGTCGATGGCGGGGGGCGACCAGTGACCGCCACCCTTGCCCCTTCCCGTGACTCGGGCCGGGTGAGCGGGGTGTTGTCGAGCCCGCTCGCCACCTACCACGTGCTCATGGGCGTCACCGCGCTGCTCCTCTCGCTCGGCCTCGTCATGGTGCTCTCAGCCTCGAGCGTCGAGTCATACAAGTTATTCGGATCGTCGTTCGTCCTCGCCCAGCGCCAATTCATGTTCGCCGCCGGCGGCGTGGTGCTCATGCTGGTGGTGTCGCGCATTCCTGTCCGATCGGTGCGTCGAGTGGCGTGGTTGGGGCTGGCGGTTGGTCTCCTCCTGCTCGTGGCCGTGCTGGTGATCGGCGTGTCCGTGGCGGGGCAGCGCAACTGGATCGCTCTCGGCGGACCGTTCCGCTTCCAGCCCAGCGAGTTCGCCAAGCTCGCGCTGGTGGTGTGGGGGGCTGACCTCCTGGCGCGCAAGCGACCACTGCTCGGCGACCCACGGCACCTGCTCATCCCGCTGCTGCCAATCGGGGGCCTCGTCGTGGGTCTGGTGCTGCTGGAAAAGGACCTAGGCACCGCGCTCATCCTGCTGCCGATCATCGCGGGCCTACTCTTTGCTGCGGGGGCAGGCTTCTGGGTCTTCGGGCTGCTCGGCGTCGTCGCAACCGCGGGCATCGCCCTGCTGTCAATGGGCGCGTCGTACCGTATGGGCCGCTTCGCCGCGTGGCTTAACCCCGACGCCGACCCCATGGGGGTGGGCTGGCAACTCACCCATGCCCGCTTCGCCTTTGCGGTGGGCGGCTGGTGGGGTCAGGGGCTCGGGGCAAGTCGTGAAAAGTGGGGCTCACTGCCCGAGGCCCACACCGACTTCATCTTCGCGGTGGTGGGTGAGGAGCTCGGGCTGGTCGGCACACTCGTGATGCTGCTTCTCTTCGCCGTCCTCGTGCTAGCGGCGCTGCGGCTGGCGCGTGACTCCGACGACTACTTCGTTCAACTGGCCAGCACGGCGATCGCCGCTTGGATCGGGGTGCAGACGCTGCTCAACCTCGGGGCGGTGCTGGGCGTGCTGCCCATCACGGGCGTACCGCTTCCACTCGTGTCGTACGGCGGCTCCTCACTGCTGCCGACACTGATCGCAATGGGTCTGCTCATGTCGTTCGCACGACAGGAGCCCGCCGCGCGCAAGGCGCTGGCCGACCGGGCACGACGCAGGGCCCGATCACGGGCCACCTCGCGTGAGCGCCGTGACGCCGTGGGCGCGGACGTGGCGGGCTGAGGTGCACATCGTGCTGGCCGGCGGCGGAACCGCCGGGCACATTGAACCTGCGCTCAACCTTGCCGACGCACTGCGCCGCGCCGATCCCGACCTTGCCATCACGGCGCTCGGAACCGCCCGGGGACTTGAGGTCACGCTGGTGCCCGCCCGCGGATACGAGCTCGCCCTGATTCCCGCTGTGCCACTGCCCCGCGGGCCCAGCCGCGACCTTCTCTCGCTGCCGGCGCGCATGATGTCTGCGGTCTCGGCGGCGGCCGAGGTGATCAGGCGCACGGGGGCTGACGCTGTGGTGGGCTTCGGCGGGTACGTGTCTCTTCCGGCCTACTTCGCGGCTCGGCGGCTCGGCGTTCCCATCGTCGTGCATGAGGCGAACGCGAAGGCTGGTCTCGCGAACAGGATTGGCGCCAGATTCACCCCCCACGTTGTCGAGACAGTGCCCGGTAGCCTTCCGCATGCCGTGGCGCTCGGGCTGCCGCTGAGGCCGGCGATCGCCCACCTCGATCGGGCCGCACTGCGTGACGAGGCGGCGGCCTCCTTCGGGCTCGACCCAGCCCTTCCCACGCTGCTCGTGTTCGGTGGGTCGCAGGGTGCCAGGTCGCTGAATGCGGCGGTCGAGAACAGTGGCGACTCGTTCGCTGATGCCGGTATTCAGGTGCTGCAGGCGGTGGGATTGCGCAATGAATGTCCGCCCGGCAGGTCGTCGAGCCCAGCCTCGGTGGCCCTTCACTACATCGACCGCATGGACCTCGCCTACGCCGCGGCCGACATGGCCCTGTGTCGGTCCGGTGCGATGACCGTCGCCGAACTCACCGCGGTGGGGCTGCCTGCGGCCTACGTTCCGCTGCCCATTGGCAACGGCGAGCAGCGCCTCAACGCCGTGCCAGTCGTGAGTGCGGGTGGAGGACTGCTGGTCGACGACGCAGACCTCACCGCCGAATGGCTCGTCTCGCAACTCATTCCGCTGCTGTGCAACCGTGATCGGCTGGAACGCGCGTCAGCTGCCGCCGGCTCCCTGGGGCGGCCCGATGCAGATCAGCGTCTCGTCGAATTCGTTCTGGGCGCAGTGCGCTCGAGGAGAGGAACTGCCGTATGAGCGACTCGACCACGGTCACCGACTCGTCGGTGCCCACCGCAGAAATGCTCGATCGCGTGCACATTGTGGGCATCGGTGGTGCCGGTATGAGCGGTATTGCACGACTACTCCTCGCGCAGGGATCGCAGGTGTCAGGAAGTGACGCGAAGGAGTCGCGCCGGCTTGAGGCACTGCGGGCGCTGGGGGCTGAGGTGTATGTCGGACACTCTGAGGCCAACCTGCGCGAGGATCATGCCGCGCAGGTTGTCGTGGTCTCCACCGCGATCCCGGATGACAATCCTGAGGTGGTCCTGGCTCGCGGTCGGGGTATCCCGATTGTGCACCGGGCCGAGGCCCTCGCGGCAGTCATGCGGGGGTCGAGGGTGCTGGCGGTCGCTGGCACGCACGGAAAGACAACCACGACCTCGATGCTCACGGTGGCGCTGCAGCACTGCGGGGTCGATCCCTCGTTCGCCATCGGCAGCGAGTTGAACGAGTCAGGATCGAACGCCCATCGGGGCACGGGCGACCTGTTCGTAGCGGAGGCAGATGAGAGTGACGGGTCGTTCCTGAGGCTCGGAGGGCAGTCGGGCATCGTGACCAATGTCGAGCCCGACCACCTCAACCACTGGGGAACCTTCGAGGCCATCGAGGGTGCCTTCCTTGAGTTCGCGACGCAGTTGCGCGACCGCGGCGGGTTCCTAGTTGCCTGCGCTGACGACCCCGGTGCCGCCCGGCTGAAGCAACGGTCGCTCGCTGCAGGAGTCGCCGTGGTGAGCTATGGAACCGACGCCGATGCCGACTACCACATCACTGACCTCGCGGTCGTGGGCGACCGCTGGCAGTTCGAGGTGACTCGGCGCGGGGTCCGACTTGGTCGTCTGCGACTGCAGGTGCCGGGCGAGCACAACGCGCTCAACGCCACGGCCGCTCTCGCTATGGGCATCGAACTCGGACTTCCGGAAGCTGATCTTCGGGCCGGAATCGAGACCTTCAGCGGCACGCGTCGTCGGTTCGACTACCGCGGCGCGGCCGATGGCGTGCGGGTCTACGACGACTACGCGCACCATCCCACCGAGATCACGGCAACTCTCCGGGCAGCCCGCGGCATGGCGGGCAACGGACGCATCGTGGTGGCCTTCCAGGCGCACCACTACTACCGCACCGCCCTGTTCGTGCGCGAGTTCGGCGAGTCACTCGGGCTCGCCGACGAGGTGGTCGTGCTCGAGGTCTTCGCGCCCGGCGAGGACCCTATTCCGGGTGCTTCGGGGCGCACCATGGCCGACAACGTGCCGCTGCCCCCCGCGCAGGTGGTGTTCGAGCCGTCGTGGTCGAAGGTCGCTCGTGAGCTTGCCGATCGGGCGCGGCCCGGTGACCTGGTGATGACACTGGGGGCAGGCGACATCGGATTGATCGCCACGGAGGTGCTCGATCTGCTGCGAGCGCGCGAGCAGCGGCGAGCATGACCGACACCAGCATGACCGACACCAGCACGACCGACACCAGCACGACCGACATGCCTGACCCGGCCGATCTCGCCGACGCCAGGGCGGCGCGGTCGACGAGATCTGGTGGGCGGAGTAGAGGGCGAGGGCGGCGCGCTGTGACGATCGCCGCGGCAGGGCTTCTCGTCGTACTGGCCGTAGCCGGTGTCGCGTGGGTGCTGCTGTTCTCGTCGCTGGTGGCAGTCGACCGTGTCACAGTGCTGGGCACCAGCACGCTGCCCGCCGACGAGATACGCGCGGCGGCGGGGGTTAACCTCGGAACGCCGCTCGCCCGAATCGACGTCGACACGGTGGCTCAGCGGCTCAACTCACTACCCCGAGTGGGCTCGGTCGAGGTGAGGCGGAGCTTGCCGCGTGAGTTGGTACTGATCGTTATTGAGCGCGTCGCTGTCGCTGCGACTCGGGTTGGGGGGCGATGGAGCACGCTGGACTCTCGGGGGGAGGAGATTGCCAGCCTGCGAGAGAGGGGAACCCTCGTTGAGGTCGCCGCAGATCGGGCCGAGATCCGCGCGATCGCCATCGCTGTGTGGGCAACCCTGCCGGCCAAGGTGAGCGCGGAGACCGTGGTCGTGTCGGCTAGCACCCGTGATGACGTCACCCTGACGCTGCGCGATGGTCGCCGAGTGGTGTGGGGCGACGTGTCGCGGGCCGAGCGCAAGGGCGTTGTGCTGCGCACGCTGCTGACCCGTCCGGGCAGCGTGTATGACGTCTCGGCGCCCGACCTGCCCACGATTCGACCGTAGGAACTGCCCATCCCTCAAGGTCAACATGAGATAGAGGACTTGCACGCCCAGGGTGACCTTCCCTACAGTCCGACTGACGGCAGGTTGACATAACTCTGAGTCTCATGTAGAGGTTGAGAGTTCGGCGGTGGCGATTCCCCGGCACCCGGCGACTCCTGCGGTTCCCCGCGGAAGACCGTGGGGCGCCCGGCACTCCCGGGTGACATGACAAC
>CALQEM020000006.1:0-34297 GCA_943329595.2 Bifidobacterium breve
CAGGACGCCATGAAGAGTGGCGAGTCAGTGAGCCTGTCGCCGATGTCCGCGTTTGAGCGCAAGGTGGTTCACGACGCGGTGGCGGTTCAGGGATGCTCGTCGGAGTCTGAGGGCGAGGAGCCCCGCAGGTACGTCGTGGTGATTCCACCGACGTCGGCCTAACTCCGCCGTCGTGGAGGATGTTTCCCGTGAAACATGGGTCGACGGTGCGGTTCCGGTGGCGGTGTCGGGTGCCTACCCTGAAGCGGTGCCCGGACTGATCGTGCTCCACCAACTGCTTTCAACGGATGCCGTGACCTGGGGGCTGATCGGTCCGCGCGAGGTCCCACGGCTCTGGGACCGGCATATTCTGAACTGTGCTGTGGTCAGCGAACTGCTTGGCCCGGACCCTCACGGTGGTGGCTCGCTGGCCGATGTCGGATCCGGCGCCGGATTGCCAGGGTTGGTAATCGCGCTGGTGCGACCGGAGCTGAGAGTGACTCTGATCGAGCCACTGGCTCGGCGGGCCACGTTCTTGAGCGAGGCCGTCAGCACTCTGGGGCTTGCAGATCGGGTTGAGGTGATTCGCGCCCGGGCTGAGGACCTACGGGGAGTCACCTACCGCTATGTGACCGCCCGGGCGGTGGCCCCCCTCGATAGGTTGTGTGGGTGGGCGCTCCCCCTGGTATCCGACGGGGGCCAGTTCTTGGCGATCAAGGGTCGTCAGGCCGCGCAGGAGGTTGAGGCGATTCAAGCGTCGGGGAAACCCATTGCCTCCATGCACATCGTGCACTGTGGCGAGGGGGTTGTTTCACCCTTGACCACCGTGGTGGTGGTTGACGTGACAGGATCGAGAACCATCCTGCGCTCAGACAGCGCGCGCACGCGTCCGAATCGAGGCGACAGTCGTGATTGACCCAGACCTCAGGAGAACCCTGTGAGCACTACCGAGCGCACCAGCGACGAGGTGGGCGTGGGCTGGCCCGTGACGGTGGGGGAGACCCTTCCTCCGGCAGAAGCCACGGTGACCATGCCGGGCGTCGAGGGCGACGTGGGCTGGGGCGACCGATGACCGAGTCCAACGGCGATGTTCCACGTGAAACATTCACCACACACGGCGGGACAATGCCAGCAATTGACGAGTTCGGGGCTGACTGGGGAGACACCCCACTGGCGGCGGCGGCAGCGTCAGCACTCAAGACCGCCCAAGGAAGGCTGGACCCGCTTCCGCGTCCCGCCGAAACCCGGATCATTGTGGTGGCCAACCAGAAGGGTGGCGTGGGCAAGACCACGTCCACGGTGAATCTGGCCGCTTCCCTTGCGCTGCAAGGCTTGCACGTCCTTGTTGTTGACCTCGACCCGCAGGGGAACGCGTCGACGGCGCTGAGGGTTGACCATCACGGAGACGTTCCGAACGTCGACGATGTCATGGTCGATGGTGCCCCTCTCGAGTCGGTGGTGGTGAGGGCGCCCGATCTTGACGGACTCTGGTGTGCCCCGGCCTCCATCGAATTGGCCGGTGCCGAGATTAGCCTGGTGCCGATGGTGGCACGTGAGACGAGGCTGTCGAAGGCCCTGCAGGCCTATCTCCCGGCGCATGAGTCGACGTGGGGACGTCGTCTCGACGTGGTACTCATCGATTGCCCACCCAGCCTGGGCCTGTTGACCGTGAACGCCTTTGTTGCGGGCAGCGAGGTATTAATTCCCGTGCAGTGCGAGTACTACGCCCTTGAGGGGTTGGGACAACTGCTGGCCAACCTCGAACTGATTCGGGCTCATCTCAACCCGGATCTGCACGTGTCTCACCTCCTGCTCACCATGGCCGATGCTCGCACCCGCCTGTCGTCGGAGGTCATCGCCCAGGTGCGCGAGCACTTCGGCGATCGAGTGCTGCCGACGGCCATCCCACGGTCGGTCAGGGTGTCGGAGGCTCCGAGCTACCAGCAGACGGTGCTCACCTATGACCCGGGTTCTGCGGGCGCGCGGGCCTACCTCGCGGCAGCTCGGGAAATGATCCTGTGGACAGAGTACGGCAGTTATACACAGACAAATAAGACATAAAACCCGTAATAGACACTTATCCACATGCCCGTAAGTTCGCCACTCCCCGAGTGGGGCGAACCGCACACCTCCCGAGGGGACTCCATGGCACCGAAGCGACGAGCACTGGGGCGTGGACTGGGGGCGCTGATCCCAGCCGGACCCTCATCACTCGAGGCACAGGCCGACAACGACGCTCCAGCGGCCACAGACCTGCCGGAGGCGACCGTTGTCACCGTGCCGTTGGTCGACGTGCCGGCGCACTACCGCGAAATTCCCCGGAACTCGATCTCCACGAACCCTCGCCAACCGCGGCAGGTCTTCGAGGAGGAGGCCATGGCCGAACTGGTGCACTCAATCCGCGAAATCGGACTGCTGCAGCCGGTTGTCGTGAGACCCACCTCTGATCCCGACAGGTTCGAACTCGTCGCAGGGGAGCGTCGCTGGCGCGCCTCGCAATTGGCGGGGCTCACGGCGATCCCCGCCATCGTGCGTGAGACCCCGGACGACCACCTGCTGCGAGACGCGCTGATCGAGAATCTGCACCGATCATCTCTCAACCCTCTGGAGGAGGCTGCTGCCTACCAGCAACTTCTCGACGACTTCGGGTGCACGCAGGACGAGCTTGCGGCCCGGATTGGCCGCTCGCGGCCCCAGGTGACCAACACCATCCGGTTGCTGAGGCTTCCACCTCCGGTGGCCCGTCGCGTGGCGGCGGGAGTGCTGTCGGCGGGTCATGCCCGGGCGTTGCTGTCGCTCGGCGACGAGGCGGCGATGGAGGCTCTGGCCACGCGCATCGTTGCCGAGGGCCTGAGTGTTCGCGCGACCGAGGAGATCGTGTCGATCGGGGCGGCGGGCGGTAAGCGCAAGGAGCGACGCCCCCGAGGAGCTCGCACCACACCGGTGGAGGTTGCCGAATTGGTCGATCGGGCTGCCGAGGTGCTCGAGACGAGGATCACCGCGGAGGTCAACCGAACGCACGGTCGAATGATCGTGGAGTTTGCGTCGATCGAAGACCTTCGACGCATCGTCGACATCCTCGAGCGGACGACCACGCACGACAGATCAGCGACGCCCCACGGCTGATGCCACGAGGCCAGCGACCACCGCTCCGAGCTCGAGCCCCGCGGCTACCACCGCTTGCGGAAACAGCGAGGTCTCAGTCATTCCAGGAGCAACGCACATTTCGAGCAGAGTGACCTCACCCTGCGGGCTCACCATCAGGTCGGCCCTCGACCAGTCACGCAGCGACAGTTCGCGATGCGCGGTGACGGCAACCTCAGCCGCCACCGCGAGCACGTCAGGCGAGAGCCGGGCGGGGATGAAGAACTCAGTGGCGCCGGCCGTATATCGCGCGTGATAGTCGTAGAAGTCACGGTCGGGGACGATCTCAACCGCAGGCAGGGCCCGAGGGCCCGCCTCGTCATCGATCACGCACACCGCGATCTCGACGCCATGGACGAACTCTTCCAGCATGACCGTGTCGCCGTATGCGAAGGCGTCGACCATGGCCCCGGGCAATTCGGAGGGGTGGCGAACAATGGACACTCCGAGCGCCGACCCACCCTTGGTGGGTTTCACCACCAGCGGTAGACCGATCGAGCCCATGAAGGCGTCAAGCACGGCGCTGGCTCCGAGTTGTCGGAAGGCCGAGTGCGGAAGTGCCACCGATCGAGGAACACGCACGCCATGGTGCCTCAGACGAGCTGCGGCTACAGGCTTGTCAAAAGCTGCGCGACAGGACTCTCCGTCGGAGCCGAGATAGCGAATCGAAAGGGCGTCGAGGACATCGCGCAGTGCGCCGTCTTCGCCGGCGGCTCCATGCAGCATCGGAATGACACAGGAGGGGCGCTCCTGAGCCAGTGCCTCGAGCAGCGACTCGTCGAGATCGCGCTCTTCAACGGTGAGTCCCTGTTCGCGCAACGCCTTCGCCACCCGACGTCCGGATCGGAGGGAGACATCGCGCTCGGGCGACAGGCCGCCTGCCAGCACCACGATCGGGGAGTCCGTCATCACAGGTCCGTTCAGGCGAGGTGGGGGGTGGGGGTATGGGTCGAGGGGTCGTCCCGCTTGACTGCGGACGGTGCTGCGCGATTTCCGAAGGTTGACACGAACGACAGTTCACTTTCGATGACTCCGGCGAGGCGGCGCACGCCCTCACGAATTCGATCAGGCTCGGGAAAGCAGTACGACAGCCGTAGCGCCTCGGTGCCCGACCCGTCGGCAAAGAAGCCCGTGCCCGGAACATAGGCCACGAGGGCGGCCACTGCGCGCGGTAGCATCGCGCGGGAGTCGAGTCCGGCCGGAAGCGTGACCCAGGAGTAGAAGCCGCCCTGAGGCACCGTCCAGGTGGTGCCGGGCGGCATCATCGACTCGAGGCTCTCGAGCAGGGCATCGCGGCGCTCGCGATAGAGCTCGCGGAAGCTTTTGATCTGGTCGGTCCACGGCTGGGTGGCGAGATAGTCGGACACCGTGAGTTGGCAGAAGTTTGACGGGCATAGCACCGCCGACTCTGCAGCCAGAACGAGCTTCTCGCGCACTCCGTGCGGAGCGACCGCCCAGCCCACCCGGAGCCCCGACGCAATCGTTTTGGAGAACGAGCCGAGATAGACGACTCCGTCGGCATCGTCAGCTCGTATCGCGCGCGGGGCCACACCCCCCGAGTACGGGCCGTCGAAGCCGAGAAGGCCATACGGGTCATCCTCGAGCACTAGAAGGCCGTGCCGCTGCGCCACGGCCAGCACCTCGGCACGCCGCTCAGGGCCCTGGGTGACGCCGGCTGGGTTGTGGAACGACGGAATGGTGTACACCATCTTGGGCCGACGACCACTGGCCACGACGCGAGCGATCGCCTCGTCGAGAGCGCTGGGCTGCAACCCCTCATTGTCCATCGCCACGTGCACCACATCGCACTCGTACGAACGGAAGACGCCGAGAGCACCTACATACGAGGGAGCCTCGACAAACACGACGTCGCCGGGATCGCAGAAGACGCGCACCACGAGGTCGAGGGCCATCTGAGAACCGGTGGTGACGATCACGTCGTCGGGGTGCGCTGCGATGCCCACCGGCGGCATGATCTCCGAGGTGATCTGCTCGCGCAACGTGACGTCACCCTGTCCGGAGCCGTACTGCAGCGCAACCGCGCCACGCTCACGAATCACGTGTGCGACCCGCTCGGCGAGTACATCGGCGGGAAGGGCCTGCACGAAGGGCATGCCTCCGGCAAGGGACACCACCTCGGGGCGAGATGCCACCGCGAACAGAGCGCGAATCTCCGACGAGGTCATTCCTCGCGCACGTGCCGCGTAAGAGTCGACCCAGGGGTCGAGACGTGTTCCAGCCATGGCTCTACGATGCCGTATGTGCCCGCGTGGGGCCAACGGAGGGCAGGACTTCGTGAGAATCGTGTGGTGGGCCGTCGGCTGCACCCTCGCCGCAGCGGCGGCCGGCTTCGGCGCGGCCTTGCTGACTCCTCGACCGCCAGCGTCGTACGGAACTGACTATGCCGTGGACACGGCCTCGACATCGTCATCAAGTTGACCTGGGCTGAAGTAGCGCACCACTCCCTGGGCGATCCCCTCGGCGAGTGTGTCGATGAAGTGTGGATCGGCCAGACGCGATCGGTCACCCGGATTCGTCAGGTATCCGGAGTCGACACGAATGGCTGGCATCCGCGTCAGTCGCAGGAGTGTCCAGGTGGTGGCGTGACTCCGACAGTCGAGCAGGTCGGTGCGAGCAAGCACCTCGGCCTGCACTAACTCGGCGGCACGGGCCCCCAGCACCGACGAGGTGCCATAGCGGTCGCCGCCGAAGTAGTAGGTCGACAGGCCGCGAGCATGGGGGTTGCTGTGTGTGTCGACGTGCAGCGACACCACCAGGTCAGCACCAATTCTGTTAGCAAACTCGGCTCGCGCCGCTGGGTCGGTGACGCTCCCGTCGGCACGTGACACGGCACGCGTGAGGTGCACCGATGTGCCGAGGGCAGCCAGCCTGCCCTCCACGCGCGCGGCGAGGACGTCGACCACCGTACTGCGCCGCATACCGCCGATGTCACGATCTGCGTCGGGGGGAGTGTGCGCCGGGTCGATGACCACCACTTTGTCAGCGACCCCCGTGGTCACGTTCTCCAGCACCATCTCTTCTCTGAGCTGTGACGGTGCTCCGCCAGCGACGGTGTTGCGCAACTGATCGAGGGCGCGGAACACCGCGGGCCCCACCATGCCATCGATGGGCAGACCCACGTTGCGCTGGAATTCCCTGACCGCGGCCTCGGTTCGCTGGCCCAGACTGCTGTCGACGCGCCCACAGTCGAACCCCATGGTGCTGAGCCGCTGCTGAAGTTCGGCGACGTCGTCGCCAGATACCGGGTGACCGAAGCGGTAGCTCAGAACACGATCCCCCAGCGACCAGCGCGCCTCCTCGAGCCGCCGGAAGGTTTCGGGCCCGACAATGCCATCAGCAATCAGTGAGCGGCTCTGCTGGAACAGGCGCACCGCCTCGTCGACGTTGTCGTCGAACTCGAGTGCCGCGGGGTCGCCGACCACAGGGAACTCGAGCAGGCCGAGGCGGGCGAGACGATCTCGTACCTCCACCACCGGAGGTCCATGATCACCCAGGCGATAGAGGGGAGCCACCTCAGTGGCTCAGAGGAACTCGGCGAGCTCGGCGAGAAGAGCGGCCTTGGGCTTGGCACCGATGATCTGCTTCACGAGTTCGCCGCCGCGGTAAACGTTGAGCGTTGGAATTGACGTGATTCCTGACGCGGCGGAAGTGAGCGGGTTCTCATCGACGTTGAGCTTGGCCACGGTGAGAGTGCCCACGTGGGCCTCGGCGATTTCGTCGAGGATGGGGGCCACCATCTTGCAGGGGCCACACCACACAGCCCAGAAGTCGACCAGCACAGGAACGTCGCTGCCCAACACGTCGGCGGCGAATGAGGCGTCGGTCACGGTTTTGGTGTGCTCGCCCATGGGGTCTCCTTTGCGACGGTGTGGCAATGCAGTGTGCGGCAAGGGTATGCCACACGGGCGTGCTGAGGAATCACTGGGAGGCAAGCCAGCGCTCGGCGTCGAGAGCAGCGGCGCAGCCCGACCCGGCGGCGGTGATGGCCTGGCGGTAGGTGTGGTCGACGAGGTCGCCGGCGGCGAACACGCCCGGAAGGGCGACGCCATCGCGCAGTACTCGGCTGGAGCGCTCCTCGACGAGCACGTAGCCCTCAGTGTCGAGGTCGAGTTGGCCCTTGACGAGGTCCGAGCGCGGGTCGTGCCCAATGGCCACGAACAGGCCGGTGACATCGAGGGTGCGAGTTTCGTCGGTCACGGTGTCGCGAAGCGCGAGTCCGCTGACCTTGGCGTCGCCGATCACATCATCGACGCCGGTGTTCCAGACGATGGTTAGCTTGGGGTCGTTGAAGGCCCGCTCCTGCATGATCTTGCTGGCTCGCAGCGAGTCGCGACGGTGCAGCAGGTACACGCGGTCTGCGAAGCGGGTCAGGAAGGTGGCCTCCTCGACCGCAGAATCGCCCCCGCCCACGACAGCAATGTCCTGTCCGCGGAAGAAGAAGCCGTCGCAGGTCGCGCACCACGAGACCCCGTGCCCGGAGAGCCGCTTCTCGTTGGGGACCCCCAGTTCGCGGTAAGCCGAGCCCATCGCGAGGATGACCGACTTCGCGCGGTGCCGAACCCCCTCTCCGTCGACCACGACGTAGCCGCTTCCGTCGTCGGAAAGGTCAATCGTGGTGGCGTCGTCGGTGAGGATCTCCGTGCCGAATCGCTCAGCCTGAGCGCGCATGCTCTCCATGAGTTCAGGGCCCATCACGCCGTCGCGGAAGCCCGGGAAGTTCTCGACCTCGGTGGTGTTCATGAGTGCCCCGCCCGACGTGACGGCACCCTCGAGGAGAAGGGGACGCAACTGGGCACGAGCGGCGTACACGGCCGCGGTGTAGCCGGCGGGGCCAGAGCCCACGATGATCACTTCACGGGGCTCGTTACCGTCACTCACTTGGACTCCTTCTGGCGTCGGCCTACTCGCCGAGGTGAACCCCACGCGAAGACTGGTCATTCCCAGTGTAGGGGTGCGAAGGGAGACCCGGCCGAGCTCGTGGGGGGGTCAGAACGAGGGGAGGGAGGCGTGCGCGAGAACGTCGACGCCGGTGCCGCAGTCGAGCGGCACGACGGTTGCCTCGAGGACGTTCGAGTTGGCGCTGCGGGTCACGATGACCCCCACCGGCTTTCCCTGGAAAGTGGCGATGTCGACCAGAACCACGCGCACGTACTGCGCGGCGCTGAAGGAGTCGACACATCGGGCCAGCGAATCGGGGGTCGCGGCAAAAGTATCCGTGAGAGACGCTTGGCTCACGGGGACCATGCGCGTTGCCTGAGTGGAGGAATTCGAGGTGTCGAGGCCTGAGCGCGACATCAGGTCAGGAACCCAGCCAGGAAGCCGCTCACTCGTGTAGTCGGTGCCACTGGCGAGAACGGGCCCCACCGTGGTGATGGAGGTGCTCGTGGGCGGGCGCATCATGATGATGCCGCCGAGGATCACGATGGCCGCAGCGATCGTGAAGGGCACGATCCATGACCGTCTGCGCTGGCGTAGGTCGACAACCTCAGAGGGCGCGGCTGCCGCCTCGTGAGTGAGGATTCCGTCGTGATTACGCAGGTCAATCGTGAACGAATCGGGCATCGTGAGACGGGGGAGGGTGCGCAGAAGCGCCATCACAGCGTGATCTGCCTCGGTCGGGTTGTCGAAGCGAGATTCAGCCGCGACGTCGTCGAGAACGTCACCGGGAGTGCCGCTAGGCAGGTCCATTGGCTATTTCTCTCCCTTCAGTGACGCGGCCCCCACGTTGGAGCCGAGATTCTTTGTGTTCGTTGCTGTGACGCCATCATCGTGGTCTGGGTTCCTCAAATGGCCCAAAGTCGCAGCCAACTTCACTCTTCCGCGTGAACATCTCGACTTTACGGTGCCTGGGGGGCAGTTCAGAATGACTGCTGCCTCCTCGACGCTCCAGCCCTCGACGTCGATCAGCACGATGGCAGCGGCCTGCTCCGCAGGCAGTGCGGCGAGAGCGCGGTTGATCTCCATGGAGGTCTCACGCTCGTCCATAGCGTCGCGCCGCTCGGTCAGGCGGCTCAGGGTGGCGTGATTCTCCTCCTCCGGAAGAGCTACCGTGGGCCGAGTCGAGCGCCTGCGAATCCGATCGAGGCAGGCGTTAACGACGATGCGGTGCAGCCAGGTGGTAACCGCTGCATCTCCGCGGTAGGACGACGCGTTGCGATAGGCGGAGATGATGCCGTCCTGCACCGCGTCAGCCGCCTCCTCGGGGTCGCCGAGCGTGCGCATGGCCACCGACCAGAGCCGATCACGGTGGCGCCGGAAGAGTTCGCCGAAGGCGTCGGGGTCTCCGGCCACGTGCTGGGCCATGAGCGCTCGATCATCGAGTGAGCTGATGGCACCGGGCGCGCCCTCGCCTTGATCGCGTGTGGCGTCGTCCCCGGGATTCTCCACGGGTGTCACTGTACTTCGATAAGAGCTACCGGGCGCGACCTATCCACCACTTAGCCGAGGACCGTGAGCTCGCCAATGCCGCCCTGGTATCCGCTGTCGGGATTGGAGGACACTCGGGTAATCCAAATGAGCACGTACCGAGCAGTCACGGGCTTGGGGGCGCGAAGCACGATGTCTTCGGGCGCAGCAGTCGCCGCCGCGAAGGGCGTGTAGGCCGCAGGGTCGTCGCTCACCTTCTCCGAGGTACGAATTTCGAGGTCGGTCCCCGGGCCGACGAGGGTGAGCTTGACCGCGGAGACCGGCCGTGGCGCTCCGAGGTCGAGCAGCAGTCCGACCCCGGGCTTGCCTGACAGGTAGTCCGATGCGTAGACCACCGTGGTCCACGCAGTCGCAGGCTTGCCATCGATGGCGAGGGGCGCGAGGTCGGAGTTCTCCCTGCCATTGCCCAAGGGGTCGAAGTCGCTCACTCGAATAATGGGAAGCGCCTGGTCGATGACGGGTGGAGGGACGGTGGCAGTGGGGCGAGGGGCCGTCGAGGCCGTGATCACCGGTCGCGGGCTGACCGCTGACGGACCGTCGGCCACGAGTTGCCACCCGAGAAGCCCCAGCGCGCCTACTGCCACTAGTCCGATAACACTTGCCGTCAGGCGCCTGCCTACCCTGTGCGAACGGCGGCGTCGCGCCCCCTTGGTTGCGGGCGCCTCCCGTCCGGGTCCGGCCGCGAGCCGAAGGTCGGCGGCTAGCGGAGCCACTCGACTGTAAGTACCACCTTCGCGAGGAGGGGTCGTGCCACCGACCGATCGTGAGCAGATGAGGTCAACCGGACCGGTCACCGCGGGAGCCACTCGGCTGGGCAGGGGCACGCTATCCCCGATCTCAGGGGCCGCCGCCACCCCGTCGACATCGCCGTAGGGCCAGCGACCGCTGACGCAGGCATAGAGAATGCCACCGATGCCGCGGATGTCGGCCAGCACGGGGTCGGGGTCGGGGTCGCAGCCTTTCAGCACGGCGTCGACACCGAGGCCGCGCACGCGCACCTCTCCACCGGCGGTGATGAGGAGCGAATGAGGCCGAAGTCGGCCGTGGGCGATTCCACTGAGGTGCGCCGTCTCGAGACACTCGGCTACCTCAGCGGCGAGCCGGAGTGAGTCCACCGCACTCATCGGATCGTGGATCAGTTCCTGCAGCGGACGACCCTCGACCCACTCGGTCACGATCGCGATGTGGGGGCTTCCCTCGAACTTGACGTCGACGACATCGAGCACGTGGATGAGTCGTCGGTCGGAGACGCGCGCGGCCAGGCAGGCGGCGTCGCGCAGGTCTTCGGCGCGCTCGTCGCTCGCGGGCAGCAGTCGCACCCCCACCTTGCGGCCCAGAACAGGATCGGTGGCCTGCCACGACTGCGATCCGGCACTGTCACCGACGATGACGTCGAGGTGGTAGCGCCAGACAGCATCGGTGATCTGGCGGGCCGGCTCGTCGGTGACGGACTCTGAGGTGTGGTGGGGAGTTGCTGGCGCCTGGCCAACCTCTGATCCCACGGAGTTGCCGGCCTTGGAGCGGGTCTCGAGGAGGTCGAGGGTGTCGCCCATCGACCGCGGCGGGGGGCCGTCTTCGGTCGCTGACGAGGTGTCACCGTCGATGGTCACTGTTCCCTCCGCCGCAGAAGGGTGATGGCATGAAGCAACTCTGAAGTGAGAAGCCCCGGACCCCCGTGTCCGAGCAGGATATAGGCCAGCGGCTGTTGGCACCTGTTCGCGGGAGCCCATCCTGAGCCGGGTGGCTGGGGTGACTCAGGTTGTGCCCTCATGCCGGCCGTCCTCCCGGTAGGCGGCTGCGCAGCAGGCCACCCACCTCACGGACCTCGCGGATGCGCAGAACCCAGGCCGCGATCACGAACCCAACCGTTCCTAGCGCCGCGCCCACGACGAGGTTGACCAGCAATCCCCATCGGCCTGCTTCCGGCACCAGCTGTGCCATTCCGTTGACGGCAGCGAGGGTCACCAGGGCGCCCACTGCCCCGGCGAGCGCCACAACGAGCAGTGAGCGCACAGTAGCTGCCACCTCAAGCCCGCCCAGGCGGCGTGACAGCATCCACGTGGCCACGATGAAGATCAGCCAGTAGGCGACCGAGTAGGAGGCGGCCATCGAGACCACCTTCGCCGAGTCAGGGACGGCGTAGAAGACGGGAACCATGATGGCGAGCATCATCACGTTGAACCCGATGGTGAGGAAGAAGGGGGTGCGCGTGTCCTCGAGGGCGTACCACCCGCGGAGGAGGATGTAGAAGAGCGTGAAGGGAATCATGCCGATGAGAAAGGCAATGACCACCGCGCCCGTGTACGTGGCCGAGGCGCTCGTGGATGCCCCGAACCCGAAGATGAGTCGAGTGAGGCGTGGGGCGAGCACCAGCATGATCGCCGCGAGCGGGATTACCACTGCTGCCGCGAGCCGTGCGGTCGACGCCAGTTGCTGAGACATGGACCGCAGGTCGCCCTCATGCGCCGAGCGACTGAGCCGGGGCAGAAGCGCGGTGACAAGCGACACGGTGATGACCGAGTGGGGCAGGATGAAGATGAGGTGGGCCTTCTGGTACGTCGTGAGCCCCGCTGGAATGAGCGCGTTATTCTCGGCGATCACGTTGGCAAAGGTGGCCAGCCGAGTGATGACGATGTACCCGAGCTGATTCACCAGCACCAGGCCGATGGTCCAGGCGGCGAGTGAACCCGTCTTGCCCAGGCCCGTGCCCCGCCAGTCGAATCGTGGGCGCAGTACGTATCCCGATCGCCACAGAACGGGCACCAGGATGAGGGCTTGGGCGGCAACCCCTACTGTGCTGCCGATTCCTAGCCACGCCACCTCAGTGGAGCTGAGGGCACCGTCGGCGGCGGCCGCGGAGCCAGCAACTGCCAGAAAGCCCACGAAGACGCCGATGGCGATGACGTTGTTGATGATCGGGGCAAACATGGCAGCACCGAAGTGACCGCGTGCCACCAACACCTGCGAGAACACGGTGTAGACGCCGTAGAAGAGAATCTGGGGAAGGCAGAACTGGGCGAATGCCACAGCAAGTGCCCGCTGCGAGTCGGAGTACTCGCTGGTGGCGTAGAGGCTCACGATCCAGGGGGCGGCGATCACCGCGATCGCGCTGAGCAGCAGCAGCGCCGACACGATGAGGGTGAGCAGTCGGTCGGTGTACGCGGCCCCGGAGTCGAGGTCGTCGCGCATGTGACGCACGAGTTGCGGGATGAACACAGCGTTGAGTGCCCCACCGACAACCAAGATGTACACGATATTGGGGAGGGTGTTGCCCAGCGAGTAGGCGTCGGCAACGATGAAGAAGCCGAGGGCCGCTGTCATGGCCACATCGCGACCCACGCCGGTGATGCGCGAGACGACGGTGCCAGACGCCATGAGGGCCGACGACTTGATCAGGCTGGCCTCCGACGAATCGGGCCTCTTCCGCGGGGGCAGGGTGTCGTCGCTCATGACGTGATGGTCGAGTCGGCGTCGCCACGCATCACCTGACGAGCGTTGGCGCGCGAACTGCGGATTCGTCGCACGGCGTTGATGGCCAGGAGCACCACCAGCGCGGCGAAGGCTGCCCCTACAACCCAGGCAGCGGCGCGCGAGTAGGCCGAGGAGCCAACACTGAGTTGGGCAGGAATTCCGAACGGGTCCCCGGTGGGCGAGGTGAGCCTCACCTCGAGTGGCACGGGGTCACTGCCACTCACTCGCGCCGAAACCTCGATCAAGGTCGTCGCCCCGGCAGGAATTGTGAACGGCGCAATCGGCGCGGTGCTGAGGCGCACGGAGGGCACCGCGGTCAGAACGAGACCCACGGTGACGGCCGTATCGAGTCCGTTCGAGATGCTGATGGGGATGATGCCGGTGTCGCCAGGGAGCGTCACCGAGCCGCGCGAGATGATGCGCACCCCAGTGAGAGCCTTGCTCGTGCGTGCCCGCACGCCAGCGATTATCTGTGACCCCGCGATGGTGTCGACGCGGAAGGCGGCCGACGACGCCCGCGCCAGTGCCCCGAGCAAAGGGACTGTGGTGGCGGCCGAGCCGGCGATCACGTCACCCACCAGGGTGGTCGATCTGTGGGCCTCGCGAATCCGCGAGATGTACGCGGCCGACAGTTCTCCAGATCTCTGCTGGCGGGTATAGGGAGCGATCGTGCGCTGGACCGACGAGGGTTGCCCGCCCAGAAGGGTCGCGAGCCCCACCGGTCGAATCCAGGGGACGGAGCCGATGTCGGCGAGTAACTCGGTCAGGTAGGCGGAGGTCGAGGTCCATCGAGGGGGAGGTGCCATGACCACCGTGCGGGAATCGGTGATCTGCTCGCCGATCACCGCGAGTTCGGCGAGCAGTCGCTGTCTGTCGAGCAGACTCTCGCCGGCGGTTCGGTGGGGTGCGACCAGCAGTTCACTGAGGACGTCATCTGGAATCACGGCTGTTGCCGACCCTGCAGTGCCCGGAATCGCCACGGCGCCCGATGGTGTGAAATCGACGTTGGCGCTGACCTGACGCTCAGACAGGACGATGCCACGCGGGGCCGCGTTGGTGAGCGTGCTGAGGGTCGCGCTATCGACCCAGCCTGTCGGCGGCCACGCCAGGGTGGAACTGACGGTGCGGCCAATCACCGCGCTGGTGTCGGACGCAGCAGTGGTGATGGAACGCACGACGTCACCGGGGAGGCCCCCGCGCACAAGTGCGACGTCGTCGGGCACCGCGTACGGAAGGGCCATGACGTCGGCCCGCTGCGTGACGCGCCGAAGGTCATCGAGCCAGTTCGTGGCATCGTCGGGGCGCACTCCAGCGACCACGGTGGTGCCACGCCTCACTCGGTAGCCATCCGCCATGGAGTCAAGCGTTTGAACGAGCGCTGGATCGATGACCCAGGTGACCTTGTAGCTATGGGCTGCTGCGGCGTCGAGCAGGAAGCGAAGCCGTCCCCCGGGTGCCACCGCGCGCGGAATCTGTTCGCTGAGCAGTACGCCGTCGGCGTCGACAGCTGTGGTTTCGGTGAGTGGCCACAGGGTGACGAGTCCGGTAATCGGAGTGGTCGCCGGGTCGGGAAACCACGGGAGGAACGTCCGGATTAGACCCACGCGCAGTCGGTTACCGTCGCCCGGGTCTGACTGCGCTTCGACGAGTATCTGGTAAACGCCCGGTGAGGGAAATCTCAGTGAGTCGACCGGCACCGTGATGGTGAACGGAATTGACTGGCCTGGCGCCAGCGCGGGAATGGCCGCCGACCGTGATCCATCGATGATCGTTCCGGTGGAGGTGATCGTGCCGTCGGCCACCTGCGCAAGCGCCGACCGGTCGGCAAGCGGCTGTTCTCCCACTCGGAGTCGAACGGTGACTCCCGGCACCGCGGATCCGGAGGTGTTCGCCACGGCGCCACCGATCACCAGCATGCTGCCGGGAAGGGGAGCTCGGGGTAGCAGTGTGTCGACCGACACATCAACAGGGCGCGAGTTGGTCGCTCCCAGCGCGATGCCGGAGGGGACGACTGCCCCGGCGGCGAGCAGAGCCGTTGCCGCCAGGGCCAGCAGCGGAGCGCGCACCCTCACGCGCCGCCGACTCCGGCCGACCCGCCTCGAGGCGTGGGGCGAGTTGACAGCAGGGCGCTCGCATCAACCGTGAAGCCAGCAGTTCCGAGGAGGTCGGGGACCCGGGAGAGTAGGCGGCGCTCATCGGCGTAGCCGAGTCGGCTGGGCAGCTCTTCAATGGGCACCCACGCCACCTCCTCGACCTCGATGTCCTCGTCGGAGAGCGCACCCCCGGTGGCCTCGAGCAGAAAGTGGTGCACGGTCTTGTGAATGCGGCGACCTTCGGCGACGAACCAGAAGTCGATCACCCCGAGCGGCGCCACGACGCGACTGATGATTCCGGTCTCCTCGGCGGCCTCGCGCACGGCTGCCATCTCGGCGGTCTCTCCCTCCTCCACATGTCCCTTGGGCATCGACCACACGAGCCGCCTGCGCCGGTCAAGCCGGCCAATGAGGGCTGCCTCGGCGCCACCCGCGTGCATTCGCAGCACGAGTCCGCCGGCACTGGTCTCCTCCACGCGCACCATGGAGGGCTTGCGAGGGGCTCGCCCTGCGCGCGCGGCGCCTGAGCCTGAGGGGCGGCTCGGCCCAGCCGGCTTCCCTGCCGCACCGGAGGACCCGGACTTTCGGCTCGGGGGAGGGGTCGAGGCCATGCCCCCACACTACGGGTGACCCGACCGCGAGGCGCTTCGCCGTAGAATGAGCGCTCGTGTCGCCACCTACCATTCCTGAACTGACCCCCCGCCAGCGGGCAACCCTCGACGCATGGCTCGATTCGGTGCCCGGTTTGAGTGAATTGTCACTTAAGTTTGAGCGCGCGGGGCACGAGTTGGCCCTCGTGGGGGGTGCGGTGCGCGACCTGGTTCGGCTCAGTAACGCCGGATCGGCGAACGAACCTGTGCCCGCGATGGCGCCGGGCGGCGGTGGAGCGGTGGTCGACATCGATCTCACGACGGACGCCCACCCCGAGGAGATTCAGCGCCTGGTGGCGGGCTGGGCCGATGCGGTGTGGGACGTCGGCATCCGATTCGGCACGATCGGCGCAAGTCGTGCCACCGCGCGCTACGAGATCACCACCTACCGCACCGAGTTGTACGCCGACGATTCGCGCAAGCCGGAGGTGGCCTTTGGCACCTCGCTCGTCGATGACCTGCTGCGGCGTGACTTCACCGTGAACGCCATGGCCGTGCGACTGCCGGGCCGCGAGTTCGTTGATCCGTTCGGTGGGCTAGACGACCTGCACGACCATGTCCTTCGAACCCCGGGGGCCCCTGACGATTCGTTCAGCGACGACCCACTGCGCATGATGCGCGCGGCGCGATTCGTGTCGCAGTTGCAGTTTATTCTGGCGCCCGAGGTGCTGGCGTCGGCCACCGCAATGGTCGACCGCATCACCATCGTCTCGGCCGAGCGAGTACGCGAGGAACTCGTGCGCCTCGTGATGGGTCGCGATCCTCGCTCAGGCCTCGCCGTGATGGTGCAAACGGGGCTTGCGGCCCATGTGCTGCCCGAGCTACCCAAGCTGTCACTCGAGATCGATGAGCACCATCACCACAAGGACGTCTACGAACACACGCTCACGGTACTTGAGCAGGCGATTGCCCTCGAGAGCACCCACGAGCCGATCACAGGACCCGACTTCGTGCTGCGCTTCGCGGCCCTGATGCACGACGTTGGCAAGCCGCGCACGCGACGCTTTGAGGCCGACGGCGCTGTCTCGTTTCACCACCACGAAGTCGTCGGGGCCAAGATGACCCGCAAGCGCATGCAGGCGCTGCGTTTTTCAAACGACGAGACCGACGACGTATCCAGACTGGTTGAACTGCACCTTCGCTTCCACGGTTATGGCACTGGTGAGTGGACTGACTCAGCGGTGCGCCGCTATGTGCGTGACTCCGGCGATCTGCTCGCCCGTCTGCACAAGCTCACCCGGGCCGACTGCACCACGCGCAACGTGCGCAAGGCTGAGCGGCTCCAGCGCACCTACGAAGAGTTGGAGCGTCGCATCACCCGGCTGGCGGCCGAGGAGGAGCTGGCCTCGATCCGGCCCGAGCTTGACGGCCTGCAGATCATGACGCTGCTCGACATCCCAGCCGGACCCGCGGTGGGCGAGGCCTACCGATTCCTGCTCGACCTCCGGCTCGACCGCGGGCCGATCGGGGACGAGCGTGCGGCAGAGGCGCTGCGGGCCTGGTGGGCGGCGCGCAGCCGCTAGGCCGACGTGCCCGAGTCGGCGTCGATGGGCTCGCTCGCCGAGGTAGTTCCAGCATCGTCTGCGGCGGTCTCGCGGCTGCGGCCGAGCCACAGCACCCCACCGATCAGCAGGGCGGCGAGCACCACCACGAGGAGCTGGGTCGTCGACAGCATGAGAGCCAGAACGATGACCACGGCCACCGCCCCGATGGCGATGATGAGCAGTCGGGTGTTGTCAGCGACCCACGCGCCCACTGAGCGAGAGCCGCTGGCCACGGCGCCACCAATGCTGCCCGCCATGCCTTCGGTGCTGCCGCTGACCGAGCCGCTGACCGAGCCGCTGACCGAGCCGCTGACTGAGTCGGTGACTGACCCGGTGGCCTTGCTGGCCCAGCCGCGAAGGGCAAGTGCGGGCCGTGAGCTGCCAAACAGCCAACCACCGACGGCGAGGGCCACACCGATGACCATCAGCCAGCTGATGGCATTGGCGAGGAAGCGAGTGAGGGTCTCGAAGAACACCGACTCGGCGCCGGCGAAGGGCGTGGAGGAGAAGACGAGGTGGACGAGCTCTCCGCCCGCTGCCAGCCCCACCTTGAGTAGCGCCGCCGACACCAGAACAGCGATTCCGGTTGCCAGTACCATGCGAGGCCGGCGTCGAGACAGGGCGATTGCGATTGCGAACAGGGCGATCGCGACGAAGAGCAGCCAGGTGGCGAGGGGCTTGGTGAGTGCGTAGGCGGTCTGAGCGCGGGCGAACTGGTCGCTCTGGAGGAGCACCACCTGCTTGTCGGCGGCGGCGGGAATGGTGGCGGGGAGCTTGTCGGCGAACGCGGTTCCGCTCGACACTAATTCAGCTCGCACGGCCTCGTAGAGCGAGGTGGTGTCGAGCACGATCTGCCCCGACGTGTTTACCTGCAGTGGGCCGTTCTGATTACCCTCCAGCAGCGCCATCAGTGACTTCTGGGCTGCCTCATTGATCCGCAGCCAGGCCTGGTTGAAGCGGGGTGAGGCGAGCACCGCGCGCACCGCGCGATCGATGAGGGTGTCGAGGGCGGCGGTGAGTGGGCCCACGAGAACCTGCCCGTTGGCGGGGAGGTATCCCGACAGTGCGGCGTCGAGGTTGAGCGCCGAGGTTACCTGAGTGGACACAACCGTAGCGACGGCGTCTTGGATCGCTGGGTCAGCGCTGATGGGAGCGACCGTCTCGACGTAGCGGTCGGTATCGGTGACGGTTTGCTGGCCCCAGAACGTGAGCACGCCAATGGGCAGCAGCAGGGAAGCGATGATGAAGAGGATCACCGCCGTGATTCCGCGACCGCGCGAGGGACGGCGGTCGGTGGAGGGTGCCTGCGTGGTCTCGCTCATTATTCCTCCGAGGGTCCAGACGTGTGAAAGATCAATCTATGCCCCCCGGGGTCAGGCGATAGGGCCAAGGCGACGCGACACGATGACGTACCACCCAGCCGCGAGCGTGAGGACCAGTGCGATCAACACGTCAATGCTGGGTGAGAGGCCGCTGACCGGGGCCGCGAAGGCGATCCACAGAACCCCCACCACCATGCCCACGTTGACGGAGACGTCGTAGAGAGAGAACACGCGGCCGCGGTGATCGTCACTCACTGCTCGCTGCACGACTGTGTCACTGGTGACCTTCACTGCCTGTCCTGCAAACCCGATGCCTAGGCTAGCGAGCAGCAGACCAGCCATGCCGGTCGTCAGGGGCCAACCCAGAGTGGTGCCCAGGAAACCCACGAGCGCCAGAACGGCCCCGGCTAGCAGCACCAGGGCGCTCCAGGGGACCGACCCCAGATGACGACTCATTTTCGGCGTAAGCACCGCGCCGATGAAGGCGCCGAGTCCTGCGGCGATCAAGACTAAGGTGAGCCCGGCGAGGGCCGCAGCGGGGTCGCTGGGCGGGTTGAGCGTGTTGCGCAGCAGGAGAATGGCGAGCACTGTGGCCGCCCCGAAGGCCACTCGATGGAACGACACGACGATGATCGCGTTCGCGGCGGCGCGGTGCTGGCGCAGGTGACTGAAGCCCTCGCGCAGGCCGCGTAGAACATCGCGAATGCCCTCGCCCACGATGTCTCCGTGGGGTCCGAGCAGGTCAATCGCGATCGTACGAGCGATCATCGAGGAGACTAGGTACATGGCTGCGGCACAGCCGAGCACGATCATGCTGCCTCGGTCGCCGCCACCACCAAGCGCTCTGATGCCTACGCCCACGAGGCCGCCCATGATCGAGGCGACCGTGCCCGCCGTCGGCGACAGCGCGTTGGCGGTAACGAGCGTGTCGGCGTCGACCGTGTGCGGCAGAGACGCTGCGAGTGCTGACAGCACGAAGCGTCCAATGCCGAGCGTGACCAGCACTGCAATGGCAAGGTCGACCCCGTCGTGGCCAGCGAGCAGGAGGAGACCGAGGAGAGCCACTGAAGCGACCCGAAACAGGTTCGCCGTGACCAGCACCTCGCGGCGGCGCCACCGGTCGAGGAAGACGCCGACGAAGGGTCCGATCAGGCTGTAGGGCAGCAGCAGGATGACAAACGCGATCGCGATGCGCGGAGCAGATGCCTCGCGCTCGGGGGAGAACAGCACAAAGGTTGTGAGCGCTGCCTGCACTAGCCCGTCGGAGAACTGGCCGGTGAGCCGTACGCCGAAGAGGCGTCGAAAGGAGCTCGACCCCAACACGCGCTGCAGATCCTCAACGGCCACAGGCCCACCGTAGACCGCGAAGTCCCGTGACTGGACACGCCAGCGGGGACCGACCTCCGGTGAGGGAGAAGTCGGTCCCCGCGGAACGTGGCTGGTCTAGCTCTCGATGGTTCCGGCGATGAAGTCCTCGACCGCCTGCTTGGCCTCGTCGTCGCTGTACTGCACCGGCGGCGACTTCATGAAGTAGCTGGAGGCCGACAGGATCGGGCCGCCGATTCCGCGATCCTTGGCGATCTTCGCGGCGCGGATGGCGTCGATGATGATGCCAGCCGAGTTCGGGGAGTCCCACACCTCAAGCTTGTATTCGAGGCTCAGGGGAACGTCGCCGAAGTTGCGGCCCTCAAGGCGCACGAAGGCCCACTTGCGGTCGTCGAGCCAGGCGACGTAGTCGCTGGGGCCGATGTGAACGTTACGAGGCGAGATCTCGTCGCGCAGCTGTGAGGTGACCGACTGGGTCTTGGAAATCTTCTTCGACTCGAGGCGCTCACGCTCGAGCATGTTCATGAAGTCCATATTGCCGCCGACGTTGAGCTGGTAGGTGCGGTCGACCGTGACTCCACGGTCTTCGAACAGCTTCGCGAGAACGCGGTGCGTGATGGTGGCACCGATCTGCGACTTGATGTCGTCGCCGATGATCGGAACGCCGGCCGCGGTGAACTTGTCGGCCCACTCCTTGGTGCCGGCGATAAACACGGGAAGCGCGTTGACGAAGGCCACGTTGGCGTCGATCGCGCACTGGGCGTAGAACTTCGCGGCCTGCTCTGAGCCCACGGGGAGGTAGCACACGAGCACATCGGCGCCGGTCTCCCTGAGCATCGCTACGACGTCGACGGGCTCGTCGTCGCTCTCGACGATCATCTCGCGGTAATACTTACCGAGGCCGTCGAGCGTGTGGCCGCGCGACACGATGATGCCGGTGGGCGGCACGTCGCAGATCTTGATGGTGTTGTTCTCGCTGGCGACGATGGCCTCGGAGATGTCCTGGCCCACCTTCTTGGCGTCGACGTCGAATGCGGCGACAAACTCAATGTCGCTGATGTGGTACGGCCCGAACGTGACGTGCATGAGGCCCGGCACGTTGCCGTTGGGGTCGGCATTGCGGTAGTACTCCACACCTTGCACGAGGGACGAGGCGCAGTTACCAACCCCGACGATCGCGACCTTGAGACTTCCCATTGTGTTGAACCTTCCTCACCTGTCGGAGCTGCGGCGGGTTGCCTCAGCACCTGTGCTATCGATCGCGCGCGTTGTGCTGCGACCGCTCCCGGAACCAGTCCGAGACATTTCTGAGCCGCCGGGCGAGCCGTTCTCGCCGGCCAGCAGATCGTCGATCCAACGCACCTCGCGCTCGACCGACTCAAGTCCGTGCCGCTGAAGTTCGAGGGTGTAGGTATCGAGTCGCTCGCGGGTGCGGACCAATGACCCGCGCAGCGTCGCGATGCGCTCTTCGAGTCGGCTGCGCCGCCCTTCCAGAATGTGGCGACGCACGTCGGCGTCGGCGCGGCCGAAGAAGGCAAAGCGGATGCCGAAGGCCTCGTCGTCCCAGGTGTCGGGGCCCGAATCGGCCAGCATCGTCGCGAAGCGCTCCTTGCCCTCGGCGGTGAGTTCGTACACGATGCGTGCTCGCTTGCCGGCGAGGGCGGGTGCGACGGAGTCGGCCGCCCCGAGCGCGGCGATTTCGCCGCGGGCCTCGAGCGACTTCAGGCAGGGGTAGAGCGAGCCGTACGAGAGGGAGTGAAAGGCCCCGAGGGCGCCGCTGAGTCGCTTACGCAACTCGTAGCCGTGCATGGGCGACTCCTGGAGTAGGCCGAGGACGGCAAACTCCAAGAGGGTCGACCTCGATCCTGCACGGGCGGCCACTGCACTCCTTGGTGGGGACAGGCGAGAAAGTGAGAGAGGTGAACGAGACGAAGCGCTGCGGGATGTAGTGCGGCGTTATATCGGCTCGATACATCTCCACGATACCTCATGCCGACACATTTCGTGCGACATCAACGACGCACCAGTGGGAGGGGAGGCAGAACTAGTCGAGCAGGTCGCGCGGCCGGCGCGGCGCATGGCGGGGAATGCCATCTCCGAGAATGTAGGAGGTCACGAGGTGGTTCCAGGTGCACTGGTGGCACACCTCCACCACATACACCCGGAATTCACCGAACTCGGTAGCCAGCCGCGGTAGCTCTCCGGTGGCGCGCACTCGTCCGCTGTAGGGGCCGAGTTGGGCCCCGAATGTGTAGGTTACATGGGTGAGGTCGCCGCGGCGGCACACCGGACAGCGCCGTTCGCTGGGCTCACCGTGCCACTTGGCCGCCCGCAGCAGGTAGGGGTCGGCGTCGCACGCGTCGCTGCGTAAGCCTCCGCCACTGAACAGATCCTCGAGCGCAGCCCGCCGCTGCAGGGCGTAGTCGATGACGTCGCGGGGGCGGGTGGGGTCGGTTACCACCTGGCGAGGCGCATCCTGCGGTCGCTCGTCGGGGGTAGCCTCAGAGCGTCCGCCCACCCGCGTTCCGCGAATCGAGGAGCGGTTCCCAGCCATTCCCCGACCCTACGTGATGAGCCGCGGTTGGCGAGTCGGTCGCGTGTGCGACGGGGGAACGCAGGAGGCTGGTGGGACGTTAACCCTGCAGGCTCCTCTACTTCCTCAGAAGGCGTGACCCGCTCACATGCGTATCAACTTCCCACGGCGAGTACGAACGGGCTGGCGACGCTGGATTCCCTCGTGGCGACTGGTTATCGGTGCGGTGTTCGCCACGGCGGTCGTGTCGGTGGGAGCCTTCGCCCTGGCGGTGGTGCTCACCCCGATTCCCGAGCCCAACGACATCGCCCGGGCTCAGACCTCGATTGTGTTCTGGAACGACGGCACCACCGAACTCGGTCGGCTTGGCGACGTGAATCGGGTCGACGTCACACTCAGCGATGTTCCCCTCCACGTGCAGCGGGCTGTGCTCGCGGCCGAAGACCGCGAGTTCTACAACCATGGTGGGTTCTCTCCCACCGGTGTGGCTCGTGCGGTGTGGAACAACGTGAGTGGCGGCTCCACCCAGGGGGCCTCCACGATTACCCAGCAGTACGCCAAGAACGCCTTCCTGTCGCAGGAGAGGTCACTGCTGCGCAAAGCCAAGGAACTCGTGCTCTCGGTCAAGCTCGAGACCACCGTGAGCAAGGATCAGATCCTGGGCGACTACCTCAACACCGTGTACTTCGGGCGTGGCGCCTACGGAATTGAGTCGGCGGCTCGCGCCTACTTCGGCGTGCCTGCCTCGAAGCTGACCGTCGCCCAGGGTGCCATGCTCGCGGCCCTGCTGAAGTCTCCCGAGGGAATGTCACCAGACCGTGCCCCCGAACGTCTGCGTGCGCGCTGGAACTACGTTCTCGACGGGATGGTGACCGTGGGCTGGCTCACGCCAGCGCAGCGTGCCCGTCAGCGCTTTCCTCAAGTGAATGAGCGCTCGTCGTCGGGACAGCCCTCCGGCACCACGGGCTACCTGCTTGACGCAGTGAGGCAGGAGCTGACCCAACACGACATCACCGAGGCTCAGCTCGGCATCGGCGGGCTGCGCATTGTGTCGACCTTCGACCAGACAATGCAGGCCGCCGCCGTGCAGGCCGTGCAGGATCAGGGGCCCACCGAGGGCACTGCGGGCCTGCGCATCGGGCTCGTGTCGGTGCGGCCAGGTACTGGCGAGGTGGTGGCTCTGTACGGCGGCGCCGACTACCGCACGAGTCCCCTGAACAACGCGACCCAGGCAATCGGGCAGGCGGGATCGACCTTCAAACCATTCGCTCTCGCGGCGGCGCTGAGATCGGGTATCACCCTCGACTCGATATGGAACGGCGACAACGCCCGCGACATCGGTGGTTACACGGTGGTGAACTACGGCGACAAGAGCTGGGGTGACATCTCGCTGCTCACCGCGACCGAGAACTCGGTCAACTCCGTGTACGTCGACGTGGAGAACACCGTGGGTGTCGACCCGGTAGCCGAGGCCGCAATCGCAGCTGGCATTCCGGTCGACACCGCAGGGCTCACTCGCAACCTCACGTTCGTCCTCGGAACCTCCAGCCCGCACGCCCTCGACCTCGCTCACTCCTATGCGACCTTCGCGGCGCGCGGCATGGAGGCGACTCCCTCCACGATCACCCGGGTTGAAGGACCGGGCGGCTCGGTGCTGTATCAAGCGGAAACGCGGAGCCGTGTGGCCTTCGAACCGGGGGTGGCCGACTCGGTCAACTATGCGCTGAGCAAGGTGGTGACCGATGGCACGGGGGCCGCAGCTCAGGCACTCGGACGACCCGCTGCCGGCAAGACTGGCACCACCAACGACAACCGTTCGGCCTGGTTCGTGGGGTACACCCCGCAGTTGGCCACCGCCGTCATGATGGTGAAGGACGGGCCCGAGGGACAGCCGATCTCGCTCTCCGGAACGGGCGGACTCGACACGGTGACGGGAGGCTCATTCCCCGCGAGAATCTGGACAGCGGCCATGGCCGGTGAGTTACAGGGCTCCGAGGTGCTCAACTTCGTCGATCCGGTGAACGTTTCCCCCTCGCCGACGCCGACCCCCTCGCCGACGCCGACCCCCTCGCCGACGCCGACCCCCTCGCCGACGCCGACCCCCTCGCCGACGCTCACTCCCTCGCTGACGCCGACGCCGACGCCCACCCCTTCTCCGACACCGACGCCTACTCCTTCGCCGACACCGACCTCGACCTCGACGCCCACTCCTTCGCCGACACCGACCCCTTCTCCGACACCGACCGAACCACTCCCGTCGCCGAGCGGCTCGCCCTAGCCGGGTGCTGCGGCAGCGACCTAGCCAATCGGCCATGATGGGCGGGTGTCCGACGACATCGTTCATCCCACCCTCGACGACCCGCTGCTCATCGGTGCGGCCGAGGGCCTCGGCGGAAGTACGGGCAGCCACCAGCGCGATGCATGGGGGTGGTGGACCCCGCTGAGGGTGATCCTTGTCGTTCTGGGTGGATCGCTGGTCGTCGGTTACCTGCAGAAGTTGCCGTGCCGCGACGTCAGCCGGTGGAAGGACCAGTTCGCCTTCAGTCACGTCTGCTACACCGACGTCGTTGCCTCATGGAGTGCCTACGGACTCGATAAGGGACAGGTTCCGCTGTTCGACTTCTTCGTCCCGTACCCGCCTCTCACCGCGGCGGTGATGGAGGTTGCCGCGGTGCTCGCCCGGGCATTCCCGTCCGACGCCAGTGCCTCGACCTACTTCGACATCACCGTGGTGCTGCTCGCAGTGTTCGCGATCGTCGCCGTGGTCACCACCGCTCTGCTCGCGAGCAGGCGTCGTCCGTGGGATGCCCTGATGGTTGCCCTCTCGCCAGTGCTGATCCTGCAGGCCTTCACCAACTGGGACCTCGTGGCGCTGGCGCTTCTCGGACTGGCCATGGTGGCCTGGAGTCGCTCGGCGCCGGCGTGGGCCGGAGTGTGGCTCGGGCTGGCGACGGCTACGAAGTTCTGGCCGCTGCTCATGCTGCTCGTGCTGGTCATGCTGTGCTGGAGGGCGGGCCGCCTGCGTGACTGGCTCGTGATTGCGGGCGCGACCGTCGCTGCGTGGGCCGCAGTCTCGGTGCCCGTGATGCTGCGCTCCCCCGACGGCTTTCTGGAGTTCTGGCGCGTCAACATCTCGCGTGGCCCCGACTGGGACTCGCTGTGGTTGGCGCTCGGCGACGCGACCGGGTGGGATAGCCGGGGCGAGGTTAGCAACATGCGCGTGGGAGCCGTGCTGTTGGTCCTCACGCTCGCGGTGGCCGTTCTGGTGCTGAAGGCGCCGCGCCGACCTCGGGTACCGCAGGTGATGTTCGTGCTGCTGGCGCTGTTCCTGGTGTTCGGCAAGGTCTTCAGCCCGCAGGACGCCCTCTGGCTCACTCCACTCGCAGTGCTGGCGCGACCGCGCTGGCGCACCTTCCTGGTGTGGCAGTCGGCCGAGGTCGTGCTCACGATCAACCGAATGCTGCTGCTCGGCGGGCTTGAGAACTTCGACAAGGGCCTGCCCCGTGGCTGGTGGTACGTCACGGTCGGAATCCGTGACATCACCCTGCTCGTTCTGGTGGGCTTCGTGGTGCGCGAGATGCTGCGGCCCCGGGCCGACGTCGTGCGGGCGGGGGGCGAGGACGATCCGGCAGGCGGAGTGCTCGATGGCGCGCCCGACCGTGAGAGACGTGACGCGGGCCGCCATCGCGAGTCGGTGCTGACATGAGCGAAGAACCGCAAGGGGAGGCTGCGCGCAAGGTTGCGCAGCACCCGGCGCTCTGGCTGGTGCTGCTCCTCACGACCGCCACCTTCAGCGTCGGTGCCTGGTGGAAGGTTGCGTGCGGTGAGGCGTACCGCAACCTCTGCTACAACGACATCGCTCCCCTGTACTTCGCGCGGGGACTCTCGAACGGCGTGCGACTGTACCTCGAGTCGGTTGATGGACGCTTCCTCGAATACCCGGTGCTCACCGGTGCGGTCATGCAGGTGGCGGGCTGGTTCACCGGAGTCGAAGGCGACCCAGTGGTTCGCAGCCAGACGTACTTCGTCGTCACCTGTGTTCTGCTGCTGTTCTTTGCGCTCGTCACCACCACGGCCATGTGGTTCACCGAGCCGGGCGCGCGAATCCGGTCTGCGGGTCGGCATGTGTCAGGTGAGCTTGAGCGCGTGGGCCCTCGCGCCGCACTGATGGTGGCCGTGGCACCGGTTCTGATGCTCGACGGAGCCATCAACTGGGACCTGATCGCGGTGGCTTTCACCGCGCTCGCGCTGTGGGCGTGGTCGCGCGAGGCTCCACTGCTAGCGGGAGTGTTCCTCGGGCTGGGGGCGTCGGCCAAGCTCTACCCCCTGTTCATACTCGGCCCGATCGTGGTGCTGTGCGCGCGCCAGCAGCAGTGGCGAGCGCTCGCGCGAGTAACGGGCGCAACCGTGGGGGCCTGGCTCATGGCGAACGTGCCCCTGATGGTGCTGAGTCCCGACGGCTGGAAGGAGTTCTACACTTTCTCTCAGGAGCGAGGCGTTGACTTCGGATCGATCTGGCTGGCTTGGGCGAACCTAGGCCATGGCTTCACCGCGACCGCCACGGTCAACACGATGTCGACCGTGGCCTTCCTCGTGGCCTGCGCCCTGGTCGCCGTGCTCGCGTGGCTGCGGCCGTCGGCCTCGGTGGCTCAGTTGGCCTTCCTTGTGATCGCTGCATTCGTTCTGGTGAACAAGGTCTACTCGCCTCAGTACGCGTTGTGGCTGCTGCCGCTCGCCGCGCTGGCCCGGCCGCGCTGGCCTGCTTTCCTCCTGTGGCAGGTGGGCGAGGTCATCTACTTCGTGGCCATCTGGCGCCACCTGCTGGGCTACGGTCAGGGCGAACTGCCCGAGGGTGCGATTGGCGACGCTCCCTACACCGCCGCCATCGTGATTCACGTGGTGCTGACCGTGATCTTCGCGGGCCTCGTGGTGTCAGACGTGGTGCGCGAGGGCGGTCAATTCCAGAAGGTGACGTCGGCGCGAGTCGTGGTGTAGCGCACCTCGCAATTGAGCTCGTCGCCGATGACGGGCAGCACCACCCCCCGTGGCACGCGCAGCATCGACACCGAAACATGCGGGGGCTCCACGAACCACAGCGACTCGCTTCCCAGGCTGAACGGTGAACGTGCGCGTCCGGATGCCTCGAGTACGCCCGAACCCGCGGCGTGGGCACGTGCCCGCATCGACTGAACCGACGACGGCGCCTCAAGGGCCACGCCGTGCCACGTGCCGCCGCTGACCACGAGGACCGCACCATCCTTGGGTGGGCGCCGCTGTCGGTACCCCACGGGGGCGGAGGTGCGGTGTATCTCCAACACTGTTCCTCGAGCCTGCAGCGAGCCGCGGTCGCCGTGCCACAGTCGGGTTCCGATGCGAGCGCGCACCGGGATGTCGGGGACCGCCGCGCGCACCGACGCGAGCTCGCCGTCGTCGAGGTGGCTGACCCACAGGGTGGCCGCGGTGTCGGGAGCGCGGGCGCCGAGGTGTGTGGCCACGAGGGTGGTCCAGAGTCGCGACCACGCGATCACCTCGCGAGCACGGGCGGTTCCACTCTCGACGATGCCGCTGCCGGAGTCGCGCAGCATGGCCATCGAGCCGGTGCGCGGGGTGGTGGGTTGCACGAGCGGAAGGTGCAGCGCGAGTCCCTCGAGCGTGATGCTGTCGGTGAGGCGGGGGTCGGCCACCAGGCGTGCGACATCAGCTTCCCCGAGTCCGAAGCGATGCATCGACGTGAGGCCTTCAACCAGGGCCCTGATCGGGCGTTGGTGAAGCTGCGCAGACTCAACTGCCGCGTGCCACCCCGACTCGCTGGCGAGGGTGCGCATCAGCCGCGGGCCCAGCGGGGAGGCGTCGAGTGTGGCCCACACGCCTGACGCGATGCTGTCGCGCGGGTCGAAGGGCTCGAGCACCACGACGTCACCACTGAAGGCGCTGGCAGCCTCCGCGGCCTCGTGCACGGTTCCGACCGCAATGGCCTCGACCCCCAACCGCGTCGACTCGAGGGCGAGGGCGGCGTTGCCGAGGCCGTAGCCGTTGCCCTTGACTACGGGCACCACGCTGCCGCCGGCTTCACTGACGCTCGCGAGGACGCGTGCGAGATTGGTGCGCCAGCGCTCGGTGTCGACAGTGAGGGAGAAAGTCACGGCCCTACCTTCCCACTGATCGTCTGCCCCGCGCGTGTTCGCTTCCGTTCTCTGGTCGGTTCGGGCACCAACTCTGGTGGCATGCGTGATCGGGGGGTGTCGGATCGCACCAGAGAACGGCTCGGGGGTGCCGGCCTTCCGAGGGGACCCCTTCGACCGCTGTCGGCCCGCGCCAATTTCCCGCACCCGCTTCCGCGCACCCTCGTTCCCGCACCCTCATTCTGAACTGTGGTGCGATCCGACACCGGCTGATGCTCTTTCACACCACAGTCCGTGTCGGAATGCACCAGAGAGCGGAAGCTGTGGACGACGCTCCCGCCCGGCACCAATTTCCCGCACCCGCTTCCGCGCACCCTCGTTCCCGCACCCCCATTCTGAACTGTGGTGCGATCCGACACCGGCTGATGCTCTTTCACACCACAGTCCGTGTCGGAATGCACCAGAGAACGGAAGCTGTGGATGACGCTCACGCCCGGCACCCCTGTTCGGGCATTCTGGCCCAATGCATCCGCGTACTCCTGCTCTCAGCGCACTCGCGTCACGCCAGGCTGGAGTCGTCACGCGCGCTCAAGCGACGGCCCTCGGAATCGCGGCTCCGGCCCAACGACTTCGGATGCGCTCCGGTGAGTGGTCGCCGCGGCTGGGCTGCCTCGTCATCGCGCCCCAGGCGGCCGGCCGTGACTGGCAAGACGCGTGGGCTCTCGGCCTGCGGCTGGGCTCCGACGCCATCGTCACGGGGCCAACGGCGCTTCGCCTGCACTCGCTGCCCGTGCCCGACACGAACGTGGTGTGCTGGTGTCCGCCGCCGCTGCACCTCACCATCGAGGGGGTGCGAGTGCTGCGCGATCGTGCGGTGCGTGCCAGCAGTCCCGGCCCTGCCTTCAACGTAGCCGACCCACTCGTAGCCCTCGTCGACACGCTGATCACGGTGAGGGAGACTCGCGCCCTCGAGTTGCTCGATCTCGCCCTGCAGCGGCACTGGCTCAGCCCCGCTGAGTGGCCGGCCGCGGTCGAGCAGCGACTCGGCCGCGGACGTACGGGCGCCGCCCGACTGCGGATGCTTGGCGCGAGGGTGGGCGCAGGAACCCGATCTGAGGCTGAGCGCCGGCTCCATGCGCTGCTGCTCGGCGGCGGGCTCGGCGGCTGGCACTGCAACTATCCTCTGCGCTCGAACAGCGGCGCGATCGTTGCCGAGCTCGACTTCGCCCTTCCCGAGTTGAAGCTCTGCCTCGAAGTTGACGGTCGAGCCCATCACTCAGACGAGTCGGACTTCGAACGTGACCGGGTGCGCCAGAACGCCGTGCAGCTCATGGGGTGGCTGGTGCTGCGCTTCACCTGGAATCAGATCGTGAATAACCCGTCCGCCGTCATGGCGGAGATTCGTTGGGCAATCGCCCTGCGATCTGCCGCGTGAAGGAGGGCGCCGCAGGTGAGGCGCTCAGTTCTGTGGTCGTTTCCGACATCAACTGTGGTGCGATCCGACATCGTTTGATGTCGCTTTGCACCACAGAACGCTGGGGGCTAGGGGGAGCGCGTGGAAAGAGAAGAGGAGCAGGGGGACGCGGCGAACGCGCCCTCAGCGCCGGGCGAGGTACGTCTCGAACGCCTTCGCCATGAGCGGGCGTAGCGCGAAGTCCCACTCGCCGAGGTACTCGGCCGCGCGGCCTCCGGTGCCCAGTTTGAACTGCAGAAGTCCGAACAGGTGGTCGTCGGGGTCGAGGGTGTCGGAGATTCCGCGCATGTCGTACACCTGCGCACCGGCCTCGAGCGCGTCGGTCATCATGCGCCACTGGATCGCGTTCGACGGCCGCACATCGCGACCTTCATTCGAGGATGCGCCATACGAGTACCAGACGTGTTGGCCCACTCGCACCCATGTGGTGGCGGCGATGACGCGACCCTCGTGGCGGGCGAGGTAGAGGCGAATGCGGTCGGGATCCTCGGCGGTCATGGCAGCGAACATCCGCTGGAAGTACGCGAGTCCGCGGGGGGTGAAGCGGTCGCGGTGGGCGGTCTCGACGTACACCTCGTGGAAGGCGGGCAGATCATCAGCCGTGCCGCGTTCGACCACGACTCCGGCCTTCTCCGCCTTCTTGATGTTGCGCCGCCAGAGTTGATTGAAGCTGGTGAGCATCTGCTCAGGGGTGCGATCGGCAAGTGGAACCCCAAAGACGTAGCGCGGCTGCACGTCGCCAAAGCCGGCTCCGGTGTCGGGCTTCTGCCGCCAGCCCAGCGAGCGCAGCCCCTCGGCAACTGCGAGGCCACGCTCGTCGACAGAGTCGGGGGTTACGTCGCGCAGTCGTCGAACCGTCCCCTCGGCGATTGCCGCCTTGAGAGTGTCGGCCTGCCACTCGCGCACGGTGACCAGAGGCCCCATCTTCACGGCGAACGCCCTCGCCGCACGTAGGTGCTCGAGCAGCGGCCCGAGCCACTCGGTCAGGCTGTGCGGAGTGCCATCGGCGTGAGTGGCGCGCTCACCGAGCCAGTCGATGTCGGGTCCTTCGGGTAGATAGGCCAGATAGCGCGGAAGTCTCGGAACCTGCCGGTACAGCACCAGCCCGGCGCCCACAATCTCGCCCGAGGCGGTGGTCCAGCCGATCGACTCATGACGCCACTCAGCCTTGACCGCTCCCCACGAGGGGAGCTGAAGGAACGACACGGTGTGGCCGGCAGCAGTGCGCGACTCGACGTACGCCAGATGCTCCTCAGCGGTGATCGGTCGCACCAGCAGGGTCATGGAAGGTGAGCGTACGCCGCTTATGGCCCGAGCTCGATCACGACCGGCGCGTGATCGCTCGTGCCCTTGCCCTTGCGCGCATCGCGGTCGACCCATGCGTCGGTCACGCGGGTTGCGAACGGCTTGGTGGCGTACGCGAGGTCGATGCGCATGCCCCTGTTCTTCGGAAATGCCAGCTGCCGGTAGTCCCAGAAGGTGTAGGCGATGTCGTATTTGAGCGGGCGCGGCACCACCTCGACCAGACCTACCTGCGCGAGGGCCGTCAGCGTTGCCCTCTCCTCGGGAGTTACGTGGGTCGACTCCGAGAATTCGGAGATATCCCACACGTCGGCGTCGGTGGGCGCGATGTTGTAGTCGCCGAGATAGGCGAGGGGAACGTCGCCCGCGACCGCAACCTCGGCCGCAGCAGTGTCGCGCAGGCGGGCAAGCCAGTCGAGCTTGTACTGGAAGTGCGGGTGGCTGGGCTCTCGGCCGTTGGGCACGTAGAGCGACCACACTCGCACCCCTCCGCAGGTGGCTCCGATCGCACGAGGCTCGATGACACCTTCGAACTCAGGCTGCGCGGGCAGGTCGCGCACAACGTCGGCCAGCCCCACGCGCGAAAGGATCGCGACTCCATTCCAGCGCCCGTTGCCGTGGGCCGCAGTTTCGTACCCGGCGGCGGCGATCGACTCGATCGGAACTGCGTCGGTGGCGCACTTGAGTTCCTGCAGGCACACCACATCGGGTTCAACACGTTCGAGCCACGCGAGCAGGTGCTCGAGGCGCGAGGTGACGGAGTTGATGTTCCAGGTGGCGATGCGCATCCAACGATTGTGCCCTAGCCGATAGCATCGGCTCACCGCCTCGAGTCGACGCCGCGCCGCCGACCTCCCGGAGTGGTTCTGGTCGAAGTGGTGGCGCTTGATAGAGGAGATTCAATGCGAGTTCTCAGTGCAATGGCCTCCCTGGGTTTGGCCCTCGCTCTCGTGGCCGTTCCGCTCGAGGGCGCGCAGGCCGGCGACATTGCTGGTCCCTCCGCTTCGGTGGGCGACTGCGTGACCTACCCGTTCGTCGGTGACCCGTCGGCCACGGGCGTGGTGGGGCCGTGCGCGTCACTCCACAATGCTGAGGTGTTGCGTGTTGTCAGTGTGCCCGGCGTCTTTCCGGTTCCCTCGACGTACAGCTCGAGGCGTAACACCTTCATCTCGCAGCGCTGCCGGCTCGCCCACGCCGCCGGCTACCTCGGCGTCACGACCAGCGACCCGGCGCTCGGAAGGCTCGGCCTCATCTGGGTGCTTCCCACCGACAGCCAGTGGAATGCCGGTGCCCGGTGGGCCGTGTGCTCGGTTTACCGGCGCACGCCCGTCACATGGGCGCCGATGACCTGGCGCAACCGCCTGCCGTGGCTCATCTCCCATCATGGTGTCGCACCGTTCATTCGGTGCACCACCTCGAAGCCTGCCTCGGGCGTTTACCCCGATCTGCTGGCCTGCACCTCTAGGTCGCAGTGGCTGCAGATCACCTATCTGGGAATATCACGTGGAAGCGCTGCGCGGGACTGCGGTAGGGCGGCCGCGCGACTCACCACGCCGGGGGTTCCGGTCAGCTATGGGCGAGCACGCTACCCCGGACGTCTGATGAGCTACTTCGAGTGCTTCATCCCCTACGGAAACCTCCACACCACCTGACCGACCCGGCATGTCAGACCCGTCTGATTTCCTCAGGGGTACGAGGGCTGATTTCTTGATCGGTCGGGGGGCGCGGTAGCCTTGGCTGGCTTCACAGTCTGCGGGTCCCCCCGTTCGACAGCCAGCACGACGCACGCCCTCCTGCCACGGAAAGTCCGTGGCCGCCTAGTCCACAGGAGGTGGGTCTATGTCAGCGCGTCAGTACGAAGTCATGGTCATTCTTGATCCCGAGCTGGAAGAGCGCACTGTCGCCCCCAGTCTCGATGCCTTTCTCAACGTCGTGAAGATCGACGGCGGATCGGTCGACAAGGTCGACATCTGGGGCAGGCGCCGCCTGGCCTACGAGATCGACAAGCGCAGCGAGGGCATCTACGCGGTTCTCGACCTCACCTGCACCCCTGCCGCGGTCGCTGAACTCGACCGCCAGCTCAACCTCAACGACGCTGTGCTGCGCACCAAGGTGCTGCGGCCGGCCGCTCACTAGGGGGTTGGCATGGCCGGAGACACTCTCATCACGGTGGTCGGCAACTTGGTTGACGACCCTGAACTGAGGTTCACCCCCAGCGGGTCGGCGGTGGCCAACTTCCGCATTGCTTCCACTCCGCGCATCTTCGATCGCGCAACCAACGAGTGGAAGGACGGCGACTCGCTGTACCTCACCTGCAACGTGTGGCGTCAGTACGCCGAGAACGTGGCCGAGTCCCTCACCAAGGGCATGCGGGTCATCGTTCAGGGCCGTCTGAAGCAGCGCTCGTACGAGACCCGTGAGGGCGAGAAGCGCACGGTGTTCGAAATCGAGGTCGAAGACGTCGGTCCGGCACTGCGCAACGCCACGGCCAAGGTCACCAAGGCTGCTCGCAGCGGCGGCGACTTCGGTGGCGGTGGCGGCGGCGGCGGAGGAGGCAACTCCGGTGGCGGCGGCGGTGGCGGCGGAGGTAACTCCGGTGGCAACGACCCGTGGGCGTCCTCTGGCTCCGGCTCATCCAGCGGCTTCGACGAGCCTCCCTTCTAGGCCTGCTTCACCTTCCTTCCCGTCTGCCCGCCGATTTCCCATCGACGATCCCCCAACTACGGAGTAACACGATGGCTCCCAAGCCCCCCGCACGTCAGCTCAAGATCAAGAAGAAGGCCTGCGTCTTCTGCCGTGAAGACGCCATGCCGATCAACTACAAGGATGTGCCGCTGCTGCGCAAGTACATCTCCGACCGGGGCAAGATCCGTGCCCGTCGGGTCACCGG
>CALQEM020000007.1:0-33512 GCA_943329595.2 Bifidobacterium breve
ACCTCCGGGCGGTACGAGGTGCCCAGGATCACCCGGGTGACACCCGCCTCGCGCGCGCGGGCGATCTGATGCTCGGTCACGGGCAGCCCGGCCACCGGAAGCATCGGCTTCGGGGTGTTGACGGTGAGGGGTCGAAGTCGAGTTCCCTGCCCGCCCACCAGGAGCACAGCCTCAGTCGCCTTCCTCACCGCTCCACTGTGGCACACCAGCGGCACACCCTGCCGCACGAGTTGGCCAGTAGCGTGGCTCTCATGCCCGTCACACAGTCCTTGGAACAACTCCGCCGTGAGCGGCTTCGCTCGCTCGGCCCCTCCCCGCTGCTCACGTTCTACGACCTCGCCACGGGTGAGCGCGTCGAGCTCTCGCACACCACCGCAGACAACTGGGTAGCCAAGACCGCCAACCTCGTCACCGACCTCGGAATCGGTGCCGGTGATCGCCTTCAACTGTCACTGCCACCTCACTGGCAGTCGGCAGTGTGGTGCCTGGCCACCTGGGCCGTCGGCGCCGCGCTGGTCGACGGCGAGCCCGACCTGCTGGTGACGGGCCCCGAGTCGTCCGACTCATCAAGCCCCGCGAACACCGCGGTGGTTGATCTGGTCGTATGTAGCCTGCGTCCGCTAGGCCTGCCGTGCGAGGCGCCACTGCCGCCCGGAGCCCTCGACTACGCGCTCGAGGTCCGCGGGCACGCCGACAGGTTCACCGGCCCCGCCCCGGCCGCCAGCAGCCTGGCGATCGACCTCGGGGGCGTACGAAGCACCCACTCCGAGGTGCTCGCTGCCCATCCGACAGACTCCGAACGGGCTGCGGGTCGGCTCATGCAGGTCGACGGCACGGTGGCCTCGCTCGCCGACCTCGTGGTGAGGGCGCTCGTGAGCGGCGGCTCGCTGGTTCTGGTGCGAGCAGGAGAATCGGCAGACCCCGACGCCATCAGCCGAATCGCCGAGTCCGAGCGCGTGACCGCGCTGGAGTAATGCTCAGGCGGTGGGCGCGGGCGTCGGGGTGATGGCCCACATCCACAGTGAGGGCAGTTCCATCGCGCGCCGGAACGCTGCCCCGCTGATCGTCGAGGTAGCACCGGTCGAGGACGTCGCCTGCATCACCAGCGCAGTGCCCGACGACTGTCGGCTCGTCACCCCAACCGTCACCACGTCGGGAAGCCCGAAGGCGGCGGCCACGGACTGCTGGGTGCGCGTGCGGGGCCGCCACTGCGCGAACGACCTGCTGTTCACAGGGTCCAGACTCCAGTGGTCGTCGACCGAACGGGCCCAGGGCTCGGGGGCGTCGCCCCACACGTCCTCGTTATTGCGGGTGCGGCCCCCGGTCGAGTCGGTGTAGTAGGCGGTGATAACGGTGCCGCGGTAGGTGATTGCCTTCCCCTCGGTGGGGCTCACGAGTGTCGAGTCCACCGCGGCGCGCCAGGCCGCTGAGTACGAACCCTCGTCGACCTTGACCCAGCCGAGGAACGTCTGGTCGTAGTACGGGCCGCCGCCATCGTCAGAGTGGCAGAGGCACTTGGAACGAAGCCCGCTGCGCCACTGGGCGTACGCGTACGAGCGAGACGCCATGATCTGAGCTTGAAGCGCGGCCAGCGGCCATGACGCCTCAACCTCAGCGATCCCGTACAGGTACTCATCGTGAAGACGCACGTTGTTGAGCACCATCAGGCCCGCGGGCGATGACGACGTCGCCGCGATCGCCCGCACGTCAAGGGTTCCGTAGCGGTAGCGGTGCTGACGATCGGAGAACGAGTCGCCCGGCCCCACCACGTTCACCAGCGTGGTGCGCCGCCCGAGCGGGCCGGCAGCCCGCGTCCCCGCCCAGGTGATGTGCACCCACGGGGTGACCCCCACCAGCGTCTTGACGCCAGCGGTCGTGCGAGTGACGAGCACCTGGCCGCGCCTGAAGCGGAAGCCGAAGGTGTCAGCTGACGTGCCCACCACGGTGACTCCCCCGGCCAGAGCCACGCGCACCGCACCGGTGGCTCCATGGCGGGTAGGCTCCGTGCGCAGCGATGCTGACGGCACACGGTGCAGCAGCGCCACCGCGAGTTCCATCATGTCGTTGACCGGCGTGACCGCAGTGTCGGTGTAGTAGTGGGTCACGATCTCCTCGCCAGTGCGCCCCTCACGTGCCTGACCGTAGGCGCCTGCCTGTGAGAGCCCAATGCCGTGGCCCCAGCCGCTGCCGGTCACCACGAAGCTCTCGGGCACCGGGGGCACCGAGGGTGTGGCCGACACCGAGGCCCCACGCCGCCCGATCGCCACGCTGGCGAGGCTGAATGGTGCAGGCGCGCGAGCGGCGAGCGCGAGCGCCAGCGAGGCGAGTGCGGCGTCGGGCACCAACGCGTGGGGAACAGCCGCGGCGACCTCCTCGACCTCCGCGTGCTGCTCAAGCCAGGCACTCACCGACGGCGAGGGACTGTCACTCGACATGGGGAGCAGGGCGCGCCCGGTCGCCGCGGCCACCGAGGCCTCCATGCGCGACCGGACAGGAACCAGCACGACGCGATCTCCAGCGGCCCCCGCGGGCGCAAGCCGTAGTGCCAGGGTGCTGTAGTCAGTGCTCCACACCCGCACGGCGCCGAGGCTGCGCACCAGCGCGTCACCCAGCACGAACGGTGGCGCCACCACGGCCCCACCGACCACCGAGCGTGCGGCGAGGTAGGCCGAGGTCGCGGCTGGGATCGCACGACCGGAGATGATCAGGACTGGACGACCAGTGCGCGCTGCTGCGGCGGACGCGAGCGCAGACTCGGCCGGAAGCGCGATCGGATCGACGAACAGGGCGCCTCGCGCTCCGGGGGCACCGATCTGGCGGGCCACGGCGGCGGCCACGACGGCCAGGCTCGGGCCTCCAATGCGCTGCACTGCGATTCCGTTGGCCGCGAGTTGCTCATCAACGGCAGGCGACACGACTGACGCCCCACCCACGATGATTACTGACACCACGCCGCGCGACCGTAGGTCGGCCATCACCACAGCGGGGACGGCCGTGGTGCCGATCACGAGCATCGGGACGTGGCGCGCGTGCGCGAGCGGAGCTGCAACGAGCTGGAAGGCGAGGTCGCTCATACGGGTGCCCGCGACCAGCACCGCAGACTGTGCGGTCGGCTCGGCCCAGTGACCCAGAGCGACCGAGGTGAGCACTCCGGACGAACCTCGAGTGCGGGGAGTCGAGGCACACGGGCCGGGCACCGATCCACCCGCGGCCGTCACCCGCACGCTGGTCACGAGAGCAGCCGCGCGCTGTCCACCATCGACGGCCGTACCGTTGAGTGTGACCCGAAAGACGCCCGGAGTCACGGCGACGCCGAGGGAGTCGCGCAGGTTCCAGGTGATATCGAGAGGGCCCGAGTAGGCCTGTCGCCCACGCAGCACGCGAATAGTGCGGGTGAGGCAGTCTGACGTGATGGTTGCCACCCAGTTCATCGGGCGCGTCGTTGAAGCAGCGACAGTGGCCCCGGCCGTTGCAAGGTACGAGGCGCGCGCGAGCAGGCCGGCGCGCAGGCTGAAGGCAGGAGAGGGCTTGGGTAGCCCCATCAGGGTTGCGGCCAGGTCGCGAATCTGACCGAGCCGGGCAGTGAGGCTGCGGCCGGGACTGGTGGTCGCCGCCACGTCGGAGTGTGCCGCAATGACGGGAATGGTGGCGACCTGACCGGCGCGGTACTTCGATGAGCCCCCACCCAGGGTGCTGGTGAGTGTCGCTGTTCCGCGCGGGTCGCGACCGAAGGGCGCGAGCTTCCAGGCCATCACCTGGGCGATCGAGGAGATCATGGCGTCACCGGTGTCGGCGGGCAGCGGGTTCGACTCGAAGTCGCCCATTGCAGCCACGCTGAAGGTGTCACGGTCGAACCCCACCGCCTGGTTCGCGACGACCGCCTTGTCGAGCCCGCCTGCCCGGCCTTCGAACACGCGGCCGAAGCGGTCGACCAGCACGTTGTAAATCAGGTCGGAGTAGCCCGGCCCGCCCTGGGCAACCGGGGTCGTGTACCAGTCGTAGAGGGCTCGGATGAACTGGAACGCCTCGGCCTGGCTGTAGGTGGTCCACCCGGTGGTGTGGTGGAGGAAGCCCACCCGGAGGGTCTGACTGTAGGCGGGCGATCCCGTGCGACGAGTTTCGTCAGCGCCCCACTGGGCGCGGGTGATGACCGTGGGTGCCGCGATCGTCGGGGCGGCCGCGGCCGAAAGCAGGGTGCGGGTGCTCGTGCTGGGGACGCTCGACGTCAGGGACGCTCCCACAGCCACGGCATCGGCAGTCGCCGCAGGCGAGGCAATCGACACGAGTCGGACCGCCCGGGGCGCACGTCCCGACGGGGTCTCGACGCGGAACCGGACGGCGGTGGCCGCACGAGCTACGAGAGGGTCGGCCACGACTCGGCCGTTGGAGGTGGAGCCCTCAACAGCCAGAGCCTGCCCGGCACCCCAGCGCTGCCCCTCGCGGACACTCACCCACACGCGAGTTCCACGCTCAACAGGGCCTGCCCACGAGAGTCCAAGCACTGTGCTCACTGTGCTCACTGTGCTCACTGTGCTCACCGGCAGCGCAACGACACCGGAGACGAAGGCCGGGCCACCGTTGCGCACCGAGGCCGACGAGGCGCGATTGGCAACCGCGAAGGTCGTCACCGACGGATGAACCGGAGCCGCCCGCACCGCGGTGGCCTGTGCGGTAGCGGTCGCGGGCGCAGCGGATGATTCGGTGGCGAGGCCAAGCACTAGCGCCGCAGCCGAGATGGCCAGGGCGCCGAGGGCCGTGAACCGCCTCATCCGACTGCCTCCCGACTCAACCAGCGCGTAGCCCCTGACCGGGGCCTCTTAGTTGATTCGGCACGACAGGGTGGGCCTTGAGCCCCGGAGAGAGCCCAATGTGAGTGGCGCAACCCCGTGGCCAGCCGCCGTGGCGGCGCGAGGGTGGTTTTGACCCGATTCGGCAGGATCTCAGGTGCACCCGGTCACGCGATGGTGTCGGGTTCCACCCCAGAGGGTGGAGAAGCGGGCGCGAACGATGAACCCGAATCACCGCGCCCCTTCGGCCCAGCGAGGAAGCCCACCCCCCACGACCAGTGCATCACCGCGAACACCACCGGAAGCTGTGCCCGCGATCGCGCGCCCAGCCCGCTGCCGAGCGCCACGGCCCCGGCCGCGACCAGCGCCACGTAGCCAGCGGGCGCGAGCAGGCCCCCGACAAGCCATCGCTGCCCCGACGCCACGCCCACCACAGCCGCCGCCGTGCCTGCCGCAACCCCCACCACCATCACCGGCGGAGCAAGGTAGCGCAGGCTGCCGGGCAACTTCCTCGTCTCGGGATGTCGGCGCATCACCACTCGGCGCCACTGCCCGTACTCGCGGTACTGCCTCGAGAGGGCAGCCACGGTCGAGCGGGGCCGGTAGGTGACCCGAAGGTCCGGGGTGAACCACACCCGGCCGCCGGAGGCACGAATGCGGTGGTTCATCTCCCAGTCCTGTGCGCGCACCATCGACTGGTCATAGCCGCCCACGCGCTCGAGCGCCGACCGGCGGAAGACCCCGAGGTACACGGTGGGCGCCTCGCCCTCGACCCCCCCGATGTGGAACGACGCACCGCCGACGCCGAGCCGAGTGGTCATCGCCCGTGCAACGGCGCACTCGAAGTCAGTGACCCCCTCGGCGGCCATGATGCCGCCGACGTTGTCGGCGTCAGCCCGTCGCAGCGTTTCGACCGCGGTGCGCACGTAGTGGGGCGGCAGGAGCGCGTGCCCGTCGCAGCGCACGACCACCTCGCCGGACGAGGCGGCGATAGCCGCGTTCAGGCCCGCAGGCGTGGCCCCGGTGGGGTTAGCCACGAGGCGCACCCGCGGGTCGGCGGCGAGCTCGCGAGCGATCTCGTCGGTGGCATCATGTGACGGCCCCAGCGCCAGCACCACGTCGATCGGCCCGTCATAGGCCTGCTGCAGCAGGTGCGCGACCACCTCACGCAGGTGCCGCTCCTCATTGAGAAGGGGCACCACGATCGACACCGAGGGCCACTCGCGCGCGTCGGGTCTCACCTCCTCGTGGGTCACGGGCGCCCAGCCTACCGAGCCTGCGTCGGGCCAGCTGAGGTACTGACAGCCCCCAGACGTGCGCTGGCCCACGTCCAGTACGACTTCAGCACCGCATTGGCCACCCTGGGCACCCGCAGCCCAAACTCGGGCGGGGGAAGGACCTCGGCCGACAGCCTAGGCAGAATCTCGGAGTCGGGCCGACGCCGTGCGGCCTCAACTCGGGCCGTGCGCTCGTGCAGGTACTCACGGTTGTCCCAGAGCCAGCGCCACGCGGCAACCTTCGAACCGGCCCACCCCTGACGCGCGGCGACCAGAAGTGAACCCACCTCGACCACGGCCAGCATGGGAACCACGTACCGTCGGGTGCGCGGCTCGAACAGGGTGAGCATGTTGATGAGTCGGCCGCGCTCGAGGAGGAACCACTTCTGGGGGTTTCGGCCGAACTCGTAGTGGTGAACGCTGACCGCCGCCGGCTCGAAGCGCACCGTGTGGCCTGCCTGCCACGCCCGAATCGACAGGTCGACGTCTTCCCCGTAGGCGAAGTACTCGTCGTCGAAACCTCCGAGTTGGTCCCACACCTCGCGGCGCACGCCGAAGGTGGCCCCCGACACACAGGTGACCTCCCGTGGCACATCGTGCTCCGACGCGAGGTCGCCCATGCCGCCGCTCCAGGTGTAACCCAGGTAGTGCATCGGGTTTCCCGCCGCATTGACGCGGTCGGGGCGGTCGCCCAAGCGCACCGAGGCGGTCACCAGCCCCACCGACTCGTCGGCCAGCACGGCCGCGAGCGCGGCGAGCGCCCCGGACGCCAGCACGGCGTCGGAGTTCACGAACACCAGCAGCGGCGCCGAGGAGTGACGGGCGCCCTCGTTGCAGCCGCCAGAGAATCCGAGATTGTGCGACGGCACCACCACGCGCAGGCGCGGGTCGGGTGGAATCGCCGGGCGCGACTCGTCGGCTATTCCGTTGTCGACCAGCACGCACTCGCGCAGCAGCGCGCCCTGGCCGAGCACCGACTCGAGGCACTGTCCCAGCCATGGCTCGACGCCGTAGCCGAGCACCACCACCGACACCGAGTCACGGCCTTCGTCGTCGCCGACCGCTGCTGGCATCAGGGTGCCTCGGCCGGTGGGTCGGGGGGGTTGTCGTGGCGCGCCCGGAGCAGTGCAAGCTCCTCAGCCAGCCGCTGCGACTCGTCCTCGAGCCGGCCCACCTCAAGGCTGAGCTGCACGCTCACGAACAGCAGCACTACGCCTCCGGCCACGAAGACCAGATTCGAGGGCACCCCGAACCCCAGGGTCGACGACGCCCAGAACAGGAGCGACGGGAAGATCGCCACCAGCAGCACCACCGAGCCCACCAGCAGCCAGAGAGCCGCGTACTTCTCGCGCAGCCGACCACGGCGCAGCAGTTCAAGGATGAACATCATCAGCAGCAGTCCGAGAACGATCGCGAGGGGACTGCGGGCGGCACTCATTAGGCGACCCAGTCGGCTGCGGGCATCGTGGGGGGGCGACGAACCACGGCGAGGAGCAGCACCAGGAGCGCTCGCAGCAGATAGGCGGTGGCGCGCACGGCACTCTGGCTGGGCACCCCACCGGACCTCGGCCGCATCGCGATCGGAACCTGCGCGATGCGCAGTCCGGCGCGGTGCGCAAGTACGAGTGACTCGACCGTGTCGCCCAGGTACTCCTGCGGGTAGTCGCGGGCGAACAGGGGCAGCGCAGCCGGACCGGTGGCGCGGAAGCCTGAGGTGACATCGGTGAGCGTCGTGCCCGTGAGCCGGCTCAGTGACCACGCCAACAGGCCCATGGCCCATCGGCGTGGGCCCCTCACCCTGTAGTCACCCTGCCCCGCGAAACGGGCGCCAATAACGATGTCGGCGTCGCGAAGACCCTCAATCAGGGCCGCCACGGCCTCGGGGTCGTGCTGCCCATCGGCATCGACCTGCACCACGGCATCGAAGCCGTGGCGCAGCGCGTAGACAAAACCCGTGCGCATCGCGCCCCCAACACCCACGTTGAACGGCACGGACACGACCGTGGCGCCGGCGGACATGGCCTCAGCCGCCGTTCCGTCAGACGAGCCGTCGTTGACCACGAGTATGGGAAACCCGCCCGTCGGCCCGGTGAGCCCGGTGAGTTCGGTGAGTTCAGCGAGCACCTGACCGATGACTCCGGCCTCGTTGAAGGCGGGCATGACGATGAGCGGCCGCACGGGAACCACAGGCGCACTCCTCGACACATCGACAGTCTAGGAGCCATGTCAGGTGGTGGTGAGCCCCCGCACCACGCCTTCCTGACGCCAATCGTCGCTTCGGTGGGCAGGGATTTGCGCGGCTGCGGCACAATGAGGGGGTAGCAGAACCGCCGGGCACCACCCGGGGGCACTGCTTCGGTCACGGGGCGAACCCGCTCAGTGGTTCGACAATGAATGGCCGTCAACCGCGTGTGGCTATCACCATCGAGTGGTCAAGGTGAGGAGGTCAGGGACATGTCTGACCAGACCCCTGACCTTGCCAGCCCGGACGAACTCCACGATGCCGACGTATCCAGCCTTCCGATCAACCTCACTCCTCGACGCCGGAACGTGGGACGGCTGGTCACCGCCGGGGGTGCCGCACTGGTGCTGCTCGTCGCCACTGTCGGGTTCGTTGCTGTGAACAGATACGGCTCCATGACGCACCAGACCGACGTGTTCGGACCGCTCGCGGGCACCAAACGGCCCATCGATGGCCCCGGGCTCGACATTCTGCTCGTGGGCACCGATCGACGGCTGGGCCTCACCCCCCCTCAGCAGCGCGCACTGCACGTGGGGGCAGGCAAGTACGGCCCCCCACGACCCGACTCCATCATGCTGGTGCACCTGTCGGAGTCCGGCGACGAGGTCACCGTCGTGAGCCTTCCCCGCGAGTCCTACGTCGAGATTCCGGCGCACCCGAATATCCGTGGGATACCGGTCGCCGCCCGCAAGGACCGGCTCAACTCTGCCTACCTGCTGGGTGGCCGACCCCTGCTGGTGCAAACCGTCGAGGCTGCCACCGGGGTGCACATCGACCACTACCTCGAGGTTGACTTCCGTGGCTTCCTCACGATGGTCGAAGCCCTCGACGGCGTTCCGGTGTGCGTCACCAAGGCGATCAAGGACAAGCCCTCCGGGCTCAGCCTCGCGGCAGGCACCACCGTGGTGGCAGGGAGAGAAGCCCTGTCGTACGTGCGGGCCCGCGCCGTCGACTCGGAGTTCGGCCGCCTGGCGCGGCAGCACAGGTTCCTGTCATCACTCGTGCAGAAGGTCACCAGCACGGGCACGTTGATCAACCCGCTCGCACTCAACTCGGTTCTCGACGCCGCCTCCGCCAGCATCACCACCGACGAGGGCCTGACCCGCGACGACCTGCTCGCCCTCGGCGCCCGGCTGAGGTCGATTGACCTCGCGGATATCCTCTTCTTCACCGTTCCCATCGACAAGCCCAACTATCGGGTCGACATCGGCAAGGCCAAGAACCAATCGACCATGCTGTGGAGCGACCAGTCGAAGGCGGTGTTCGCCAAGCTAGCGGCCGACGAGCCGCTGCTGCGAGCGCCTGCCGCCGATGGGTCGGCAACGGCCGTTCGCGTGTCGCCCTCGCAGGTGCGGATCAAGGTCTACAACGCCGCGGGCGTCAGCGGTTTGGCCAAGCGTGTCGCCGACGATCTCGCCGCCAGCGGATACGCCATCATCGGTAAGCCGCAGAACGCCAAAACTTCCGGTGCCACCACCACGGTGATCGAGTACGACCCGGGCTTCGACCAGTCGCTCAAGACCCTCCAGGCCGCCCTTCCCGGCGCCCAGACCAAGGTGGTGAAAGGACTCGGGAACACCTTCGTGCTGCTGGTGGGGTCCGACTACACGGGTGTGAGGCCCGTGTCGGTGTCGGCCAATGCGCTAGGCCCCACCACCTCGATCAAATCCCCTACCCGGCTGCGCACCGCTGCTGACTCGATCTGCAAGTGAAGGGGGAAGCAGTGTCGTCCACCTCCACCGAAGGGAGCGACTACACCGAGCGGCTTCGCACGCTCGAGTCTGCGCGTTGGAAGCGGGTTCTCGACGTCCAGGCGCCGTATCGCCGCTCCATCAGGCGACTGCGGCTCGGTCATGCCCTCGAGGTGGGCTGTGGCATTGGTCGGGTGCTGTCGTTCCTCGACGACGCCGTAGGAGTCGACCACAACGCCGACTCGGTGAGGGTTGCGCGCGAACGCGGGCTGCACGCGTGGACCACGGAGGAGTGGCCCCAGTGTGGCGACGCACGACTGGCGAGCTTCGACTCGCTCGTGCTGGCACATGTGCTCGAGCATGTCGACGAGCCCACCGCCGACGACATCATCGGCGAGTACCTGCCCTACCTGCGACCATCTGCGCGTCTGCTTCTCATCTGCCCCCAGGAGCGCGGCTACTCCTCCGACGCCACCCATGTGCGCTTCCTTGACCTCGCCGCCATGGAGGCCACCGCCCGTCGGGCCGGCTTCGTGCCCACCCGAGCCTCGTCATTCCCCTTCCCCCGAGTGGCCGGACGAGTGTTTCCCTACAACGAGTTCGTGGTAACGGCAGCTCGCTGACTGGCCTCACGGTCGGGTGCGGGGAGCGGCGCCCATGCGCTGGCGCGCGGCCGACTCGGCGGGCGAGGCCGGCCCGAGCACCACGTGCAGGGCTGCCAGCAACCCCCGAGTGGCCGGCAGGGTTCCGACGCGCACCGACGGCAGGTCAAGCAGTTCGGCATCGTGCGGGTCGAGCGTGGCCGTGGCGGCCCGCAGCAGAAGCCGGTAGGCGGCACGCTGGCCGGTTGGCAGTGGCGGCGCGAGCAGGAACTCCCGCGCCCGGTCGCCGGCCGCGCTGCGCGTGAGGGTTCCCTGACGCAGCGACGTCAGGTACGCGTCGAGACCGGCGCGGTCGGCCGGGGCGTCGGTGAGGCCGAGGAGCTCGGCCGAGCGTGCCCAGTCGGCGACGTACGCATCGGGACCCCCAGGAATAGTCGGTCCTCGCAACTGCTGGTGTGCGGTGAGAAACGAGTCGGTGAAAGCCGCGTGCACCCACGCCAGCAGATCGGGATCGTCGGCCCGATACCCGACCTCGGCACCGCCAGGTACGTCCGGATCAGCAGGCCGCATTCCCGTCACACGCTCGTGGATGCGATTCACCCTCCCCGCCTCGTCGCGAGCTTGGTCGGGTGTCCCGAAGGTGGTGACGGTCAGCCATCGGGTCGTGCGCCGCAACCTCCCGATGGGGTCGTCGCGAAAGGCCGAGTGGCGGTCGACAGCGTCGACGGCTACCGGGTGCAGCGTTTGCAGCAGGAGCGCACGGATTCCGCCGACGAGCGTCGGCAGACTGGCGTGCACGGTCCACGCGGGCCCGTCGACCTCGAACAACGACTCCGCCGGGCCGCTGGCCAGGTCGGTGACCCACTCGGGACGGCCCTGGGCATCGCCGGAGAGAAGGCTCCTGAACGAGGCACCCACTCGCGCCGTCGCTGACCGAAGCGGGCGCGCGATTGCGCTTCTACGCAGCGACTCCGGCGGCACCATCGCCCCATCGTGTCTGGCGGGGAGCGAACTCGCGACTTCAGCGTGGCCTAGTGACCATCACGCCCGCGTTACTGCGTATCGACTCGCTGAAGCACGGTGGCGCCACCGCTGCGGAACACCACTCGCCAGCCACCCCCGTCGACGAGTTGCCTCACCGACAGCGACGCCTCATGCTCTGGGAAGACGCGCGGCCCCACGTAGGCGTACCGCACGCGCCACAGGTCGGCAAACCCCCGCACCGCGAGGTCGCTGCCCACCTCCGACGCGCTGTCGATGAGCACGGTGCGATTGCCCCAGCCCTCGATCTGATGAGGAGCCACCGCGAACAGCGGGGGCACACCGCTCAGCGTCCACATCCAGCCCGAGCCGTCGGCGGGGTCGTTGAGTACACGCTCCCCCGGGCTCACCCTCGTCGCGAGCCAGTCAAAGGCCGCCCGCTCATGAATGCCCGCGAGGCTTCCCTGCTCGTACGCGGCATCAACCACGCCGCGCGACACGACCAGCGCCGGTGCCGCGACGAGCCCCGCGGCAGCGACGACGGCCAGCGACCTCACCGACACCCGAGAGATGCGGGTGAGCAACGACACTGCGCCCAGCGCAGCAAGCGGGGAGAACAGGAAGATTTCGTTCATCACCAGTCGGTCTGACCGCGAGTACCAGGGAACCGTCAGCGCATCGACGATGGGCACTCGCAGCGCCGACACGATTACCACGATGATCACCAGAACGAGCCCCACGACCCACTCGGGCGACCAGCGCCGTCGCACCGACACCACAGCACCACCGACCACGAGCGCGAGCACCGCCGCGCCGCTGACCAGGTACAGAACGCCTACCCACAGGGGTAGATGGAAGAGGAGCGAGGGGAAGGCGAGGAAGGGGACGTAGCAGATCGACCCCACGATGGCCGCCAGTGGCGACTGCGGGGCGATCAGTGCCGCCGTGGCCACCACATTCGCTCCAGCCCTCAACTGCGCCCACTGCGGCACGATGAAGAGGGACACGACCACCACACCGACCAGCCAGGGCGCCAGCGACTCGACGATGCGCCGCTCGCGACGGGCCCAGCACCCGATGAGCACGAGCAGGGCCAGTCCGAGCGCCGCCAGCATTTCGCTCGAGTGCACGGCGAACAGCCCGACCAACACAAGGCCGACGAGCAGCCCGCCGCGAATCGCCCCCGTGTCACGGCCCGCGCCGCACAGCGCGTCGACGGCGATGGGCACGAGCGCTATTCCGATGATGAAGGGGTAACCGCCCCACGTTGCCACGTAGTACGGCATGGCCACGAACATCACCGAGACGAGGGCGGCCACGGGCCCGACGCCCGGGCGCAGCGGGTAGAGGCGACGGGTCAGCACGAACATTCCGGCAGGCAGCAGGGCCATCGCCACCACCACCTGCAGGGTCAGGGCCGAGGCCACCGGACCTCCGGATATCCGCGCCATCAGGGCGGCCACGAGGTGAATGGCCAACGGGTAGTACGCGGCGCTCGGCTTGTCGGTGAGGACATCGCCCACCACCACCTGGCTCGGCGCGATGGTGCGCTCGTTCAGAATCTGGGTGGCGAACAGGCCGTGATTCGACCCATCGTCGTTGGGCGGCACAGCGGCGAGCCCGTCGCTGGCCATCCACCAGCAGGTGGCGCTCGCGATCACGATGAGCGCGAGGGGGAGCAGTTCGGCCGCCCGAGCGGCCACGACCTCTGGCTCGATCACATGCGTGTGGCGAAGCCAGCCGACGGCCAGGCACAGCAGCCCGACCACCAGCGCGAGGGGCAGCACCGTGGTCGGCTCAACCGACACCCCTACCACCGTGAGTGCCACCGCCACCAGCATCAGCACGCCGTAGCTGACCAGCGGGGCGATTACCAGGGCGCGCAGCCAGCCACGTCCCCACCGAAGCCCGACGGTCACCAGCAGCCCCGGAAGAAGCCCCACCGCGAGCCACGCGCCGACGAGCGGGATTACATCGTGGGGGGTCACGCCGACCGGTGCGGGTTTCCCCGCGGCGGGAGCGAAGCCCCCTTGGCCCGAGCCGCCGCCCCCAGGGCCTCCTGGAACTGCACCATGCGGGTACGTAACGTCAGGCCTTCGTCGCTCGAGGCCGAGGCAAGGATGCGCACCGCGAGCAGGCCGGCGTTGCGCGCACCCCCCACCGCAACGGTGGCCACAGGAACTCCGGCCGGCATCTGCACGATTGAGAGCAGCGAGTCGAGCCCGTCGAGCTGGGCGAGAGGCACGGGCACGCCAATGACCGGCAGGGGTGTCACCGCTGCGAGCATGCCAGGAAGGTGCGCCGCGCCGCCGGCCCCGGCGATGATCACCCGCAGACCCCGGTCGGACGCCGTCTCTCCGTACTCGAGCATCTCGCGCGCCATTCGGTGCGCCGACATGACGCGCACCTCGTGGGCCACATCGAACTCGCCAAGCGCGTCGGACGCCGCCGACATCACCGCCCAGTCGGAGTCGCTGCCCATCACCAGCCCGACACTAGGTTCACTCATCGATGGCTCCCGAGAGGTAGTCGGCGGCGTGGTGCGCGCGTGCCAGCAGATCGGTGAGGTCGTCGCCGATCACGGTCACGTGACCGACCTTACGGCCGGGACGCACCTCTTTCCCGTAGACATGCACGCGCAGACCCGGGTCGCGCGCCATCAGGTGCCGGTACGCGGGGTACAGATCGGGGAGGTCACCCCCGAGCACGTTCACCATCACCGCGTGGGCCGCGAGGGCGAGCGGGGACCCGAGCGGGAGATCGAGCACCGCGCGCAGGTGATTTTCGAACTGGCTGGTCACTGCACCGTCGATGCTCCAGTGGCCCGAGTTGTGCGGCCGCATCGCGAGTTCGTTCACGAGCACACCGTCGGGGGTGTCGAACAACTCGACCGCGAGCATTCCCGTGACACCGAGCAGTCCGGCGATCTCGAGAGCGATCGCCTGCGCCGCGGTGGCGTGCTCCTCGGAGAGGCCGGGGGCGGGAGACACCACCTCGGTGCAGATGCCATCGGTCTGCACGGTGCGCACCACCGGATAGGCCACGGCCTGCCCTGACGGGCTTCGGGCCACCTGCGCGGCCAGTTCCTGGGTGAAGGCCACGCGCTCCTCGGCCAGCCACACCACGCCGCTGGCGAGGGCGACCGAGCCCATCAACTCCGCCGCGTGGTCAGCTGACTCGACCGACCACACACCCCGACCGTCGTAGCCGCCGCGAGAGGTCTTGAGCATCAGCGGCCACCCCACCTCGGCACCGAAAGCCTCGAGGTCATTGACGGTGTTCGCTACCGTCCACCGGGGGCACGGAATTCCGGCCTCGGTGAGCCGCTGGCGCATCACCACCTTGTCCTGCGCGTAAATGAGGCATGAGGGGTCAGGCCGCACGGTGGAACCGTTGGCGATCAAATCGGCGAGCAGTTCCTGCGGCACGTGCTCGTGGTCGAACGTCACGACCGCGACACCCTCGGCGAGGTCCGCGAGGGCCGCGGGATCGTCGTGGCTTCCGAAGCGCACGTCGCGCACCACCTGGGCGGCGGATTCGGCTGGGTTTGCCGCCAGCACCCGCAGCCCGACCCCGAGCTGAATCGCCGCCTGTGCGGTCATGCGCGCGAGCTGACCCCCACCGATCATCGCCACCGTGGGAAAATCAGGCGCCGAGACAACGGGCGGCAGGTCATGCATCGGGCAGCCCCAGGTCGCGAGCGATGAGCATGCGCTGCACCTCGCTGGTGCCCTCACCAATCTCGAGGATCTTCGCGTCGCGGTAGAACCGTCCGACCGGGAACTCGATGGTGAAGCCGTAGCCACCGTGAACCTGGGTGGCGGCCCTGGCGTTATCCATGGCCGCGTTGCTCGACACGAGCTTGGCGATGGACGCCTGGCGCTTGTAGGGCTCGCCGCGCGACATCCGCGAGGCAGCGTCGTACCAGGTCACCCGCGACGTGTGCGCCCTCGCCTCCATGTCGGCGATCATGAACTGCACCGCCTGCCGGGTACCGATCAGCGAGCCGAAGGCCTCGCGCTGTTGTGCGTACTTCACCGACTCGTCGACGCACCCCTGCGCCAGGCCGGTGGCCAGCGCCGCGATGGCGATGCGGCCCTCATCGAGGATCTGCAGGAACTGCCCGTACCCACGACCGCGCTCGCCCACCAGATTCGCGCGAGGAACCCGCACACCCGAGAACGAGAGTTCGCGAGTGTCGGAGGCGTCCCATCCCACCTTGGCGTAGCCGCGCGACACGGTGAGCCCCAGAGTTCCGGCCGGCACGATGATCATCGACAGCCGACGCCGGCCGTCGGGCTCGACATCGGTCACGGCAGCGACTGTCACCAGCGCGGTGATGTCGGTGCCGGAGTTCGTGATGAACGCCTTGGTGCCGTTGATCACCCACTCGTCACCGTCGAGAGTTGCCGACGTGCGCGCCGCGCCTGCATCGGAGCCGCCACCGGGCTCGGTCAGCCCAAACGCTCCGAGAGCCTCGCCCGAGATGAGCCGCGGCAACCACTCCCGCCGCTGCTCTTCGGTACCGAATCGATACACGGGCATTGCTCCGAGAGACACCGCCGCCTCGAGTGTGATGGCCACCGACGAGTCAACCCGGGCCAGTTCCTCGATGGCGACGCAGAGCGCCACATAGTCGCCGCCCATGCCCCCGTACTCCTCGGGGAACGGCAGCCCGAACAGCCCCAACTCGCCCATTCGGGCGACCAGCGGGTAGGGGAACTCGCCGCGCTCGTAATACCCGCCGATGACCGGCGCGACCTCCTCGCGGGCGAATTCGGCCACCACCGATCGCAACTGCTCGTGCTCGTCACTGAGGCGATGATCCATGTGACCCAGCCTAGGGTTAGCTGCCACGTCTCACCCGTGAGGGCGGTGTGACCCACGCTCCCCCGCCGGTATCGTTGGCGCATGACTCCTGCGGCGCCGCCTCGCTCGCGGGCGGGCCTGGTGGGCCTGGTGGGCCTGGTAGTGGCCCATGTGAGGAGCATCCTCCGCGAGGTCGCCAAGTTCGGCATTGTCGGGCTCAGCGCACTGGTGGTCGACGTCGGACTGTTCAACCTGCTGCGCTATGCCGGAGATCCGGGCCCCATGTACGACAAGCCCCTCACCGCGAAGGCCATCAGCGTGGTGGTGGCCACCACCGTGGCCTACTTCGGCAACCGGCTCTGGACCTTCCGTCACCGGGGTCGCACCACGTTCGCGCGCGAGTACCTGCTGTTCTTCCTGCTCAACGGCGTGGCCATGTGCATCGCGCTCGCCTGCCTGTGGTTCACGCACTACGCGCTCGGCCACACCTCACCACTCGCCGACAATGTCAGCGCCAACGTCATCGGCCTCGGCCTCGGCACCATCTTCCGCTTCTGGTCATACCGACGCTGGGTGTTCCCCGAGGTTGTTTCGGCGGAGGCCGACGAACTCACCTCGGCCTAGCAACCTGCCCCGCTAATCCATACGAAAGCGTCACAACCGGCTGGGTGGGTGTGACGCTTTCTTATGGATTAGCGGAGATGGGGTGGCGGCTCAGGAGCCGTCGTCGGGCAGCACGCCTGACCCGGAGCCACGGCGTCGGCGCACGTCGTCGTCCTCGTGCAGGCGCTGCACCTCACGCTGGATGTTCTCAACACCCGGCACGTCGGCGATGACGAGGGCCTCGTCACTGGCCGAGTCGACCGTGAGTACCCCGTAGTTCAGCAGCCGACCCCAGAACGAGATGTCGAATGACACGTTGTTGACCTTCGACAGCGGCATGTCGCGGCCCTTGCGGGCCACGAGGCCGGTGCGCACGATGATGCGCCGGGTGGTGAACACGTAATCGGTGGTGAACCAGTAGGCGAACGGCCGCGCGGCGAAGATGATGAAGAGCACCAGCGCGACGCCGGCGATGATCCACTGGCCAGCCGGGCCGCCGAAACTGTCACCTACCAGCGACCGCCACGACGAGAACAGGAAGACGCCCACCACCACGATCAGCAGTAGCCAGATGATGGGGACGAGGAGGGCCCTCCAGTGCGGCCGCAACTCGAACTCGACATTCTCGCCATCGGCGAGCAACTTTCCGGGATAGGTCACGCCCGTATCCTGCCACGTCAGGGGCTAGAGGTCACGGAGCCGCGGCAGTAGGTGTGGCGCCACCCCGAGGCGTGCGACGCCAGATCGTGAGCGTTGTGCCAAGGTCGTCGATCGCTCCCACCCTGCTGAAGCAGGGTAGGGCGGCCGGCCAGCGCTTGGAGGTGATGACGTAGTTGATGTCGAGAAATTCCACCTCGGGGCTGCAGAGGCTGACATTCATCTCAGCCGACCCGCGCAGCCCGAGCGGCACCACGAAGGCCGCGTCGAGACTGGGGTCCTGCGCCCAGAGGTACTCGTTGTAGTTGTTCCAGACCGAGTCTTGGCCGGGCGCCAGCCGGTTCCAGAGGGCGCGGTCGGGGTAGAGCGTCATCCCCGAAATCGCGTACTGGGGAGAGGCAGCGAGCACGGGCTGAGCCGAGGGGTCGAGGGTCACCCATCGAGTCGGACCCTCGGCGGTGGCCGCTGCGGCCAGGTAGCGGGCCAGCGGGGTCGACGTGATCGGCCCGAGGCCGCGGTACAGCGGCACCACCACGGCGTACGACACCAGGGTCAGCGCGATGAGCGCCCCCGCACCCACTCGCTGGGCGACACGCCCCCCGAACAGCAGAGTGAGCACGAGGCAGGCGAACACCACCGCCACCACTACGGACATAGCGAGTCCCACCGAGGTCCGAAGCATGAGGTCGCGCGTCGAGACAGCGGTGACCAGCCCCGAGGCCACCACCGTGCCGAGGGCGACCGGCCACAGCACCCGACGGGGGAGTCGCACCCTGCCGACCATCACGTGCAGCAGCATCGCGAAGGCGAGCCCCACCGCCAGGTAGGTACGGAAGCCTGGAACCCGGGTCATCACCCCTAAACCGAGTGCGGCGGGCAGCGGAAGCATCGCCCAGGCCAGCAGCACCGCCATCGCAGCGACGCCTCCTGCCGCGGTCATCCGCCAGCGCTCGTTGTCAGGCTTGGGGGTCGAGGGCGCGACGACCCCATCTCCCCGCCGTCGCGCTCGCGCACGACGCACGATGGAGAGCGCGAGCAGCACTACCAAGAGCGCCAGCACCGGCGCCGACACCCACATCGAGCTCGCCTCTGAAAGGTTGTTGCGGTTGCCGGCAGCGCCATGGCCGAGCGACAGCGCCCCGGGGTTAAAGCTCAGGAAGATACTGCTCGGCGCGCTGAGTAGGTCAGACCAGCTTCCCTCGCCGCCCACCGAACGGCGCTGCCCCGGGTAGATGGTCGCACCAATCGCACTGATTGCCGCGGAGTTCTGCGTCAGCCACACGCCCACCACGACCACCACCGGCAGCGCGGTTGCTGCCAGAACGCGAGTGACCCGGCGCCAGCCCACGCGTCGGTCGAACGCGACGCCCGCCACCACAAACACAACCACCACGCCCACCGAGACCAGCCACGGCGGGTAGAGGGCGAACCATCCGACCAGCAGCAACCACGCGGCCAGCAGCCCCCACGCCACTGACGCTCGGACTCTCACACTGCGCAGTCCCATCACCGCCGCCGCGCCCGCGCCGGCCACGAAGCCGAGGGAATCGCTCGCGTGCACCCCGCTCCACCACGCCATGTGCGGGGCCAGCCCGACCATGAGCGCCAGGGTGCCCGCCAGCAGCGGACGGGCCCTGATGGCCATCAGCAGGGCGTAGACGCCCAGAATTCCTGCCACCAGCGTGAGCCACCAGTGCCAGGCGAAGCCGCGCTCGACCGAGCCTTCACGGCGGGGGTCGGCCACCATCAGCCCCCACATCTGGGGCTTGAAGGCCGTGACCCAACTGCGCATCGGGGCCAGGCTCGTGGCTTCAAGATCGATGTCGTTGAGCCCGATCCACGTGTGCGTGGGCAGCCCCTTGGCCACGGCTCCAACCGCGATGGGAGTCGAGATCATGTACTCGTCCCAGCGAATCTCGCGCGGAGTACCCCAGACAAGGTTGGAGTCGGACTTCGGCTGGCTTCCCAGCAGCACGACAGACGACGAGTTGAGTTGCAGCGCGGTGAGCACCACCATGCCGACCAGCAGCACGAGGGGCAGCGCCCAGGCGACGACTCCCGTGCGTCTCACGTGGTGGGGCGCACGTGCACGATGTCACCGGCTGACACGATGCGCGACCCCTCGGCCGTGTCGAGCACGAGCGCACCATCGACGCTGACGGCACTTGCCCTACCCCGCACCGTGCCGTCGTGGGGCAGGCTGACGTCGACCTCAAGGCCGAGCGTGACGCAGCGCCGGGAATACTCGTCGGCCAGACCGGACGAGACAGGATCACCACTCACCACCGCCCACGCGTCGACCCTTCGCACCAGCGAAGAGACGACCGCGGCGAGAAGCCGTTCGCGCGACACCCGCGCCCCGACCATCAGAAGCGACACACCACCCGGGCCGGGCAGCTCGTCGGGCGACTGATCAACGTTGAGGCCCACCCCCAGAATCGCGTGCGCCGATGGGGTGCGTTCGGCGAGGATACCGCCGAGCTTGCGCGCACCGGACGGGTCGACAACGAGCAGGTCGTTGGGCCACTTGAGCACCACCTCCAGCCCAGACTCCTCGAGCAGCGCATCACTCACCGCGAGTCCGGTGAGCAGCGGCAGCCACCCCCATCTCGCCGCCGGCACCGGCGGGGCAATGACCAGGCTCATCAGCAGCGACGAGCCGAACGGTGCCGTCCACACCCGGTCAAGCCGACCGCGACCCGACACCTGCTCGTCGGCCACCATCACGAAGGGAACGGGCTCGCCCCGCTCGAGCACCGCGGCTGCGTCGGCGTTGGTCGACCCGGTGCGCTCGAGAACCGTGCGGCCCACGCCCGCGATGTCGCGTGCGACGAACTCAGCATCGACCTTTCGCGGATCGAGCTCAGGACGCGGACCCACGGCGTCGGAGATGGTCACCTCGCCACGCTAAACCACTGTCACCACCGGGACCAGCAACTTCCAGCCGACGACGTCAGCCGCCGGACGTCCGGCGCCACACCGTCAGAGGAGCCTCCGAGCCTTCGAGGGTGGCCACCCGCTCGAAGCACGGCAGCGTCACGGGGTGCGTGCCCGACGAGACGGCGTACCTAATGTCGAGGAAGTCGGTGTCGGGGCTGCAGAGGTTAATGCGAAGGGCAGACAGCGGACCGCTCGAGTCGCCGATGACGGCCGGTTGGGCGAGCGGGTCCTGAGCCCAGACGTAGGTCCTGAAGTTGTTCCACAGTTTCCGCTGCGACGGTGCCAAGCGATTCCACACGGCGGCATCAGGGTAGTACGTCATTCCTGACAGCAGCGAGTTCGCCGAGGCAGCGATGATCGGCTGAACTGCTGGCTCGAAGGACACCCATCGACTCGGCCCCTCAGCGGCGGCCTGCGCGGCAAGGTACCGCGCCAGAGGCGACGACGTCAGCGGGCCGAGTCCCCGATACGGCGGGAGCGCGACCGAGTAAGTCGCGACCACGAGCACGGTGAGCGCGAGGGCCCCCACACGATTCGTCCTGCGTCCACCCAGAATCACAGCTAGCAGGGCGCCCGCCAGCACCACGGAGGCCGCCACCGACATGAGGGGGCCCGCACGGCCAGGGGCGAGGAGGTCGTTTGCCAGCCTGAGTCCCTGCACGGCCGCCGCCGCCAGCACCGCGGCAGATACGACGAGAACACCCCGGCGAGACAGACGAACGCGCCCGGCCGCAACGTGCACGAGAATGGCGAAGCCCACCGCGATGCCCACGTAAGTGCGCGGCCCGGGGACACGTTCGAGCAGGCCCGCGCCCACCCAGGCCGGCAGGGGCACGAGCGCCCAGACCACGAGCACTGTGCTACCGACGATGGCCCCGAGCGCAGCCCACTGCCACCGGTCGGGTGACGGATTCTGCGCACCACCCTGCGGGCTGGAGTGGTCAGCCGTCGCACTGCGACGCGCGCGCACGACTGACACCACCCACAGTCCAACGAGCACCAGAGCCACCGGTGCGCTGATCCACCCCGACGACCGCTCCGAAAGGTTCAGAGGTTTGCCGTCGACCATGATCAACGACCACTCCGCCCGCACCCCGGTCACGAAGCTCGTCGGAGCGCTGAGCAGCGCGGCCACAAGCCCCTCGCCTGCCACCGCGCGGCGACCACCCGGGTAATCGGTGCCTGCGATGGTCGAAATCGCGGCCCTGTTGTCGACCAGCCAGAAGCCCAGCACGGCGGCCGACGTCGCCACGGTGACCCCGACGGCAGGTATCAGCCGCACGAGCGGAGTGCGGCGGTCCCAGAACGCGCCAGCGACCACCAGGCCCACGACCAGTCCCACCGAGATCAGCCACGGGGGATACAGCACGAGGAATGCGGCCGAGAGCAGCCACGCCGACGCGAGGGCCCAGAGCAGCCCCCGCCACCATCGGGAGCTTCGGACGGCCATCAGGGTCGCAGCCCCGGCCCCGGCCGAGAAGCCGACGATCAGCCCTAGATCGGTGCCGCTCCACCAGGGGACGAACGGAGCCAGACCCACAGCCAGGGCGAGCACCGCGGCAAGAAGGGGCCTCCGGCGGAGCGCCAGCAGCAGCGCGTAGACACCGAGGATCCCGACAGCGATCGGGACCCACCATCGAAAGGCGAAGCCGCGCTCGAGCGCGGCATCGTCGGTGGGCCCTGCGAGGGCCATCAGGAGAAGCTGCGGCCGGAACACCATCGTCCAGGACCGAGTCGGCGCGCCCAGCGACGTTGCGTCGAGGTCGAGGGGCGTCAGCCCCAGCCAGACCTCGCTCGGGAGTCCCTTGCGCACGTTGCCCACCTGTGTCGGGGTGCTGCGCACGTACTCGTCGTAGCGGATGTCGCGGGGGCGCATGCTCACCAGAAGGCCAGGGTCGTCCTTCGGGGTGGGACTGAGAAGGGCCACCGATGACTGGTTGAGGCCAAGCCCCGAGAGCACCAGCACCGCCACCAGGACGATCGCGGGCAGCGCCCACGCCTTCCAACGCACCAGCAGTTGCCACGTCGGGGGCTTGCTGCGATCAGCGTCGGCGCGAGGCATGCGGCCAAGTCAATCAGTCCGGGGGTCGACGCACTGACGAACAGGCCGATGACTACCGTAGGAGCCACGACTTCAGGAGGGCCATCGCATGAGTTCTGCCACGGAGCAGCCAGGGGAGACCACCCCTGACCCTCACACCACCGCCGGCAAGATCGCCGACCTTGGCAGTCGCCGCGCCGAGGCACTTGGTCGCCGTCAGGCCGCCGTCGACAAGCAGCACGCCAAGGGCAAGCAGACGGCCATGGAGCGCATCCTCGCCCTGCTCGACGACGACTCCTTCCAGCAGCTCGACGGCCTCGCGCGTCACCGCTCGATCGCGTTTGGACTCGAAAAGACACGGCCCTACGGCGACGGCGTCATCACCGGCTACGGCACCATCGATGGCCGTCCAGTGTGCGTGTTCGCACAGGACTTCACCGTGTTCGGCGGGTCCCTCGGCGAGGTCTTCGGCGAGAAGATCGTGAAGGTGATGGACCTCGCCATGAAGATCGGCTGCCCGGTCATCGGCATCAATGACTCCGGCGGCGCGCGCATCCAGGAGGGCGTGGTGTCGCTCGGCCTCTACGGCGAGATCTTCCGGCGCAATGTGCACGCCTCGGGCGTCATCCCGCAGATCTCGTTGATCTTGGGCCCGTGTGCCGGTGGCGCTGTGTACTCCCCCGCCATCACCGACTTCACCGTCATGGTCGACCAGACGTCGCACATGTTCATCACCGGCCCCGACGTGATCAAGACCGTCACCGGCGAGGACGTCGAGTTCGAGGATCTCGGCGGCGCGCGCACGCACAACACCAAGTCTGGGGTGGCCCACTACATGGCCTCCGACGAGTCCGACGCGCTCGACTACGTGCGAGCGCTGCTGTCGTACCTGCCCAGCAACAACCTCGACGAGGTGCCGTCGTTCGCGGTTGAGGCCGACCTCGAGATCAACGAGCTTGACCTCGAACTCGACACGCTCATTCCCGACTCGCCCAACCAGCCCTACGACATGCACACCGTCATCGGGCACATTGTCGACGACGGCGAGTTTCTCGAGGTGCAGCCGCTCTGGGCGCCCAACATCCTCATCGGTTTCGGCCGGGTCGAGGGGCGCTCGGTCGGAGTGGTGGCCAACCAGCCCATGCAGTACGCGGGCACTCTCGACATCGACGCCTCCGAGAAGGCGGCTCGCTTCGTCCGCACGTGCGACGCGTTCAACGTTCCGGTGCTCACCTTCGTCGACGTGCCCGGCTTCCTGCCCGGCACGGACCAGGAGTGGAACGGCATCATCAGGCGCGGCGCCAAGCTGATCTACGCCTACGCCGAGGCCACCGTGCCCCTGGTCACCGTCATCACGCGCAAGGCCTACGGCGGCGCGTACGACGTGATGGGAAGCAAGCACCTCGGGGCCGACATCAACCTCGCGTGGCCCACCGGCCAGATCGCCGTGATGGGCGCGCAGGGGGCGGTCAACATCCTGTATCGGCAGGAGTTGCGCGACGCCAGCGATCCCGAGGCCGAGCGCGCGCGACTGATCGCCGAGTACGACGACACCTTGGCCAACCCGTACATCGCCGCCGAGCGCGGCTATATCGACCGCGTCATCCTGCCGTCGGAAACGCGCGCGATGGTGGTGCGGGCGCTGCGAGCGCTGCGAGGCAAGCGCGCCAGCCTGCCGCCCAAGAAGCACGGGAACATTCCGCTCTGATGTCTGACACCCCCGAGGCTGCCACCGAGCCCCTACTGCGCGTCGTGCGAGGCACCCCCGACGACGCAGAACTCGCCGCGATGGTGGCGGCAGTGGCGGCCCTGCTGTCGGAGTCCGGCTCAGTCGATGAGGGCACTCCCTCGGCCTGGGGTGAGCGAGCGTCACGGCTGCGGCGCCCACTGCCGCACGGACCCGGTGCATGGCGCTCGTCGGCACTGCCCCGCCGATGACGCGCATCACCCTGGTGCTGGCGTCGGCGTCGCCGGCGCGACGAGCACTGCTGCGAGCGGCCGGTGTCGACCCTCTCGTCATTGTCAGCAGCGTCGATGAAGACGCCATGGTCGCCGAACTCGCCGTCGACGACCGTGACAGCGTCACGATTGCCGAAATGTTGGCGGCCGCCAAGGCCAACGACGTGCTGCAGCGGGCCCGCTCGCTCGGGTCCGGCCCCACCCTGGTGCTCGGTTGCGACTCGGTGCTCGACTTCGACGGACAGTCGCTGGGTAAGCCGCGCGATGCCGACGACGCGGTGCAGCGCTGGCGGGCTATGCGCGGGCGCGAGGGAGTGCTCGTCACCGGGCACGCCCTCCTCGACGCGTTCGGCGGCAGCACCCAGATCGCCACCGCCCGCACCGTGGTGCGGTTCGCCGAGCCCACCGACGCCGAGGTCGAGGCCTACGTCGCCACCGGCGAGCCGCTCGCGGTGGCCGGGGCGTTCACACTCGACGGTCTGTCGGCCCCCTTCATCGACAGTATCGACGGCGATCCCTCGAACGTGATCGGCCTGTCACTGCCGCTGCTACGACGCCTGGTGCGATCGGCCGGCCACGAGTGGACCAACCTCTGGGCCGAGCGGGCCTGACCACTTCCGCTGGCCCCCCGCATTCCTAGCCCTAGGTCGGGGTTCCATACCCGCCGCCGCCCGATGTCTCGACGCGCAGCACCGACCCAGCGAGTAGCACCACCGACGCCTTCGTGGGCGCGGCCCGCAGGGTTCCATCTGGGTCGATGATCCAGATGCGAGTCTCGCGACCGGGTGTGCCGCCCTCGCGGCCCTCAGGGGCGAAGTCAGCATTGGTCTGCTCGGCGTAGAAGGTCGCCCGGGCGTCGTGCCCGAGGATCTGGTAGTCACGCCGCAGCCCCATACCACCGTTAAATCGACCTAGCCCCCGCGACTCGGGCATCAGCTCCGTACGCAGAACACGCACGCTGTAGTTGGTCTCCACGACCTCAGCCGACATGAGCCCCACGTTCGACATGTAGGTGTCGACACCATCGATGCCGTCGCCGACAGACGTCGCACCCGTACCGCCACCCACGACGTCAGCCATCACTGATGCTCGCCCGGTAATGGGAGAGACGCTCTCAATGTTGCAACCGAAGAACGCCACGGTGCTGCTGGCGACGGCCAGCTCGGGCCAGAGCCGGCCCATCGCCCGGATGAGGGTGTCGGCGAGTCGCTGGCAGGTGTTGTGGCGCACTGACACCGCCGCTGGCCACTCGGGGTTGAGCACCGACCGCGGGGGACACTCAATTGTCAGCGCGCGCAGGAGTCCGTCGTTGGCACCGACGTCGGGTGCCACCATCGAGCGCACCGCGTAGACCACCGATGCACGAGTGCTCGCCCAGGGCACGTTCATGGCCCCAGCAACTTGGCCCGCCGAACTCGAAAGGTCAACCCACAGGTGATCACCTCGCTTGACGACCCGGGCAGCCACTCGCGTGGGAGGCCCCTCGCGCCCGTCATCGTCGAGGAAGCCCTCGGCCTCCGCCTCGCCGTCGGGCAGCGCAGCTAGCGCGTGGCGCACCGCCACCTCGGTGCGGTCGAGCATGAGTGCGATAACCGTCGCCACCGTGCGCCACCCGTACACCTCGTCAAGCTCGAGCAGCCTTGCCCGGCCCAGTGAGCACGCTGCGCGCTGGGCCCGCAGGTCACTGACCGTGCTGAGCGGGTCGCGCACGTTACTCGAGATGACCGAGATCAGGTCAGGGCTCTCATGACCGGCGATATTGAGCCGAACCGGGGCGAAGACGAGCCCCTCGGCGAACAGGTCACCCAGCGCCGGACCCTCACTGCCCGGGTTCACCCCGCCCACGTCGAGGTGGTGCGCTGCCGTTCCTGCCCACGCGACCAACTCCCCCGCGAGGAACACCGGCGCGACCACGTTGATGTCGGGGAGGTGCATGGCTCCGCGGTAGGGGTGATTGCACAGGAATACGTCGCCATCAGCGATGGAGTCACCCCACTCGGCGATCACACTCTTGACCACCAGCGACATCGCACCAAGCTGGGCGGGGATGTAGTCGGCCTGTGCGAAGAGGTCGCCGTCGCGGGTAAACAGGGCGCAGGAGAAGTCGTCCATATCGCGGATGATGGGGCTGTAGCTCGAGCGCTTGAGCACCGCTCCCATCTCCTCGGCGGCCGACAGCAGCGCCGACGACACCACCTCGTAGGTCACCGGGTCAACATCGCTCATGACAGCTCCTCCACCCGCAGGTCACCACTCGACAGCACGGTCGCGCGCTGTCGGTCCAGCACGAGGGTCGTCGCGTCCATCTGGTGAATGAGGGCCGGACCATCAACCACGTTGCCAGGAACCAGGCGCTCGCGGTCCCACACGGGAACGGTCGCCTCCGTGCCCCCGGGGACGGTGATCTCACGCTCGGCGAGCAGTGCCGCTCGATCGGGAACCTCCCCACCGCCGACGCGCGGCAGCTCGACGACGGCGGCCACCCCGCCCACGGCGGCGAGGCGCAGGGTCACCACCTCCACCTCCTCGCTCGGGCTGAAGTGGCCGTACCGCTCGTGGTGCAATGCGTGGAAGAGGGCTGGCAGCTGCTCGAGATCTGCTGCGGTGACACCCGGTAGTTCCACTGGCAGCTCATACCCCTGACCGAGATAGCGGCAGTCAGCCATGGGGCGAATGGTGACCGCGTCGGCGGACACACCGTCGGAGACGAGTTGCGCGACCAGTGCGTCACCCCTTTCGCCGAACCACCCGGCGGCGAGGTCGACGAGCCCCGTCGAATAGGTGCGTAGCACCGTCTGCGCGTCGTCGAGGCGCAGACCGGCCGCGAGCAGCCCCTCAGCCGAGAACAGTCCGGGCCTCTGGGGCACGAGCGCATCCCGCAGGCGCATGTGGCGCAGCAGCAGCCCCACGTGAAGGGGCCCCGCCCCACCGAAAGGCACCAGCGTGAACTCGCGCGGGTCGAGCCCCCGTTCGATGCTCACGGTGCGCAGGGCCCGCACCATGTGCGCCACCGAGATAGCGACGACCGAGTGGGCAGCCTGACGCGCCACCGACTCGGCATCGGGTCCGGTGAGGCCGGTGCGTCCCCCGAGCGCGGCCAGTGCCGCGACCGCGAGTGATCGGTCGAGCTCAAGCCCGCTCGCCAGCGGCACCGAGCCCAGGGTGCCGAGCACCACGTGTGCGTCGGTGAGGGTGGGCGCCGTACCCCCACGCCCGTAGCTCACCGGTCCCGGCTCGGCCTTCGCCGATGCCGGTCCGACGCGAAGGCGCCCGGTGTCGTCTACCCAGGCGATGCTGCCGCCTCCGGCCCCGATCGTGTGAATATCGACGGTGGGAGCGAGCAGAACGTGGTCACGCACCTGCTGCGACGTCGCCAGCGGAACCCGGCCGCCGCGCACCAGGCACACGTCAGTTGACGTGCCCCCCATGTCGAGGCTGATCGTGTTGGCAATGCCGTTCGCAACTCCGAGAGCCACCAGGCCGGCCACGCCTCCGGCGGGACCCGACAGGATCAGCCGATGTGCCTCGCGATCGGCGCGCTCCGCAGGGGCACACCCGCCGTTGGACTGCATGACGAGTAGCCGGCCCCCCGCCCCCTCCTGCGCCACCGCCGCCGCTGCGCGCAGCAGGTAGCCCGAGACGAGGGGGCGTAGCCCGGCATTAATGGTGGCGGTAGACATTCGCGGGTACTCGCGAAACTCGCGCGCCACCTCACTGGCCAGCGTCACCGGGATTCCGGGAAGGGCCTCGCGCAGGGCTTCGCCGAGTCGGCGCTCGTGCTCATCTGCCAGGAAGCCGAAGAGAAGGCATACGGCCACCGCCTCCGGCGCACTGTCCACCACCTCGTCAACGACCCGACGCACCTCATCGTCGGTGAGCGGTACGACCACCTCCCCGGTGCTGGCGACACGCTCGCGCACTTCGAACCGGCGTTCGCGCGGCACCAGTTCCTGGGGTCGCTCGGGCGTCAGGCTGTACACGTCGGGACGCGAGCCGTTGCGATAGGCCAGCACATCTCGGAACCCCTCGGTGGTGACCAGCGACACCCGGGCTAGGGAACCGGTGAGAACGGCGTTCGTTGCGATGGTGGTGCCGTGCGCGACCAGTCCGATCGCCTCGCGCGGCACGCCCGCCGCGACCAGCGCTGATACCGCCGTGGCAAGACCCCGCGACGGGTCGTCGGGTGTGGAGGGGACCTTGGCCACTGCCACCCGCCCGTCCGAGCACCTGCCCACGGCGTCGGTGAACGTGCCGCCCGTGTCGACCGACACGGTCCAGGCCGCCGATACTGGCCCTGCTGCCACGACGACTCCTTCACATCACAGGACGCCCGCCGCCCGTAGCACTAGGGTCCGTCCTACGGGGATAGGCCGCATGCGTCATCTGACGGATGGGAGGGAGGTAGTGATGGACGTCGTTCAGGGCGAGCGCCCGCGCGAATTCCTCATGACCGGACATCCCGACGCTGCGGCCAGCCTCCATCCCCACGAACTCGTGTCCCTGGCGGCAGGCTTCCTCCGGACCGGTCGCGACGAGGTTCGGTTCCTCTGGCACGACGGCGGCACATGGAGCACGGTCAGGATGGCGCGGCAGGTCGCTCCCACCGGCAGGCCAGCCGCTCTGGTCACCTACGCGCCGGCGAACCTGCCCTTTCGGGTGACCGACCGCGAGGTCGACATCCTCACGCTGGTGGCGCTGGGTCTCACGAACGGACAGATCTCCGAGCGTCTGGGCACCAGCCCCCGCACGGTGTCGACACAGGTTGAGCGACTGCTGACCAAGCTCGACCAGCGCACGCGTGGTGGTCTGGCCGCGCTGGTGGTCGACTCCGCGCTGATCCGACTGCCCGTGCCCGGGGGTACTGACGACGTGCCCTCCATCGGTCCTGTCGAGGTCGAGCGCGGTACAGCGACAACCGAGGACCCCAGGCGAACGCCCTCCCGCCAGCGCCTGCGCCAGCGCCGCTTCCTCCTGGGCACGGTGGTGCCGTCGCGGGGACCGGTGTCTCCAGACGGTGTCGAGGCTGCGCGCGGGTCGACGCTGGCGATCGAGCAGGTAAACCAGCGGGGCGGCATCGGTGGCAGGCTCATCGAGCACCTACTCGTCGAGGTCGACATGACCAATCCCGACGCCGTGCGCGAATCGTTCGAGTCGCTGTTCGATCAGGAGGTTGACGCGATCACCACCAGTTACGTCAACGCCGAGAACCCCTTCGTCCTCGACATGGTGGCCGACTTTGGACGCCCCTTCCTGCACGTGGCCACCTTCGAGGAACAGGTCGAGTTGGTGCGGCAGGAACCCACCCGCTACGGCATGGTGTTCCAGACCTGCCCGTCGGAGACGCACTACGGGTCGGGCCTGGTGCGCTTCCTCGACCAACTGGTGGCTCAGGGCATGTGGCAGCCACGAGCACGCCGCATCGTCACGATCGAGGTCGATGCGCTCAGCACCCACACCACCAACGAAACCTTCATCAAGAGCGCCGACCAGTCGGGCTGGCGCATTCATGACGTGATTCGGGTGCCCATCGGGCTGCGCAGCTGGTCTGACGTAGTGCGGCGTGTGGCGGCAGCCGACCCCGACGTCGTCATGATCACCCACTTCGTGGCGGGCGACGTTGTGGCACTTCAGGCAGCCCTCCACGCGGCGCGCATCGAGGCCCTCGTCTACCACGTGTACGGCGCCTCCATTCCCGAGTTCGCCGAGCGCCTGGGAGACGTGGCCGAGGGAGTGATTTGGTCGTCGGTCACCGGGCTGTACGACGACACGCTCGGTGACCGGTTTCGGCAGGCCTACCTCCAGCGATTTGGAGCGGCACCGGGATGGGCCCAGGCCAGCGCCGCGTACGACCAGGTCGGGCTGCTCGCGTCGGCCTGGGCCGCGACCGACAGCCATTCGCCGGGCGAGGTAATCCGCTATATGCGGCAGTCGGCATACCGCGGACTCAACGGCGTGTACTACCTCGGCGCCCCTGGCCAAGCCAGCCGCGGTTACCCAGACGAGGTCGCAGACCCGTCACTCGGCCAGGCACAGATGGTGTACCAGTACCAGGGAGGCAGCGCACGCGCGCTCTCCCCCGCCACCAACGGCGACCTTCGCAACTTCCGGCTACCCGCCGTCGGGAGCTGACGCCGGTTCCGCCTTCGCTGGCGGCCGCTTCTTCTTCGCTGGCGGCCGCTTCTTCTTCGTGCCGCCACCCGTCCCGGCGTTGACCCACGACGACAGCCGCGACCGTAGGCGCCCGACCACCGGAACCACACCTCGCGGCAGCAGCAGGATGATGGCCAGAAGAATCACCGACAGCGAGATCAGCCGGAACTCCGGGTAGGGCTCGAGGCGGGTCGAGATCACGGCGATGATCAGTGTTCCGACGATCGGACCGGTTTGGGTGCCCAGACCTCCCACGACCATCATGGTCACGAGCAGGGTCATCGGCCCGAGCCCCATGACAGTGGGCGAAATAACCCCGTAGGTGTAGGCGTACAGCCCGCCGGCGAGCCCGGCGAAGAACCCGGAGATGCCGAACGACACCGACTGGTAGCGGCGCGGGCTGATACCCCGAGCGGCCGCGAGAGCAGGATTGTCGCGCAGCGCCATCAGGCCGGTGCCCAGCGGCGACCTGATGAGGACGTACATCACCAGGGCGGTCACGATCACGGCTGCCAGCGCTATCCAGTACAGGGTGCGGGCGCGAGGCACGCCACCAGAGGTGATTCCAAAGCCGTCGAAGTCACTGATGCCGAAGGGACCGCCGGTGATGCCCGACTTGTCGGTGATGATGAGCAGCCTGACCACCTCGGCGAAGCCAAAGGTGAGGAGTGAGACGTAGATGCCTCGCAGCCTCAGCGACGGGATCGCCAGGGCGAGCGACACCAGCATCGCGGCGACGCCTCCAAGCAGCAGCCCCACAACGGCCGGAAGCTGGAAGCGCTCCGAAGCTAGCGCAGCCCCGTACCCGCCGATGGCGTAGATCGCGAGCTGGCCGAAGTTCCAGATACCCGAGTATCCGAGCACCAGGTTCCAGCTCATGTTGAGCACCATCCAGATGAGCGCGAGCGTCAGCGAGCCCAGCCAGAAAGAGCTGGAGAGCGTGAGCGGCAGCAGTGCGGCCAGGACGCACACGACGGCGGTTTGCCACGGGCTCATCCGGGGCCAGCCCACCGACCGCAGGAGTCTGGGAGCACGCGTGCGGGCGGTCGACACCGTTGTCTGGGCGCTCACAGCCGTGCCTCCTGAGGCTTGCCGGCCAGCCCGTAGGGCCGGATCACGAGGACCACGACGATGATCAGGTACAGCATCGGAAGGGCATAGGCAGATCCCCAGTAGATCGACACCGCCGACTGGATGAAGCCGATGATGTAGGCCGCGTAAATCGTCCCGCGCACGCTCCCGAGCCCGGCAAAGATCACCACGATGAGCGACTGCAGCAGGGGAAGATCCCCTGAGTTCGGGGAGATGAAGTACACGGGGGCGAGCAGCACTCCTCCGACCCCGGCGAGCGCGGCCGCGATTCCCATCGTGGTGGCGTACACGCGTCTCGCAGGGATTCCCATCAGCCGGGCGGCCTCGAGGTTCTGCGCGACAGCGGTGATGGCGAGCCCGTAGCGCGACCGGCTCAGGAAAACACCGAGGGCCACCAACGAGCCGATCGCGACCACGTTCATCAGCAGAGCGTGGTACGTGATGGAGACCGACCCCGAGATATGGATGAGCCCGGGAATCACCGGCTCGAACGGCTTCTGGCGCGGCCCGTACACCAGCAGGCACAGATTCTGCACGATCGTCGCCGCCGCAAACGTCGAGATGAAGGCGGTCATTTCAAAGTCGATCCCCGGGCGTCCGAGCAGGGGCTTGACGGCCACGAAGTAGGTGGCGAGCCCGAACACGAACGTCACGAGTACCGCCACCACCAGGGAGACCACCACGGGGAAGTCAGCAACCTGAAGAGTGGTGTAGGCCGCGAAACCGCCCACCATCACCATCGCGCCCTGAGCCATGTTGAGCACTCGCAGGGTGCCGTAGACGAGCGTCATGCCGATGCTGATGAGGGCGAGGATCGAACCCTGGGTCACCGTGCTCACGAGAGTCTGAAGAAAGAGGTCCACCTCACTCACCGACCCCGAGGTAGGTGCGCATCACCGAGGGGTCGGCGAGAACCTCGTCGACCGAGCCGGACATCACGATGCGCCCCGCCTCCATGAGCAGCAGTCGGTCGGCCACGTCGCGCACGTGGGTGACGCTCTCCTCCACGAGCAGCACCGTGATGCCTGACTTCGCGATCGAGGTGATGTGCTCGTACACCTCATTGACCAGCACCGGGGCTAGGCCCAGCGACGGCTCATCAATGAGCAGCATCGTGGCCTGCGACATCAGCCCTCGACCCAGGGCCACCATGCGACGCTCTCCACCCGAGAGGGTGCGGGCCCGCTGGCCCGCCCGCTCTAGGAGCCGCGGAAAGACCCCGTACACACGCTCGAGGCTCTCCTGCCGGCGCTTGTGCGCCACCGACCTGAAGGCGCCGAGAAGCAGGTTCTCGCGCACGGTCATGTCGGGGAACAGAAGGTCGCCCTGAGGAATCTGGGTGAGACCGAGGTCCACGATTCGCTCGGTGCGCAGGTCGCTGATGCGGTGACCTTCGAAGTCGATGCTCCCCTGGGTCACCGACACGAGTCCACTGATGGCCTTGAGCAGGGTGCTTTTACCGTGTCCGTTGGGCCCAATCACGACCACGAGTTCGCCCGCGCCGACCTCAAGGTCAATGCCATGGAGCACCGGGCCCTCGCCGTATCCAGCGATGAGTCCGGACACGCTGAGCAGTGGGCTACTCGTCATCGAGGCTGCCCTCCTTGCGGCCGAGGTAGACCTCGACAACTCCCTCGTGACTCGCGACATCGGCGGGAGTGCCCTCGAAGAGCTCCTTACC
>CALQEM020000008.1:0-33107 GCA_943329595.2 Bifidobacterium breve
AACCCTGCTGCAGGCGCTTCTCGACGCCACCTCGGCCGACGACCACCCCGTGTCGGGGGAGGCGGTCGGATCTGACAGGGGCCAGAGCGAGGGCCTCGGCCGGGCCAGTGCGCACGGCCTGCCCACCTTTGTGGTCGACCCCGCCGACTACCCCGACCGCGCGTCGTGGGGTGAGGCCCTCGCCGACCAGGTGGCGGCGCACAGCCCCGACTGGGTGCTCAGCGCGGGCTTCATGCGCATCCTCGCGCCGGAGTTCTTGGCTCGCTTCCCCAACCGCGTGCTCAACACCCACCCCGCCCTCCTGCCGGCGTTCCCGGGCGCCCACGGGGTGCGCGACGCGCTCGCCTATGGCGCCAGGGTGTCGGGAGCGACCCTGCACGTGGTCGACGAAGGGGTCGATACCGGACCGGTCGTGGCCCAGCGGGCGGTAGAGGTGCTCGACAATGACACCGAGGAGTTGCTGCACGAGCGCATCAAGGTGGTTGAGCGGGAACTGGTGGTTGACGTAATGACCACGATCGCGGTGCACGGATGCACCATTGATGGCAGGAAGGTGACGATTCCATGAGCGACTCCACCCCCGAGGATCGGCGGCCGATCAGGCGCGCTCTGGTGTCGGTATACGACAAGAAAGGCCTCGAAGGTTTGGCCCGTGCTCTCGGCGCAGCCGGGGTCGAGATCGTGTCGACCGGCTCGACCGCGGCCCGCATCGCCGACCTCGGAATTGCGGTTACCGCGGTGCACGACCTCACCGGTTTCCCCGAGTGCCTCGACGGACGGGTCAAGACCCTGCACCCTCACGTGCACGCGGGACTGCTCGCCGATGTGCGGCTCGACGACCACCGCAACCAACTTCTCGAACTCGGCATTGAGCCCTTTGAACTCGTGGTCGTCAACCTCTACCCCTTCGAGAACACCGTGGCATCTGGTGCCTCGCCCGACGAGTGCGTTGAGCAAATCGACATCGGCGGACCCGCCATGGTGCGCGCGTCGGCGAAGAACCACGCGAACGTGGCGGTGATGGTCGACCCCTCGCGCTACCCCGAGGCAATCGAGGCGCTCGCCATGGGTGGCTTCACGCTGGCCCAGCGGCAGAGGCTCGCGGCCGAGGCCTACATTCACACGGCCACCTACGACATTGCGGTGGGCACGTGGATGGGCACCGTCGTTGCCCCCACCGACGACGGCACCGGATTCCCCGCGTGGATCGGTGCTGCATGGAATCGATCGAATGTGCTGCGCTATGGCGAGAATCCGCATCAGCGGGCGGCGCTCTACACCTCCGCCCACGGGGTGGGCGAGGGACTGGCCACGGCCACCCAACTGCACGGCAAGGAGATGAGCTACAACAACTACGTCGATGGCGAGGCCGCACGCCGTGCGGCCGGCGACCACGGCGAGCCCTGCGTGGCCATCATCAAGCACGCGAACCCGTGCGGCATTGCGGTGGCGGGCGACATTGAGACGGCCTACCGGCTCGCCTTCGATACCGATCCGGTGTCAGCCTTCGGCGGGGTGGTTGCGGCCAATCGCGTGGTCACCGAGCAGATGGCCTTCGCGATTGGCGACGTGTTCACCGAGGTCGTGATCGCCCCTGGGTTTGATGCCGCCGCGCTCGAGATCCTGCAGCAGAAGAAGAACGTGCGCCTGCTGGTGTGTCCGGTCGGACCGGTGGGCGGGGTCGAACTGCGCCCGATCAGCGGGGGAGTGCTCGTTCAGTCGGTCGACGCCGTCGATGCCGAGGGCGACTCGCCGAGTGGGTGGACCCTCGCGTGCGGCGACGCTGCTGACGACGCGACCCTGCGCGACCTCAAGTTTGCGTGGCGCGCGTGCCGATCGGTGAAGAGCAATGCGATCCTACTGGCCAACGGAGGGGCCACGGTGGGCATCGGCATGGGCCAGGTCAACCGGGTCGACTCTGCGCGGCTGGCAGTGGCCCGCGCCGGCGACGATAGGGCGCGTGGCTCAGTTGCTGCCAGCGACGCCTTCTTCCCGTTCGCCGATGGGCTGCAGGTGCTGCTCGACGCTGGAGTGCGTGCGGTGGTACAGCCGGGAGGCTCGGTGCGCGACGAGGAAGTGATCGCGGCTGCTGCCACAGCAGGCGTCACCCTGTACCTCACCGGCACCCGCCACTTCTTCCATTGAGGCACTGGCCGGCGATCGCACTCGCGTTCGTCAGCGGTGCCACGCTGGCCGTTCAGGGACGTATCAATGCCGGCTTCGCGCTGGAGATCGACGACGGGCTGTTTGCGGCCCTGATCTCCTGCGCCATCGGCATGAGCCTGATGGCGGTGATCGTGCTCGCCTTCCCGTCGAGGCGACGGCTGCTGGGCAATGTGCTTCCGGCCATCCGGGAGAGGCGCCTGCGGTGGTGGTTCCTACTCAGCGGGCTGGGCGGGTCATTCTTCGTGGCCAGCCAGGCACTGGGCGTGCCGGTACTCGGAATCGCGCTCTTCTCGATGACCGTTACGGCGGCGCAGGTCACCTCCTCGCTGGGTGTCGACCGCCTCGGGATCGGTCCGATGGGCCGCACTGCAGTGACGTCGCGCAGAGTGGTTGCGGCACTGCTGGGCCTCGGCGCCGTGGCGGTGGCAACTCTGGGTAGGTCGAGCGTCGAGGCGTCGGTGCCCATCGTGGCCGTTCTGATGGTGATGGTGGTGGGAGCCCTGATGGCACCTCAGCAGGCGCTCAATGCGCGCATCGCCCGTGAGACCCATTCGTTGAGTGTGCCCACCCTGATCAACTTCACCGCGTCCACCGTCGGGCTCGTGGTGGCCGTGCTCATCGCTCAGCGAGGCATTCCTCCGCTGCTCTCCGACGGGGTGCCAGCCTGGCTCCTGCTGGGCGGGCCGCTCGGGCTGATCTACATCGGAACGGCAACAGCGGTGGTCAGGGTCGTGGGCGTGCTGCTCTTCTTCCTCACTGCCGTGTCGGGGCAGCTAGCAGCATCGTTGGTGATCGACATCGTGCTGCCTGTTCCCGGCACCGTCATCAGTTGGGGTTTGATCTCCGCCCTGATGATCTCGCTGCTGGCCGTGGTGGTCGGCGCGCTGCGCCGGTGACGAGTGTGCACCAGGTGTCGCGGAACCTAGGTTCGCGACTCGCGCTCGTACGGAATGCCCAGCGCGCGTGGAACGCCGTGGCCGCCGCGGCGCTGCCGTAGCCACACGATCACCAGAGCGAGCAGTGTGATGGCGTAGGGCATCATCCCGAGGAGATCGGTGGAAACCTGAATCCCCAGGGTTTGGAACTGGAAGTTGAGGCTGTCGATGAATCCGAAGAGGAGCGCTCCGGGAATGAGCAAGAGTGGTCGCCACGAGGCGAAGATCACCAGGGCAATGGCGATCCATCCTCGGCCTGCGGTGAGCCCGTCTGACCACGTGCGGGAGTAGGCAATGGAGAAGTAGGCGCCCGCGGTTCCGGCGAGAAGTCCGCCGAGCAGCACTGCCGCATAGCGCACCGTGTAGACCGGCACTCCCGCGCTATCGGCTGCTGCAGGAGCTTCACCCGTTGCCCTCAGCCATTGGCCAACACGGGTCCGGTACAGCACCAGTGAAGCGATGGGCACCATGACGAACGCTGCGTACACGAAGAGGTCCCGGCTAAACAGCGCAGGCCCGATGACGGGAATCTCGCTCAGCAGCGGAATGGGCAGGTTGGGAATCTTCACCGGCATCGGAACTCCGGCGTACTCCCGCCCCAGCACCGCGGCGAGAGCGGCTCCGAGGAGGGCGAGGGTGAGTCCTGACACGATTTGGTTCACCCGTAGCGACACGCACACGAAGGCGTGCACCAAGGCCAGGAGAGCGCCAGCTACAGCGGCCGCGGCCACACCAAGCCAGGCGTTCTTGGAGTTGTAGGTGATGGCGAAGCCTGCTGCCGCCCCGACGAGCATCATGCCTTCGACCGACAGATTCAACACGCCACTGCGCTCAGCAATCAATTCACCAAGCGCAGCGAGGATCAGAGGGGCGCCCAGAACGACCGCGGAGGTGAGGGCCACCGTGAGGAAATTCATGGTGCCACCGTTCGCGGCGTGGTGGACCGCTGCTGGGGTCGGGGGCGCCACGCCACCCGAAGTCGGTACGAGGAGGCAGCCCCTGCGATGAGAACGAACAGGATGATCACACATTGGATAATGACCGAGATGGAGTTCGATAATCCGTCTGTCTGAAGGGAGTAGCCACCCTGAATGAGTGCCGAGAAGAGCACCGCCACCACGGGAATCATCAGCAGGTAGCGGCCGGCGAGGAAGGCGAGCAGGATGCCGGTGTACCCGTACCCAGACGCGATGTCCGGCTGTAATCGACCGGTCACGGCGGTCAGTTGCAAGAAGCCGGCCATTCCGGCAATGCCTCCGCTCACGAGCATCACCGAGATCACCCTCGACTTCGCAGGCAGTTGAAGGTAGATGCCCGCTGAAGGATTGCCGCCGAGAATTTCGGTACTGAACCCCCAGCGAGTTCGCGCGATGGTGTACCAGCTGACGACCACGAACACCAGTGACAGGGCAATCCCGGCGGTGACGTCAGTTCCCCAGAGGAAGCCCATCAATCCCTGATCGGGAATCGGCTTGGAGTACGCGAATCCCTTGCCCGCGGGATCTTGCCAGGGCCCGTAGACGAGCAGTGAAACGAACCGGAGCGCGATGTAGTTGAGAAAGAGGGTGGTGATGATCTCGTTGAGCCCGATCAGTGCCCGAGGGATGGCCGCGATGGTTGCCCACAGGCCGCCCGCCAGCACGGCTGCCACGGCGGCAAGTGGCATCAGTACCCAGCCGGGCAGGGTCGGAAAGGCGAAGTAGACCGCGGTCGCGCCGGTGGCGCCCAGCAGGAGTTGGCCCTCGGCGCCGATATTCCATAGCTGCATGCGCAGGGCGAAGGCGACGGCAAGACCTGTGAGCATCAGCGGAGCAGCGCGCATGAGTGTTGCGGCGATACCTCGTCCGCTGCCCAGCGAAGCCTCAATCATGCTGCTGTAGGCCCCTCCCGGAGAGATCCCGGCGAACCACAGCACGATGGCGCCGACAGCCAGGGCGAGCGTGATGGCCACGATCGGAATCGCGACTCTTCTGGCGGTCGACACGGAGCCTCGACGTTCCCACCACACACTCAGTGGCATCAGGGGGATTCACCTTCCTCGGCTCCGGTCATGAGTTCGCCCAGAAGTGCACGAGAGGCGTCTGCCACGGGCAGGTTGGCGACGAAGCGTCCCTCGACCATCACGTGAATGCGGTCGCAGACCTCCCTCAGCTCGTCGAGGTCCTCGCTGAGGACCAGCACGGCGCCCCCGCGCTCGGCCACCGCGACGATCCGCTCGCGAACGGCGGCGGCCGACACCACATCGAGGCCACGGGTCGGCTGGCTGGCCACCACGACATCGGGTGTGCGACTCATCTCCCGGGCAGTAACCACTCGCTGCTGGCCTCCGCCGGACAGCGCCCCCGCCTCGACGGCCGGACCGGCCGGAATCTGGTAGTCCTCAATGAGCGGAAGGGCGTCCCTGCGCAGGCGCGAAGGGAGGACCCACCAGGGGGAGATACCCGGTTCGCGGTATCGACGCATCGCTAGGTTCGCAGCAATCGACATCGACCCCACGAGGCCCGTACCCAGTCGATCCTCCGGGATGTAGGCGACCGTCGCCGCCTCGCTCACTCTGTCGCCGGCATCGAGCGAACGGATTCCTGCCACGGCATCGGCCAGCAAGCGCTGCCCGTTACCGCTGACTCCGGCAACCCCGACCACCTCGCCTGCGCGAAGGCTGAGGTTGATGCTGTTGAGGCAGTTGCGACCGCCGGTGTTGATCGTGGCGGCACGCAGGGCCAGTAGCTCGGGCCCGGGCTGACGATGAGCCCGGGGGGAAGCCGGGCGATCGGCGGCGTCTCCCACCATCAACCGGGCCAATTCCTTGGGTCCAAGGCCGCGCGCGGGGCCATCGGCCACCACGGTGCCACCTCGCAGCACGGTGAGGTGATCGGCTGAGTCTGCTACTTCGTTGAGTCGGTGGCTGACGAACACCACTGCCTTGCCCTGGTCGGCGAGAGTCCTGAGGGCGGCGAAAAGCTGTTCGGCCTGCTGCGGGGTCAGCACGGCCGTGGGCTCGTCCAGGATGAGCACATCCATGCCGCGGAAGATCAGCTTGAGAATTTCAGTCTGCTGCTGCTGCCCCACCACGAGGTCGCGAACCTTCGCGCGCGGCGAGAGATGGAAGTTGAGTGACTCGGCGAGTTCCATGACTCGCTGCTCGGCCTTGCGATCGGCGCGGGTCTTGGTGCCGAGAACCACGTTTTCGGTGACGGTGAAGGGTGGGACGAGCCGGAAGTCCTGATGCACCACGCCGATGCCAGCGTTCAGTGCATCCTTGGGGCTGCGCAGGTGAACCTCACGGCCATGAACCTCGATGCGGCCAGCATCAGGGCGGTACTGACCGCACAGCATGGAGATGAGCGTCGACTTGCCTGCACCGTTCTCCCCGAGCAGGGCATGGATGCGCCCGTGTTGAATCGTGATGTCGACCTCGCTGACGGCGGCGACTCCGCCAAACGACTTCGACATGCCGCTAGCCCGGAGAGCGACACTCTCCGGGCTAGCGGCATTGGAACCCAAGGGTTCGCGCGAGTTCAGCGTGACTCCTTAGGACGGGATGGTGCCGTCGACTCCTTCAACGAGGAAGGTCATGTTGTCAAGCACCTCGACACCCTTCCACTGCTTCCCTGCCTTCAGGACCTCCTTGCCGGTGTTGTCCTTGATCGGCCCGGTGAAAGGAACGATCGACCCGTCCGTCAGCCCTGCGATCGCGGCTTCGGCAGCAGCCCTCGCATCCGGAGTCGCCTTCGCGTTGATGGGACCCAGGCCGGTGCCGCCGTCCTGAAGCATTCCCACGTAGACGGTGCTCTTCCAGGTGCCGTCGATGGTGGCCTTCGTCGCGCCCACCGCAAAGTCGTTCCAGTTGTTGACCGAGCCTGAGAGATAGGCGTCGGGTGCGAAGGCGCTAGTGTCAGCCTCCGATCCGATTCCCCACACACCGGCCTTCTCGGCCCCCAGCAGGGCGCCGACCGAGTCCTCGTACTGAGCGATCACATCGGCTCCCGCGGCGGCAAGGGCTTCGGCCGCCTGTGTCGACTTGGGCGGGTCGTACCACGTGCCGGTGAACACGGCCTTGGTCACGATGCTCTTGTCGACGGACTGTGCGCCGAGGGCAAAGGCATTGATCGACGCAATCACCGTCGAGATCGGGTTCGCTGCCACGAAACCGATGGTCTTAGTCTTGGTCTCCTTTGCCGCTAGCACTCCCAGCGCGTAGCGGACGATCCAGTTGTCCGAGAAGGCAACGGTCACGTTGGCGGGAGCTGGCGTCTCCTGGATCCACGGACCGATCACGACGAAGTTCACGTCTGGATGCTTGGTGGCCTCCTCGAGCACGAAGGGCTGGTAGCCGAAAGCCGTCGCGAAGATGAGCTTGTTGCCCTTGCTGATCAGGTCCTCCATGACGCCTGCAGCCTCGGCGGACTCTGGGATGGGCTCGACGGTTGCGGTGGTCGCACCTGCTGCCTCGACCGCTTGACGCGCGTTGTCCCAGGCCAAGGTCCAACTCGAACCCTTCAGCGGCGAGACGTACACGAAGCCAACCTGCAGCGTGGCGGCGGCAGGTGAGGACGCAGCGGGGGAGGACGCAGCGGGTGATGACGCGGCTGGGCTACCGGACGCCGAGGAGGAGGTTGCTGACCCTCCGCCGGATCCGCAGGCTGCGAGCGCCAATGTGGCGACTGCAGCAAGAGTGGCGATTCGCTTCATATCAAACCTTCCGTGGGACGAGGTGGGCGATCAGCCGACTGTTGTCTATGTTTCAACAGGCGTCAAGCACTTGCGATAAAATTGAAACACAACCGAGATGTGTTGACGGGATCATGATTCGGTCAGACGGCCGTAGATGCTCGGGCGGCGCCAGGCCAGATGCCCAGGAATCGTGCGGTAGGGGGCCGGCACGATGAGCTCCTCCTCGGTGCTGCGCAGCCAGCGCAGCCGGTCGAGGTCAAGCTCCGCGGTCAGGATGCCCGGCTCGTGGCTTTCGGCGAGCACCCTCTCCGGTCCGGCGATCATGGCGATACCTGCCGTGAGGCCCGAACCGTGCTGGGGAAGATCGAGCGCGGTAGGAGCGAAGTGTTGTGCGACGGCGCGATCCATCAGGTTCACCGTCGTGGCCGTGTACATGTGGTTCTCGATGGCCCGAGCGCGGACGAGGGTTCTCCAGTTGTCGGTGTACCCCAACTCGTCGATCAGCAGCCCACTCGGAATGAGCAGAACCTCGGCCCCCTTGAGGGCGTAGATCCGGGCGATTTCCGGAAGGTGAACCTCGCTGCAGATTGAGATGGCGAGTTTGCCCCACGGCATGTCGAACACCGGGAACTCCTCGGCCTCGACGTACTCGAAGTTCCACTGGGGGCCTGACCGGTAGATGTACGGACCCTGGGGATGCGTGCGCAGATAGGCGCCCACGGTCTCGCCGTCAGATCCCACGATGACCGAGGCGATGTTGTAGTGGCCCGGTGCATCGGCGCGCTCGATCGAGGTGCCATAGACGACAGAAACCCCCTGGGTGCGGGCCATGTCTGCGATGGGCTCGTGCACCTCATAGCGATTGCTTTCGGTGAACGGGCCCGGGAAGTTCTCAGCAAACATGAGGAGGTCAACCCCCAGAGCGCCCGCCATCTGAATGTGCTCGAGGGCACGAGGGAGATTGCGATGCTCCTCGTCGCCGAAGTTAGTCTCCGCCGACACCACGCCGAGCCTGATTCTCATCACGCCACTCCTCTCGTCGTTGTCAACGGAGGCTACGCTGCCTGAGGTGGCCGTGTCAGCAGTACCAGTATAATTATTTCATTCATCTTGCAATTGCTCGCGGAGATGGAATACGTTTCGATCAGTCGGCAATCGGAAGGTGGACGCGCGAATGAGGCAGGGCGCGGTGCGGGTCATCACCCCCAACGAGTGGGCCCCCCCGCTAGAGATTGTCACCGGCGGAGAGTGTCGTCCGATCATCTGGCCGGGTATGGGGGCGCGTGAGCGGTCACTGCACCACTTCACGCTGCCGCGAGGCGCCGGCATCCTTCCGCTGCAGCATCCGGGGGAGGCGGTCTATTACGTGATGAGCGGCGAGGTTGAGGTCACTGAGTTCACGCAGGCCTCGGAAGTCGACGCACCCACGCTGGTCCCGACCGGAGGCATGTTTCATGTGGAGCCCGGTACGGCGTACGCGTTCTCGTCGGTCGCCGACGTGTCGGTGGTCATCGGGGGCCCCTGCCCGGTCGACGAGTCGCTTTATTCCAGCCTCGGCCTCACGGCATTGGGCGGACAATAATGGCGATTAAGTACTTCCACCGCGACCGGCCGGGGCTGATGGTGCCGATCATCTCGCGAGACGCCCGCCTGATCGTGTGGTTGGGCGAGGGGGCGCGCACGGCCAACATGAACTACGTCGTTATGCAGCCGGGTGAGGAGAATGTTCCCCACATTCATCCGGAGTCTGAGGACACCATCATGATTCTCGAGGGGGTGGGAACCATCAAGGACCATGACAACGACGTCGTGCTGGAGTTCACGGCCGGAGATGTGCTTCATGTTCCCATCGGCGTTCGGCATGCGGTGAGGGCTGATCGAGGCAGTACCGTGGTGAGCGCTGGAGGACCCTGCCCGGCCGACACCACCATGCTGAGGCTCGCCGGCGTTGATGTGGAAGCGATTCTGACGAGGCTGGACTCGACGTGACCCTCGTCGATGTCAGCGACACCGGCGAAGCTGGGTTGGTTATCGCGGGTCGGCGCACCCCCGCGTTGATGAGGAAAGTAGCCCGCTCATGAAGCCCCAGGTATTCGACTACATCGCCCCTACGAGCCTCGACGAAGTTGTCGGCGCACTCACTGAGTTCGGCGATGAGTCCAAGGTTCTCGCAGGCGGGCAGAGCCTGCTGCCGATGATGAACTTTCGGCTTGCCCGGCCCACTGCCCTGATCGACATTGGTCGCATTCCGGGGCTCAGGGGGATGGAGGTCGGACCTGATCACGTCACGGTTGGCACCCTCACCACGCACCGAGACATGGAGTCAAGCGCCCTGCCCGGACCGCTCGGCGTGCTCGTTCGCAAGGCCGCTCGCCTCGTGGGGCACTACCCGATTCGAGTGCGCGGAACTTTTGGGGGCAGCATCGCGCACAGCGACCCCGCAAGTGAGTGGTGCCAACTGGTGGCCCTCCTCGATGCCACGATGATCGTGTACGGACCGGCTGGCACGCGAGAGATCGCTGCGCAGGACTTCTTCGTCACGATGTTCACCACCACCCTCGAGTACAACGAGGTGCTCACCGGGGTGCGTGTGCCTCTGCTCGGTGACGACACTCGCACCAACGTGGTCGAGTTTGCTCGGCGAGCCGGCGACTTCGCCATCGTCGCGATCATGTCGTCGATCACGGTTCGCGAGGGTGTCGTTACCGACGTACGTCTGTGTGCCGGCGGAGTTGCTGATCGAACCGTGCGACTGGCCAACGCCGAGGCACTGCTGGTCGGAGGCTCGGCAACGGTCGAGGCTTTCGCCAGGGCGGCCGATGTCGCTGCTGAGGAGGTCAATCCGCAGTCAGACCTTCACGGTGATGGTGATTTTCGCCGAGATCTCGTCCGAGCACTGACTCGACGTTCGCTCTCGGGCGACACGTTGTGAGCATCCCGACCTGGGTCGGGCGCAGCCTGCCAAGACTCGACGATCCGACGATTTTGCGAGGCGAGGGGCGCTTCGTCGCTGACTATGCCGTTGATGCCCAGTGGCACGCGGTCTTTGTGCGCAGCAGCGTGGCTGCCGGTACGGTTCGCTCGATCCGTGGCCCGGTGGGTGCGCACCTCTTCACGGCCTCAGACCTCGCCGCTGCCCCCATCACGCCGGTGCTGACTCGTCCTGACTACGTGCCGGTTGCGATGCCGATCCTCGCCGGTGCCGTGGTGCGGTTCATCGGCGAGCCGGTGGCAGTGGTCTTGGGCAGAACGCCCGCTGAGGCCGAGGATCTCGCCGAAATGGTCGAGGTCGACATCGATCCGGTTGACCCCGTGCTCTCGGCCCAACTCGCCATTCGGCCAGGCTCGCGCCCGGTGCACGACGTCACCTTTCCCGGCGACCCCAACACCGTTGTCGACGGTCGAATCCACACGAACGACTTCGAGGGCGCGTGGGCAGAGTGCGACCACCACACCACCATCGAGGTCGTCAGCCGTCGGCAGTCGGCGGTGCCGTTGGAAACACGCGGGTCGGTGGCGGCCTTCGATCGCCGAACCGGTCGCACGACCCTGACCACCTCGGCGCAGATGCCTCACGTGGTGCGCACCGGCATCTGCGACTCGCTCGGAATTCCAGCGAGTTCTCTGCGCGTCATCGCACCCGATGTGGGTGGGGCCTTCGGCGGCAAGATGACCCTGGCGCGCGAGGATGTCGCGCTCGTGCACATCGCGCGCACACTGCGCACCTCGATCGCCTGGATTGAGACGCGGTCGGAGAACTTCCTGTCGGCGTGGCACAGTCGCGAGCAGGTTTACCAGGTGTCCGGTGGGTTCAAGGAGGGCCGCCTCGTTGCCCTGCGAGCCGACATCGTCGCTGACGTGGGCGCCTACTCCTGCTACCCCGTGACGTTTGGGGTCGAGCCGCTGATGGCCATGGCCGAGCTTCCGGGGCCCTACGCCATCGAGCACTACGCGGTGCGTGCGCGCGCCGTGCTGTCGAATAAATGTCCCATCGCACCCTACCGTGGCGTTTCTCGTCCGGTTCAGACGTTGGCGATGGAACGGCTCATGGATACGGCAGCGCGCGAGCTCGGGATTGACCCCTGGGAGTTGCGTCGCCGGAGTCTGGTGAGTTCGTTTCCGCACACCTCGCCATCGGGGCTGGTTTACGACGAGGGGTCGTACACCGCGTCGCTGGCGTGGGCCGAGGATCTCGCCCAGCGAGAAGGTCTCGCTCAGCGCAAGGCAGACGCTCTCAGGCGGGGGCGCCTGCTGGGCCAGGGCCTGTCGGTCTTCAGCGAGCGCACGGGCTATGGCACCCCTGCCTTCGCCGCTCGTGGGATGGCGATTACCCCGGGGTACGAGCGCGTTGAGATGGATATGGACCCCTCGGGCTATGTCACCGCGCGCATTGGGGCCAGTCCGCACGGCCAGGGGTTGCACACGTCGCTGGCGCAACTCATCGCAGACCACCTCGGCATCGAGCCACACCGGGTTCGAGTCATCTCGGGAGACACCGATTCGACACCCTTCGGATGGGGCAGTTTCGCGAGCCGTTCGATGGTGATTTGTGGTGGGGCGACGGCCAATGCCAGTGAGGCCCTGGCCGAGCAGATCAAGCAGGTAGCGGGCTCGATGCTGGAGTGCTCGCCGCGTGACCTCGTGCTGCGCGGGGGTTACGCCTACGTGGTCGGATCTGACGTGGGTGTCGCTCTCGACGAGGTAGCGCGCACTGCCTATCTGTCGTCGCACCGCAATCCGGGTCGGGGTCCGGGGCTCTACGGGCAGGGTGTCTACGACCCGGGCGGCACCTTCTCCAATGCCTGCCACGTGGTTGAGGTCGAGGTTGATCCGGAGACTGGGGCGGCCGAGATCGTTCGCTATGTCGTGGTGGAGGACGCTGGCGTTCTGGTGAATCCCGCGATTGTCGACGGACAGATTCACGGTGGGGTGGCGCAGGGCATCGCCAATGCGCTGCTCGAAGAACTCGTCTATGACGAGCATGGCAACCTGCTCACCACCTCATTCCTTGACTACCTGCCACCCACCGCATGTGAGGTTCCGTTCATCGAGTTGCACCATCTCGAGACGGTGACCGATGCCACCCTCACGGGCGCCAAGGGAGTCGGCGAGGGTGGCACGATCGGAGCCCCAGCCGCGATCCTTAACGCCATCACCGACGCACTGTCGGGCTATGGCATCGATGTCAACGAAATGCCCGCGACACCTTCGCGGCTTCGCGCAGCGATCAGAATCAAGGAGGCCACACGATGACCGCGAAGATAGGCATCACGCTGAAGGTCAACGACTCGGAGTACTTTCTTGACGTCGAGCCGCGCAAGTCGCTCGCTGACGCGATTCGGGAGGATTGTGGGCTCACTGGCACCCACCTCGGCTGTGAGCACGGTGTCTGCGGATCCTGCACGATTCTGTGCGACGGCGAGCCGGTTCGCTCGTGTCTGATGCTCGCCGTGCAGGGGGCCGGACGCGAACTGCGCACGGTGGAGGGGTTGTCGCCAGACGGTGAGACGCTTCACCCGGTTCAGGAGGCGTTCTGGAAGCATCACGGGTTGCAGTGCGGCTTCTGCACTCCCGGCTTTCTCATGCTCGCAGCGTCGCTCGTTGAGCGTGAGACTGTTCCCGATGACGACGAACTCGACCACCTGATCGCTTCGAACCTGTGCCGCTGCACCGGTTACCAGAACATCCGCACGGCCATCAGGGCAGCGATCGAGGAATCTCGGGCATGATCGGTCGGTCTCTGCCGCGCCTGGAGGATCGGCCACTGCTGATGGGTCGAGGGCTCTTCGCCGCTGACCATGCGCTGCCCGGACAGGTGCACCTTCGGGTCGTGCGATCGTCGGTCGCGCACGGAGTGATCCGATCAGTTGACCTCCAGCAGGCTCGGGAGCTTCCCGGGGTGCTCGGTGCGTGGTCGGCTGCCGATGTCGATCTACCGGTGATCGAGTTCCGCCAGGTCTCCTTCCCCGAGATGCTGCCCTACCGACAGCCGGTACTAGCCGTCGACCGCGTTCGATATGTGGGCGAGCCGGTCGCCATCGTGGTGGCAACGGACAGGTACATCGCTGAGGATGCCGAGGAACTGGTCGTTGTCGAGATCGATGAACTTCCGGTGGTGCTCTCGGCGCTGGAGGAGCCCGGTGCGTTCGACGACCTGAACAACACCGCGGCCCTGGACTTCACCTGGGCGTACGGCGATGTCGAGGCAGCCATGGCCGCGGGCCTGCGCATCGTGGAGGTCGAGGCCCGCATTGGGCGTCACTCGGGAATTCCGTTGGAGTGCCGCGGGGCGGTGGCCTCGTTCGACCCTGCCACGGGCATTCTCGACTTCTACGGTGCCGCCAAGGTGCCCCACTACAACCGTGATGCCCTGAGCGCCATGCTCGGAATGGCACCATCGCATGTTGTTTTGCACGAGAATCACGTCGGCGGCGGATTCGGAATTCGGGGTGAGCTCTACCCCGAGGATGCGCTGGTGTGTTGGGCGTCGCGGAAGCTGGGCCGACCGGTTTCGTGGATCGAGGACCGACGCGAGCACTTCATCAGTGCCAACCACTCGCGCGATCAGGTGCACCGCCTGCGCGCGGCCGTGACTGCTGAAGGGGTCATTGAGGCCCTCGACGATGAGTTTTGGCTCGATCAGGGTGCCTATGTGCGCACGCACGCGGCCACTGTTCCCACCCTCACGGCCTCGATGCTGCCGGGCCCCTACCGCATTCCGAACTACCGCGTCTCCTGCCACGTCCGACTCACCAACAAGACGCCGGCCGGCACCTACCGGTCGCCCGGACGATACGAGGGCACCTTTGCCAGGGAGCGGCTGATAGACCGCATTGCTGATGAACTGGGGCTCACTGCGATGGATGTCCGCCGGCGCAACTTCATCACGCCGGAGGAGATGCCGTTCTCACGACCGCTTCAGGCGCTCGGAACGCATGTCGAGTACGACAGTGGTGACTATGCCCTCCTCGTCGATCGATGTGAGTCTGAGTGGGGGCTGGCGGAGGTTGAGGACGACGTGCGACGACGACGGCAGGCGGGCGAACTCGTTGGCCTGGGCCGTGCCTTCTTTGTGGAGAAGAGCGGACTAGGACCCTTCGAAGGTGTTCGCGTGACGGTCGACGAGTCAGGTCACGTCACCATCGCCACGGGTGGATCATCGGTCGGTCAGGGGTTCGAAACCGTGATTGCCCAGGTCTGCGCCGAGGTGCTGGGTGTGCCCATCGACCGGATGACGGTCACTCACGGTGGCACGGCCGACGTCGGCTATGGCATGGGGGCCTTCGCCAGCCGGCTTTCAGTGATGGCTGGCAGCGCCACGCTACTGGCATCTCAGTCGGTTCGGCAGAAGGCGATCGCAGTGTTCGCCTCACTCAACGAGGTCGCCGAACGCGATGTCGAACTGCGCGACGGTGTCGTGCGGGTTGTGGGGTCGCCAGACACGGCCACCGAACTGGGCGCCATCGCAGCGGCACTGCGGCCGGTCAGCGCCCGCACACTCGGCCACGAACCGGGGCTGACCGCCGAGGAGTGGTTTTTCTCCGATCACATGAACTACCCCTACGGCTATCACGTGGCGTTGATCAGCATTGATCGACAGGTGTTCGCGCCCACGGTCGAGCGCTTCTGGATCGGGTACGACATCGGTCGAGCGATTAATCCGATGCTCGTCGAGGGGCAGATCCGCGGTGGTGCTGCGCAGGGACTAGGCGGTGCGCTCTACGAGGAGTTCAGGTACGACGAGAACGGTCAGCCCCTGTGTACGTCCTTCATCGACTACATGATGCCAACGGCGGCCGAGGTGCCACCGATAGAGATTCTGCTCACCGAGGACGCGCCGAGTCCCTTGAACCCCTTGGGGGTGAAGGGGGCGGGAGAGGGCGGAACCACCGCCTTCGGCGCGGCAGTGGCCTCCGCACTCGACGCCGCCTTAGGCCGATATCGTGTGATTTCAATCCCCGTCGGCCCCGCCGCCGTGCGGCAGTGGCTGAGCGAGAAGGAGTGACCGTGAGCAACGAATCTCTCGTGCCCAGTGGCGTTGAGGCCGAGGCAACGATTCGGCGGCTTGGGGCTGTGGTGCGAGAGGCGCGCAAGCAGCAGGGGCTCACCCTCACCTCACTCGCCGAACAGACCGGGGTCAGCGTGTCGATGCTCAGCATGCTGGAGCGCGGAGTAGCCAGCCCCTCGATTGGCACCCTCGTCGCGGTGTCGTCGGCGCTGGGCCTGCACATGGCCAACCTCTTCGCCCAGCATCAGCAGGAGCGCGACCCGGTGTCGCGGGTGAAGGAGCAGATTGTTTACCAGACAGCCGAGGGCGTCACGCGTCGAATCGTGCGCAACGACAATGCGCACGGGCTCGAATTTGTGGTTAATGAGTACGAGCCTGGCACCTCAAGCTCAGGCAAGCCGGTTCATCACAGCGGCACGGAATTCGGCCTCGTGATGTCTGGAACGCTGACCGTGAACCTCGACGGCGTTGACCAGGTGCTACGTGCCGGTGATGGCATCACCTACGCCTCTCAGATTCCACACGTCATCTCCAACCATGGGCGCACGCTTGCTCGCGCCGTCTGGATCAACCTCGACTCCTAGCCCCGCTCTCGGGTAGGGCGCGAGGTCGACCGACACGGCCTCGGCGACGTTCTCGTCGTCGCGACTGTCGTTGACCTGAGCCGGTGACCCTAGGCTCGCAGCATGGTGTCCCGGGCCTCGCGACTGCTGATCGCGGCACTGGTGGTGATCACCGCGCTCGGAACCGTGGTGCAGGCTCGCATGAATGGCGAGCTGGTCGTCATCACCGGCAACCCCTTCGAGGTCGGAGCGCTCAACCTCGGGGTGGCCCTCGTGGTGGCGACGATCTTCGTGCTGTCGCGCACGTCCCTCCGACGGTCGTGGAGGGGAATGCTGCAGTTCCTTCGCGGTGGTCAGATTCGTTGGTGGGAGTGCCTAGCGGGTGCCTGCGGTGCCTACTTCGTCACGACACAGTCAGCCAGCGTGCCGATTCTCGGGGTCGCGGTCTTCGCCGTGTCGGTGGTGGCGGGTCAGACATCGAACTCGGCACTGCTCGACCGGCTCGGCTTCGGGCCGGCCGGACGCCAGCCGGTCAGCGCGCTGCGGCTGCTGGCTGGAGTGGTGGCGGTGGTGGCTGTGGCGGTGTCGGTGTCAGACCGATTCGGGGTCTCCCACGCCGGTGACAACCGGGTGGTCCTGATCTTCGCCCTGCTTGCACTCTCGGCGGGCGCTTTCAGTGCCGTGCAGGCGGCGCTCAACGGGCGCGTTAGTCGTACCGTCGGCCACCCCGTCACCGCCGGCTGGCTGAACTTCGCCGTCGGCTTTGCAGTGTCGCTCGCGGTGGCTGCCGTGCTGTCGTCGGCGACCGGACGCGGCATGGGCTCACTGCCGTGGGATCGGCCCTGGCTACTCATCGGGGGAGTGCTCGGAATGCTGTACGTCACGGCGATGGCGTGGGCTACCCGTCCGCTGGGACTACTGCTGGCAGCCGTTCTGTCGGTGGGGGGCCTGCTCGTGGGCGCCCTGCTGATCGACCTCGTCGCGCCCACAGCCGGAACCCAGTTCGGCTGGCATCTGGTGCTCGGGGTGCTGCTCGCGCTCGCGGCAGCGGCGATGGCCGCATTCGGGCGAGTGACCGGCCGATGAGCGTGAATTGCTCTCAGCGTCGGGGCTGTCAGCCTCCTGGGTGACGGTCATGTTGCGATTCCGCGACGAAGCACGGAAGTGCTTGACATCCTTGTCATACAGACGACAAAGTTTGCCTACTGTCCACCTCCGCACGAGGAGCTGAATGAAGCCGCCCGCGTTCGAGTACCGAAGGCCCGGAAGCGTCGCTGAGACGCTCGCGGAACTGGCTGAGCACGGCTCGGATGCCTCGTTGCTGGCCGGGGGCCAAAGCCTGATTCCCCTACTGAACCTGCGGCTGTCGCGGCCCGACGTGGTGGTCGACATCAATCGCGTGCCGGGCCTCGACGCCATCACGGTTGACACCACCATGGTGGCGGTCGGAGCGCTGGTGCGCGCCCGTGACCTCGAGCGTCACGCCGAGTCAGTGCGCGTGAATCCGGTGATTTCAGCGGCACTCGCCCACGTCGCGCACCCCCAGATTCGCAATCGCACCACCATCGGCGGCAATGTGTCCCATGCCGACCCGTCGTCCGAGTTGCCGGCTGTGCTGGCCGCGCTCGATGGCCGCGTGCGACTCACTTCAGCGTCGGGGGTACGAGAAATCGGCTGGGACGAGTACTTCGTCACTATTTTCACCACGGCCAAGCAGCCGCACGAGATGCTGACCGAGGTGCTCTTCCCCATTCATCCCGGCTGGAGGTTCTCGTTCGCTGAGATCGCGCGCCGCCAGGGCGACTACCCCCTCACGGGGCTATGTGCCGGCGTGCGAGTGGTCGACGGCGCTATCGCCGAGGCGCGGCTCGCGGCCATCGCCGTGGCCGACCGGCCGGTGCGCCTGACTGCCTCCGAGAGCGCGCTGGTGGGGGTGGCGGTCGATGACGCCGGGGCGATTAAGGCCGCGGCTCGCGAGGCCAGCGTGGGGTGGGAGCCCATGGCTGACCTGCACGGATCGTCGGAGTACCGACGATCGCTCGTATCGACGCTCACCTCACGAACCATTACGTCGTTGGTCGGTGCTGCAGCATGACCGCCTCCGACATCACCTGCACCCTCAACGGGGTGCCCTGCTCGACTCAGGCCGATGCGCGAACTCTTCTCTCTGACTGGCTCAGGCATGAGCGTGGCCTGACCGGCACCCACGTGGGCTGCGAGCACGGGGTCTGCGGCGCATGTACGGTGCTGGTCGACGGCCGGGCGGTGAGATCGTGCCTCATGCTCGCCGTGCAGGTCGATGGCAGCGAGGTTGAAACCGTCGAGTCGCTGGGCACCACCGACGAGCTTGGCTCGCTTCAGGAAGCCTTCCGTGACTCGCACGGGCTGCAGTGTGGATTCTGCACACCCGGAATCCTCATGAGCCTCACCGCTGCCGAGCGCGAGGGAGTTTCCGCGGCCGACGCCGCGGGCGAAGTGCTCGGCGGGCACGTCTGCCGCTGTACCGGCTACCAAAACATCCGGGCGGCGATCGAGGCGCACTGGGGCGCGCTCTCGGGGGGTGGCAGCTCATGACCACTCTCAATGAGATGCCCGACATCACTGACATGGCCGGCATGACTATGCCCGCGCGTTACGTCGGGCGCAGCATCAAGCGCATCAACGATCCCAAGCTGCTCGCCGGCACCGGCCGCTTCGTTGATGACCTCAGCCTGCCTGACATGGTGCACGCCACCATCCTTCGCAGTGGCTTCGCCCATGGCACCATTACAGGCTTCGACGCGTCTGCCAGCGGCGCCCTTCTGGTGCTGGGGCCCGATGAGATCGCGGCCGCCACCAGCCCGATGCCGTGCGTGTGGCTTGCCCCCGGTCAACGCATCACCCACACACCCGTCGCCTCCCGCACCGTTCGATATGTGGGCCAGCCGATCGGAATCGTGGTGGGCGACTCGCGCGCCGAGGCCGAAGACTACGCCGAGCGGGTCGACCTCGACATCGACGACCTCCCCTCGGTGACCGACTCGGGCGAGGCGATCGCGGCAGGTGCCCCGGTGCTGTACCCCGAACTGGGCGACAACACCGTCGCCGTCGTGCACGCGGGTTCGGAGCAGGCCGACATCGACGCGGCCTTCAGCGGTGCGCACCGAATTGTCGAAAGGCGGCTGCGCATTCAGCGCATCGCGCCCAACCCGCTCGAGACCCGCGGCCTCATCGCGCGCTGGGACGCCGGTGACGAGCGACTCACCGTATGGATGTCGACCCAGACTCCCCATCACTGCCGCGATCACCTAGCCCTCTGCCTGGGCCTTCGCGCCGATCAGGTGCGCGTCATTATGAATGAGATCGGCGGCGGGTTCGGTGCCAAGGAGCACCTCTACCCCGACGAGATCATGGTGTGCCTGGCCGCGATGCGACTTGGTCGCCCCGTGAAGTGGGTCGAGGACCGGGTTGAGCACCTCACGGCGACGCTGCACGGGCGCGACGCCGTGCATCACGCGCGTCTCGCCCTCGACGCCGAGGGTCGCTTTCTCGCCCTGCACTCCGAGATCCTGGGCAACCTTGGCGCACACCCATCCAACGTGGGCCTCGGCCCCTTCCGCGTTTCGGCCGGCATGCTGCCCGGCCCCTACCGAATCCCCGTCGCCGGCGCCACCATTCGCGCGGTGGTCACCAACACCACGCCCACGGGTGCCTATCGAGGGTTTGGAATGCAGGAGGCCGCGTGGGTGCGCGAGCGCATGGTCGAGGAGGCCGCCCGCGAACTCGGCGTTGACCCGGTCGAACTCAGGCTCGCGAACATGCTCGAGCCGGGCGATCTGCCCTACCTCACCCCCACGTTCCAGAATTACGACTCGGGCGATTACCCCGAGGCGCTGCGTCGGGTGAAGGCAATGGTCGCGGCTCGGCCGAGCCGCGACGACGACGGTCCTCGCGTTCGTCGAGGGGTTGGCTTCTCCAGCCAGGTTGAGTTCACGGGGCTGGGCCCCTCGAAGTCGCAGCAGATCGTCGGATTCGCGCTCGGTGGCTACGAGTCGGCCATGGTGCGCATGGATCCCGACGGAACTGTCACGGTGTCGTCGGGCGTTACGGGCATGGGTCAGGGAATCGAGACTGGCTTCGCCCAGCTGGTGGCCGACAACCTCGGCATCTCCATTGAGCACGTCACGGTACGCCTCGGCGACTCTGAGCGTGATCCCTACAGCGCCACCGGCTCGATCGCCAGCCGGTCGATGACCGTGGGCGGTGGAGCCGTGGTCACCGCGTCGCGGCGACTGCGCGAGCGAATCCTCGCGGTTGCGGCGCACCAGCTTGAGATTGCGGCCAGCGACCTGGTGATGCTGCCCGACGCCGTCGGCGGCGACCGCATCGGCGTCAACGGCTCGCCCGATGTGTCGATCACCATGGCCAAGGTCGCCGAGTCGGCGTGGCTCAACTGGGATGTGCCCGAAACAGAGGCCATCGGCCTCGAGGAGCGCTACACCTACAACCCCGAGGACATCTCGTTCTCGTACGCCACGCATGCCGCCGAGGTGTCGGTCGACCTCGACACGGGCCTGGTCAAGATCGAGGGCTACTGGGTCGCGCACGACTCCGGTGTGATGGTGAACCCGATGATCTGTGACGGACAGATTCTCGGCGGCATTGCCCAGGGCGTGGGTATCGCCCTGCACGAGGAGATGCGGTGGGGCGAGGGCGGACAGCCTCTCACCACCACGTACCTCGACTACGTTCTTCCCGTGGCCGCCGACCTCCCCAACGTCGTCATCGAGCACATGGTGACTCCGAGCCCCTTCATCCCCGGCGGCATGAAGGGGCTCGGAGAAGGTGGGGTGATCCCCACTCCGGCAGCCATCGCCAATGCGGTCGCGAATGCGGTGCCGGAGATTGCAGGCGACCTGCTCGAGACTCCGCTGGCGCCCTCCACCCTCTGGCACCTGATGAGTGCGGCAGGCCTCCATGACGACTGACCTTCTCACCGGCCAGCTCCAGGCGCGGGCCATCACCCACCGCTTCGGTGGTGCGCTGGCCCTCGACCACGTCGACTTCGAGGTGCGGTCGGGCGAAATCCACGCGCTTCTGGGCGAGAATGGCGCGGGCAAGAGCACGCTGGTCAAGGTGCTCACGGGCGCACTGCTACCCGACGAGGGCGAGATCGAGATCAACGGTGCCAGTCACCGCCTACGCAACCCGCGTCAGGCGCGCGATCTGGGCATCAGCGTGGTGTACCAGGACTTCCACCTCTTCCCCCACCTCACCGTCGGGGAAAACATCTTCGCGGCCTCGCCCACACCCCCGAGTCGGGGTGGGTTTGCTGCCCGCAAGGAGATGTACGACGCCTCGCGCGACCTGCTGCAGTCGTTCGGCATCGAGCTCGACCCCCACCGACTCGTCGGAAGCCTCGATGCGGCTGAACGCAAGCTGATCGAAATCTCGCGCGCGCTGCTGACGGGCCCGGGCTACCTCGTGCTCGACGAGCCCACCGCAGCACTGGAGCCGCGCGAAACGGTGCGGTTGCTCGGGGTAATCAGCACGCTTCGCGAGCGTGGAACCGGAATTATTCTGGTCACCCATCGACTTGGCGAGGTAACGGAAATCGCCGACCGGGCCACGGTGTTGCGCAACGGGATCAACGTCGGATCGCTCGAGCGCGCTGATTTCAGCATGGCGCGGTTGGCCGAGATGATCGTGGGGCAGGAGGTGGGCGAGACTGAGCCGCCGCGGCACGATCCGGTCGGAATGGCATTGCGCGTGCGGGGTGTGCAGGTTCGCGCCGACACGGCACCGGTCGAGATCTCGGTCGGCGGGGGTGAGCTCGTGTCGGTGATCGGGCTGATCGGCTCGGGTGTCTCCACGGTGCTCAACACGGCCTGCGGAGCCACTGCGGCGCGCGGTGCCGAGGTCGAGGTCGAGGGCCGCTGGCGCACCTGGAAGTCTCGCAAGCAGGCGCAGGCGGCCGGCATCGGGGCGGTGCCCATCGATCGCAAGGCCAGTGGGCTCATCCTCGACTCGTCGGTCGCGGGAAACATCGGGCTGGCCACACTGTCGGAATTCTCAAGGCTGGGGTTCACGTCGAAGCGACGCCTTCGCGATGCCGCCCGCGAGTGTCAGACGGTGTTCGACATCCGGCTTGCCTCGGTCGATCAGCCCGTGAGGTCGTTGTCGGGCGGAAACCAGCAGAAGGTCATGCTGGGGCGTTGGCACGTGCGCAAGTCGCCCATCCTCGTCATCCAGGAGCCGACCCAGGGCGTCGACATCGGTGCGCGTCAGGAGATACACCGCTACCTCGTCGACTTCGCCGCGAACGGGGGTTCTGTGCTGTTTAGCAGTTCCGACCTCGAGGAGGTGCGAAACTTGTCGCATCGCATCTACGTGATGCACGCAGGTGAGGTCGTGGCGGAGTTCGACAACGTGGGCAAGGCTCCGCCGAGCCGTAGCGAACTCACCCAGGCCATGGCAGCGGGCAACCTCTCCGCGCATGAAAAGGAGATCTTCGAATGACCACCGACAGTCCGCTCGGGCCGGCTGTGAGTGCCGATGCGGTCGAGCCCGCGGCGGCCGGGGGCTGGCGACCGCGACTGACCGCTGATGCCTGGTTCGTGCCCGGACTGATTATCGTGCTACTCGTTGCCCTGTCGCTCCTGTCGCCGGTGTTCTTCAGCCAGCGGAACTTCGCGCAGATCCTGCTGCAGGCCTCCACTCTCGGAATCGTTGCGGTCGGCGCCACCGTGGTGATCATCGCCGGTGATCTCGACCTGTCCATCGGCGCCAACGTGGCGCTGTCCGGCACCTACGCCGCCATCGCCATGGCGGTCTGGGACTGGCCGTGGGTGGCGGGTGCGCTGTTCGGGCTCGGAGTCGGTGTGGTGATCGGGCTGGTCAACGGCCTGCTGTCGGCGTACGCGAAAGTGCCGGCCTTCATCGCCACTCTGGGCACCGGCGTGCTCGTGGGCGGAATCGCTATTTACCTCACCAACGGACTCACCATCCCCGGACTTCCTGACGCCTTCGCCGCCCTCGCCACCGCGAAGATCCTCGGGCTCCAGGGCCTGGTGTGGTTCATGCTGGCCACCTTCATCATCGGCGGGGTGGTACTGCACTTCACCAACTTCGGAATCCGCACCTTCGCCACGGGCGGGAATCGGGATGCGGCCTTCCTCGCGGGCATCCCCGTCGCTCGCGTGCGTCTGCTCAACTTCGTCATCGCAGGCCTGTGCGGAGGACTCGCTGGCGTCCTGCTCACCGCCCGAGTGCAAGCCGGGCAACCCGGCATCAGCACCACCCTCACGCTCTACGCCACAGCGGCAGTGATTCTGGGAGGCACGTCGATCCTCGGCGGCCAGGGATCGATGCTGCGAACATTCTTCGGCGTTCTGCTCATCGCCATCGTGCAGAACGGCCTCGACATCCTCGGAGTCGCGTACTCCCTCCAGCAGGTCGCGGTAGGAGCAGTGTTTATCCTCGCCGCCTGTTCGGAGGCTCTGCGCCGACGACGATAACCCCAGATTTCCTCGCGCAACCGGCGCGGGGATGCACCACCCCTCATGGATCGACAGAGGAGAACTCGTGTATCTAAGTAGACGAAAGACGGCGGTCCTCTCCGTGGTAGCCGCAGCTGGCCTCCTGACGGCCTGTGGCTCATCCGGGGGCGGTGCCAGCACCACCTCGGCAGCCGCATCCAGCAGCGCCCCGGCGAGCAGCAGCGCCCCGGCGAGCAGCAGTGCCCCGGCAGCATGTGATGCCACCATTGGTGTCAGTTTCTACACCGAGCGCATCCCGATCTACGCAACCATGCACGAGGGTGTGCAGGCGGCTGCGGACAAGGCCGGAGTCAAGGTCACGTTCGCCGACGCCAACGGCGCCGCCGAGACGCAGACCAACCAGATCAACAACTTCGTTACGCAGGGCGTCAAGGCGATCATTGCCTCGCCGGTCGACGCCACTGCCATGGTGCCCGCCTACAAGGCGGCTCGTGACGCTGGAGTCAAGATGATCTCGGCTGGAAACAAGGTTGCCGACGCTGACGAGGACGCTTTCGTGGGTGCCGACCTAGTCGCCTACGCCGAGCAGACCATGGAGAAGCTGATCGAGGGCATCGGAGGCAAGGGCGACATCATCATCGTCTCGGGTCCCCCGCAGATCTCGTTCGTGCAGCTGCAGCAGATGGGCTGGGATGCTGCGCTCGCGAAGCACCCTGACGTGAAGGTCGTTGCCACCGGTGTCGACGAGGATCTCTCGACGGCTAAGGCTATCGACGTGACCACCTCGCTGCTCACCAAGAACCCGAACGTCAAGGGCATCATGAGCAGCACCGACAACATCGGTGTCGGCGTCGTCAAGGCAATCGAGGGTGCCGGTCTTGACACATCCAAGATCTACACCGCCGGCTGGGACGCTCAGGCCGACGCTGTGGAGCTGGTAAAGCAGGGCAAGTACACCCTGACCCTGTCGTACCTGGCCTACACGTGGGGCGAGGTGGCCTTCGCCACTGCGCTCGACGCGGCCTGCGGCAAGATGCCGGTTTCGCACTACGTGTTGACGCCCGGCTTGTTCATCGACGCCGCGAACGCAGCGACGCTGACGCCCGACCAGATCAGCGGCAAGGACCCGAGCGCCATTCCGGCGTCCTAGCTCACCGATAGTTGTTGAGGTCGGGGCGCGCGTTCATGCGTGCGCCCCGACCTCAACCCTTTCTCGAAGGAGTGTGCTGACGTGGACATGTCTGACAGGGACGGAGACACGGGGTCGGCCAACTTCGACTTCGATACCATTCCGGCCTACCGGCCAGGATCTCCACCCCAGTACCTCGGCTACCACGACGAGGTCGACTTCCTCGACGAGATCGAGGCGGTGTGGGGCCAGCGGTGGGGAGCCCAGGGCATTGGCCGGCTCCGCGAAGTGGCCATGAGCCCCCCGACGGAGGTCGAGGTGCTTCCCGAGTACGACAAGGACCGCTCGTTCTTTCTCTACGGCGGTAACCTTCCCAACCTTGAGTTGATGCAGGAGCAGCACGCGGGCCTGATGGCTGCCTACCGGGCGCTCGACATCGACGTTCGTGTATTCGAGTATCCCGAGTCGCCTCGGTCGGCCTACGGCCCGCTGAAGCGCGCGGTGTCGGCGGCGGCCGGCTTCGTCATCAATGGGGGAGCGATCATCGCGCGGGAGGGTGCACCGTACTGGCGCGGCCGCTCGCGCTACATCTCCCAGTACCTGCAGTCGATTAACTGCCCCATTCTTTACACCGTGCACGGACGTGGGGTGTGCGAGGGCGGCGCCTTCACCCGTATGTCAGACGACTTCATCGTGGCGATGCTGAGCCAGGACTGCAATGCCGACGGGCTTGAGCAGGTGCGACCAATTCTCGAGCGGGCCGGCTACCAGGTGTGGGCCGCGCGCTCCCCGGGCCCGCTGCACGGCTACCACCCCGAGATCTTCGGCTGGATGCACGCCGACATGTGGATCGCACCCCTCGGCCCGAAGCTCGCGCTGGTGTACCCGCCCTGGTGCGACTTCGAGACTCTGCGCCACCTGCACTCCATCGGCTACACGCTGATCGAGGCCGATCGAGGTGAGCAGGAGTCGCTCGCGCCGGTGAACATGATCACGGTCGAGCCGGGGCTGGTCATCATGCCCAGCGGCGCGCCTCGCACCAAGCGACTCGTGCAGGAGCAGGGGATTGAGGTGATCGAGGTTCCGTACGATGAGGTCATTAAGTACGGCGGCGGAATCCGCTGCACCACGATGCAACTGGTGCGCGACGCCGGGCCGCGCACGTTCGACTGACCACAAGACTCCTACCGAGAGGCAGACATGCCGCAGCGCAGCGTGGTGGTGACCGGCGGGGCCTCGGGCATTGGGCTCGCAATCACCGCGGCCTTCGTGGCTGCCGGTGACCACGTGGTGAGCCTCGGCCATAGCCCGTCCCCGGCGGCCCAGTGCTCGGTGGTGGGCGATGTGAGGGTGCCCGACGATCACCGACGTGCTGTTGAAGCGGCCTGCGAGGCGCTGGGTGGCGTCGACGTGCTCATCGCCAATGCCGGAATCCACGACGGTGGTGCTGACCTCTCTCGCGACCCCGACGACCTCGCGGCTGTCATGCGCTCGGTCTTCGACGTCGACGTTGTGGGGTACGTTCTCGCCATTCAGGCGGCGTCAGAGTCGCTGCGCGAGCGTCGTGGCTCCATCGTGATGACCTTGTCAGACGCGGCCTTTCTCGCAGGGCAAACCGGTGCTGGCATCGCCTATACCGCCGCCAAGCACGCCGGACTCGGTGTTCTGGGCTGGACCGCTCGGGCGTTGGCTCCGGAGGTTCGGGTCAACGCGGTGGCGCCCGGTGGCGTCATCACGTCACTCCATGCTGTCGGGGCCGACGGCACGGGCCGCCCGCTCTTCGACGACGCCGATGCCAAGCGCGACCTCATCAGGTCGAGGAATGCGCTGGGCACGGTGATGGAGCCGGCGGAACTCGCCGAGCTCTACCTGTGGCTGGCATCGCCTGCGGCTCGGACCCTCACCGGAGAGGTGCTGCGCCCCGACGGCGGGCTGCGTCTGCGATGACCGGCCAGCGCTTGGCGCTCGTGACCGGAGCCACCTCGGGTATCGGGGCCGCCTTCGCGGCCGAGTTGGCACGCAGGGGCTGGAGCATCATTCTGGTAGCCCGCGACCCCGATCGGCTGTCCTCCACGACTGCGGCGCTCCCGGGCGGCGAGCACTCCTCGTTCGTGGCCGACCTATCGACCGACGAGGGCATGAGTCTCGTGTGCGAACGACTTGCCAGTGACGTCGATCCCGTCGAACTGCTGGTTCATGCGGCAGGAATGGGAACCACCGCGCCCTTCCCTGAGGCGCCGCTCGCCGAGGAGGAGGCAATGCTGCGGCTGAACGTACTGTCGGCGCTGCGCCTGAGCCACGCGGCCGCTCATTCCATGCGCGCGCGTGGCACGGGCGGAATCGTGATGATCTCTTCCACCGCGGCCTACTGGTCGGCTGGCACCTACGCGGCGTCGAAGGCGTGGGTGCTCTCGGCAACCCTCGGACTCGCTGCGCGACTGGCCGGCACTGGCGTTCGGGTGCTGGCCGTGTCGCCGGGCTTCACCCGCACCGAGTTCCATGCCCGCAGTGGCACCAATGCTTCCGGGGTACAGCCCTGGATGTGGCTCGACCCCGCCGAGGTGGCCCGCGACTCGCTCGACGCACTCGACGCTGGCAGGTCGGTGTGCGTGCCGGGCCGTCGATACCGTGCGCTGGTTGAGACCGTGAGGCACCTGCCGCCAGGAGGCCGGGCAGCAGTGCTGCGCAGGCTTGCTCCGCTGCGCCCCGAGTCACGACCCGAGTCGTAGTTCGGGTTCGGGCTCGGGTTCGGGCTCGACCGTGCGGGGATCGAAGAGTCGACGATCGGTCTGACTCTCGTAGGCCTTGCCACCCGGGTACGACAGAAGTTCGAGGAACAGCCCCCAGGGCGCTCGAAAGAAGATGAACCGGTTGCCCGGGCCGGCCTCGGGCCCGGCCAGGTCCATCGGGTCTCCGAGCACCTCCACACCCGCCTCGCGGAGGTCGGCCACCGCTGCGTCGAGGTCGTCGACATAGAACGCCACGTGGTGGCCGCCGTGATCGGAGGTCGACGGCCACTCAGTGCGCTGGTCGGGGGAGCTGTACTGCAGCAGCTCGATGTTGAGAGGGCCCAGGCGAAGCATCGCGATGCCGTCGACCGTTGAGTCGGGGTGCCGGGCGAACTGGCGAACGCTGCGCTCGGGCGACACCCCGTAGGGGCCGTGCCGAAAGAGCTCCTCAGCCCCCAGCACGTCGACGAAGAAGCGCACGGCCTGGTCGAGGTTCGGCACGCTGAGGCCCACATGGTCTGCGGCCCTGACCCCGCGCACCACGGTCACAGCAGCACCCGGCCGCCGTTGATGGGCAAGACAGTGCCGGTGACCTGACTCGACGCGGGTGACACCAGAAAGAGCAGCGCCGACGTGAAGTCCGACGGGTGGGCGAGCACCGGAACGGCCTGTCTCCCCCGGTACGTCTCGAGGCGCTCGGCAGGAACCCGCGCCACGATGTCGGGCGTGAGCACGATTCCGGGGGCGATCGCATTGACCGTGACCCCGTGGGCTCCGACCTCGCCCGCCAGTGCGCGGGTGAATCCGACCACGGCGGCCTTGCTGGTTCCGTAGGCCACCATGTCGCGCGCCTGCGAGTCCCACACCACGGTGGAGGTGAGGTTGACGACTCGGCCGGCCCCGTGGGCAAGCAGGTCAGGCAGGAAGGCCTGGGTCACGAGGTACATGCTGTCGAGGTTGACGCGCATCACGCGGTGCCAGAGGTTGAGGTCGGTGTCGACGAACGGAGCGTAGGGCGAGATGCCCACGTTGTTCACCACCACGCGTACCGGAGGCAGCTCCCGTCGCACGTCGGCGGCGAAGTCGGTAACGGCGGCCGGGTCACTGGCATCACCGACGCGACTGAGCGAAGGAACCCCCTGGGCGTTGACCTCGGCCAGGGTCTCGGAGGCCTCGGCGAGGTCGAGGATCGCCACGGCGTGCCCGGCCTGAGCGAGGGCGACCGCGAAGGCACGGCCGAGGCCGGCGGCACCACCGGTGACGACGGCGGTGCCCAACACCGGCTCAGTAATGTCGGACAACGTGAAACCGAACGAAGTTGTCGTCGACGTGCACCTCGGTGAACGCGACCGGTTCGCCGAGCGTGGTGTAGTGCGTCTCGAGCAGAAGTATGTAGGCGGTGCCGGGGGGCAGGTCGAGGGGAAAGTCGGGGTCGTCGGGCACCGAGCGGGGGGCGATCTCCACCACGGCGTGGTCGATCTCGCGCCCGGGCCAGGTGGTGCTAAACCTGAAGATCGAGTCGGTGAACTGGTAGGTGCCCCCGTCGCGCAGGATCTCCTGGGTCTCGGCCGACACGTATGACAGTGGAATTTGGTCGCGGATGTAGATGGCTGGCCCGCCGTCGGCAAGGAACGTCTTCGCTGATGCCACCACGGGAGTCTCGACAGGAATGCCGAGCTCGGCCGCTGCCTCGGGCGTCGCCCGCGGCTCGACCCAGTAACTGCCCTCGACCACGACACTGGCGTGCTGCTGGCCCAGCATGTCGCGGAAGCCGATGAGTCGCTGCAGGATGATGCTCTCTCGGCCCACGTGCGGACGGATCACGGTGCCGCGACCGGGGGCCCGGCTGAGCATGCCGAGCCGTTCGAGTGACTGGAGGGCCGCGCGAATGGTGGTGCGGCTCACGTTGAGCATCTCGGCGAGTTCTGGCTCGGCGGGCAGACGGTCATCGGTAAAGCGACGCTCGAGAATCGCGTCGAGCAGGGCGCGGGTGGTCTGTTCGGTGAGTGAGCCCTGCCCGACTCGGGGGAGTTGGCCCTCGGGGTCGAACACCGGGGTTACCGGGGTTACTGCGGGCTCGAGGGAGTCGTTCCGCTGTCGAGCCATCACGTGCCGTCCGACTCGCTCGCGGCGGGGTGGGCGAAGAAGGGGTCGACGCCGGCGGGAAGTGGCGCCTGGAAGGCACTCATCATGAGGTCGAGTGAGTCGTAATAACCCACCAGCATCACCACCTCCATCAGTGCCGTCTCACCGAGAACCGCAACCGCTGCTTGGTAGTCGGAGTCTGACAGTGATCGACTCGTCAGGAGGGACCGACACGTCTGGTGCACCAGGCGCTCTTCCTCGCTCAGCGACTCAGGAGCCGTGCCAGCGCGCAGTGCGGCCAGCTCCTCGGGAGTGAGGCCTTGGGCGGCACCCACCGCCTCGTGCGCATACGCCTCGTAGTCGCTGCTGCGCTGGCTGGCGAGGGCAAGGATAGCGACCTCGCGTGTGCGGTGGGCCAGGCTCGTTCGGTAGCGAATCGCCGCTCCGAGCTCCTGCAGCGCCCACCCCACCTCGGGGGCTACCAGCATGGAGTTGAAGGGTCCCTCGAGACGGCCCTCAGTGGTGGCGATCTGGAAGAGCCGGGGCCCGCTGGCCCGGGGTCCGCCCGTGATCGCCTCGTGAACGCGCGCGGCCTGCTCGCTGAGCTCCTCAGGTAGGGGCCATGGAAGTCGACCGTGTCTCATGTCTCCTCCGTCAGTGTGTGCCGTTCGATGCGCCCAGCGTCAGGCCAGAAGCATAGCGAGATTGTATTACGAATACCCTTGAATGTTTGTATGACGAATGACAGGATTACGCTGTGGATCTTCGCCAATGCGCACTCAACCGCCAGCTCGACAGTGCTGATCCGTGCGCTGGGGATGCGGTCGACATGGTGTCGGCGATGGCGCGGGGAGACCTGTCGCCCGTCGACCTCATGCGCGCGACTCTCGAGCGGGCCGATGTGGTGCAGGCTGTCATCAACCCCTTCACCCACCTCTTTCACGAGGATGCGATGAGCCAGGCACACGAGAGTGCGCGACGCATTGAGCAGGGTCGGGCGCGCCCCCTCGAGGGCATCCCGCTCGCGGTCAAGGAGCTCACCGCCGTCGCTGGCCAGCCGCACACCCTCGGAAGCCTCTTCCTTAAGGATGTCGTCGCGACGGTGACCGACCCTTCGATCGCTCCGCTGATCGAGGCGGGAGCCATTCCCTTCGCCCGCACTAACACTCCCGAGTTCGGGTGCGCCTCGGTGACCGACAACCTGCTCTTCGGCGAGACGCTCAATCCGTGGAACACGGCATTCAGCACGGCGGGCTCATCGGGGGGAGCGGCCGCCGCGCTGGCGACCTTCGCGGCGCCGCTGGCGCAGGGAACCGACTCTGCCGGCTCGCTGCGTATGCCAGCCGCGGCGTGCGGAGTGGTGGGGCTGAAGCCGTCGCACGGGGTGGTGCCCTCGGCGCCTCCCGGCTACCTCGACATCAACGGCCACAACGGGCCCATGGGTCGAACCGTGGCCGATGTGCGCATGATGTTCGAGCTCATGGCACGCCCCGATGCGTCACAGCTCGCCGGACGCGTGCCGCTTCCGGCCACCGGCACTGATCTCGGCGGTCTGCGAATCGCGCTGATCACCGGGATGGACGGCCTCGATCTTGACCACGACGTTGAGCGTGATCTTCGTGCTGCTGCCGCATCCTTCGCGGGTGAGGGGGCGGAGGTGCATGAGGTGCGCTTCCCGTGGGACTTCGGCCGTCTGTTCCGAGCGACGCAGTTGGCGTTCGGTGCCGTGTACGCACCGCTGGCGCGTTCGGTGATCGAGGCGGGTGGAGAGGTGAGCGACCTCACCCGCGCTTTCGTCGAGTCGGTGTCGAGGGTGACTGCCAACCTCGACTTCACCGTTCAGGCGCGAACGGAGGCGGCTGAGCTACACCGGGGAATTGGCGCGATCTTGGCCGAGGCCGACCTGATTCTCATGCCGACCCTGCAGATGCCGGCGCCCGAGGCGGGCGACCACTTCATCGACCATGGCCCGACCGTGAATGGGCGCGAGCAGGATGATCGATGGATCGTGGCGTTCACCGTGCCGTTCAACCTCACCAGCGGGTGCCCGGCGATTACTCTTCCGGCCGGACTCTCGCGCGACGGAATCCCTACGGCGGTGCAGCTGGTCGCCTCTCCGTATCGTGATCTCGACCTACTGCACTGGGCAGCCCAAGCCGAGGGCTGCCTCACCACGAGGAGTACTCAGTGACTAACGACAGCGTGGTCCTAAACGTCAATAGTTCGGGCCCGATTGAGATCGATGGTCTCGCGCCCGACGCGCGACTACTCGACGTTCTTCGCGACAGGCTCGGCCTGCTCGGCACCAAGGAGTCGTGCGGGCGAGGCGAGTGCGGGGCGTGCACGGTACTCATCGATGGTCGCGCAGTGCTGTCGTGCATCACGCTGGCCGCTCGGGTGAGCGGGCACGTGGAGACAATCGAGGGAGTCAGTGCGGAGTCTGAGCGGCTGCGCAGCGCCTTCGCCCAGCATGGCGCGCTGCAGTGCGGATTCTGCACCCCGGGGCAGATCGTGCGAGGAACCGCGCTGCTGCGTGAGGGGCTGCCCGATGACGACGCCGACCTCAGAAGCGCGATGAGCGGCAATATCTGCCGCTGCACCGGGTACGTCGGAATCATCGCAGCCCTCCGAGAGGCGGCCTCATGACCGCGCTGCGCGAGGGCACCCGGGTGTCGCCCATTGGGCAGCGGGTTCCCAATATCGACTGGCCGCAGAAGTCAACGGGCGCTTCGGTGTACTCGGGCGACGTCGTGCTGCCGAACATGCTGTTCGCGCGCATCGTGCGCAGTCCCATTCCGCACGGGCGAATCCTGAGCATCGACACCGACGGTGCGCGGCGAATTCCTGGGGTTGTCGCGGTGGTCACCGCCGCTGATCTTCCTGATCGCACGTACATCCATCACGGCGGTCCGCTGTCCGACCGGAGAGTTCTGGCCTCCGATGTGGTGCGCTTCGTGGGCGAGGAGATCGCCGGCGTCGCCGCCGAAACCCTTGAGGCGGCCGATGCTGCGATGCGCGAGGTGGCGGTGCGGTTCGAGGTGCTGCGGGCCGCCACCACCATGGCCGAAGCTGTTGCGCCCGAGGCCCTGCCGATCCACCCCGGGGGCAACGTCTCGCTGTCGACCCACCGCGAGTGGGGCGCTCCCGACGACTCGCGTACGGCGGCCGTCACGGCCAGTGGCACATTCCGATTCGGCCGGCAGACCCATGCCTGTATGGAGACCAGCAGCGTCGTTGCTCGGTGGGACCCCGAGGCTTCGGTGCTTGAGGTGTGGGTCACCACGCAGTCGCCCTTCATGGTGCGCAAGGAACTCGCCAATGTGCTCGACCTCGAGGTCGA